>CAJTCH010000010.1 GCA_910574715.1 Lachnospiraceae bacterium | reverse complement strand
CTGCCCTTTTTTCTTTCATCAAATATACTATTTGTTATATTCCGGTTAATTTAATGCTGTATTTTCGCTACTGATACCATACCACTACTAAGTTGTTAACATTGATTATTTTTCTGTTCCTCATCTAACCATTCCTTCAATTTTCTCTGTAACAACTTTTTATCTGGCAGATATAGTTTATATTCTTTTGCATAAATGTTAGCATTCTCTGGAAGTGTCAAATTCACAAGAGCCTCATCACTCTGCTTACAAAGTAAAATACCAATCGTTGGATTTTCATCTTCGACCCTTTCATAACGGTCAAAATAATTCACATACATCTGCATCTGTCCTAAATCCTGATGCGTAAGTTCATCAATTTTAAAATCTATAAGGACATAGCATCTTAATAGTCGGTTATATAAAACCAAATCTGCCCGTGTCAAGTAAGGAATAAAAATTTCTTCAAATATTGTTAGAGCCATGGACATTGTTTACCCATAGCTCATATTTTACCGTTATATACTCAATATTCAAATAACCATCTCACTAGAAAATATTAAACTTCACTTCTCCTGATGGTGTCCCAAACTTAACATATCCAACTAAATCGTCAATCTCTTTGTCAAATTGAAACCCCATATATGTTCCTGTTACATTATTAAGTTTAGATATTTTCCTATTAATCTCAAATAATTTTTGGGTAGCATCAACCGGTCTTCTAGCTTGGCTCATTTGAGCTAACGGGGAATAGGCTTTCCCGTCAAACTCAAATGACAAATTAATACCTAGCTTATATAGTTCAAAAATTTCATTAATCTCCGTTATTTTAGGTTCTAAAGATTCAGGAATCATATCTTTTATTTCATAAAAACCAATCTTTTCCATCCAACCATTTTCTTTTATTATCTTCATCTTTTGTAGATCAAAATATTCTTCCGCTTTCTTTGGATGTGATATTACATCTACAAAGTATACATCTCTCATATTAATTATGCATAGTAATTGTGTGTCACTTCTATTATTTTTCATTTGATTTATATCTTCAACAAATTTGCCACTCATATGTAAATGATATAAATGCCATGTATATAATAAAAAATCGGGCTTTTTAGGTTCTTTTATATTGTTTGATAAAAAAACATTCATATTTTTTCCTTCTGAAAAAGCATCTGAATATTGTTTTAGTATTTCAGCCTGTTTTTCATCAATTTCTTTTAAGTCAATTTTTTTTGACAATTCCTTTGAATAATGCACCTTTCTTTTAGTTATAGGAATCAATCTATATAAATACGATAAAAAATCTATTATGGTATCCTCTGGTTCTTCATTACTCCTATACTTTATATCATTACTATCATAGTAGTTTCTTATTTCTGTTTGAACGTCACAATATATTTTTTCTTCCAATTCTGTTCTTTTACCTTCCATCACGCCATATCCTTTCACAAACAATATATTTATATAGCTTTTGAGCCACAGACATCATCTGTCCATGGCTCATATTTTACCACCACTTCCTCAAAAATGGAACCATCTTTCAAGCAGAGTTTTCACCCCTAAACGGATTCCCCACCTTCCACACAATCTCCACAGCATCCGCCCCATAAACCACCACCTTCTCAATCAGCATCTTCAACCTCTCCTTATCAAAAACCTCCAGCTCGGAAAGCCCCTCCAGTGCCTCATCCGTCACTTCCTCCGAACCGGAAACCTCCCGCACCTGGTCAAGCTCTGCCCGCGCCTCACACATAACCCGCTCCAATTCCTCCATCCGCGCTCGGCCTTCCTCAACCCGCTCTGCTTGTGTCAAGTAAGGAATAAAAATTTTTTATAATTTTATTCTCATACCTGCCTTCAAAAAACAATCCTTACATTAATGTTATTTCCCTATCTGCTATAGACTCCAAAGGAAGCCCATAAATGTTTCTTCGTTGGATCAAAGAAAGCTGTTGGCAGACCAACGAATGTCGCTATTGCAGAAATCGCACCTGCAGGCGGCAAAAATGGCGAAAGCACTGTGGCAATCACTCCGCTAGTTGCACATACCTTTCCGATATTTTCAATAACTCCTTTAAATTTCATCGCTTTCTGGGCTTTAACAATATCGTCTTCTATCATTTGCATATTATCATAGTTTTGTTCAGAAAAAGCAGATATCCACTCATCAACTTTACGTCTATATGCCTTTGCCTCATCTGTTTGCACCAATTTGATACTATCTTCTAATGAAGACGCAGTATATATTCTATCTAATTTTTTAGACGTATATTTTAAGATTTTAACAGCCTCAGTTCCTTCCATTACAGAAATTTTTGCACCAACATTGGAGGATTCATCCACACCTAAATTCGTAGCATCAATCACTGGAGATAATAAATCATTATGATAAGCAATATTGAATAACTCCCTATATTCATTAAGCACTTCAAAGACAGGATTATGAAAAACAAAATCACCAAGTTCTATGAAATGGTCAATATCAATACCGGTATAATCCTCTTTAGGTTCAAGCTGGAATGCTTTGAGAAACCGAACTCTATTGTAGTTAAGATTGTATTGATTCTCAAACTCTTGGAACTCATCATATTTTTCAACCCATTCATCGAATATCTCCCTAATTTTATCTACTGTATAATACTTGATATCAAGCCCTTTCTCTGCCATCATAAATTGAACAATATCTACATCAAAAGTAAAAAAACCTTCTACATCTTTTTCATATTTTTTATAGGGTAAAATAATTCCGTTTTCAATCAGTTCCCCATCCATACATCCATATGTAAACGGGTCTACATAAACTGCACCTGCCACAATAAATTGTTCAAGGACCATTCGTGCAAACCGTAACGAAGGCGTGTACTGTGTCACCGTTCCAAAAACTCCATCTGTCTTCCCTTTTTCACAAATCAACCCCTCTTGTGCGGCCATTGACAAAAAGGTGTTTGTCTGCACCTTATCTAAAATGATTCCTTTATACATATCATTCCTCCCAATGCGAAGTAAAATTGAGCCACAGACACCACCTGCCCATGGCTCAATTTTACCACTACTTTCCCAAAATTGGAACTATCTTTCAGGCAGAAACCTCACCCTCAAACGGATTCCTCACCTTCCACACAATCTCCATAGCATCCTCCCCATAGACAACCACCTTCTCAATCAGCATCTTCAACCTCTCCCTATCAAAAACCTCCAGTACAGAAAGTCCAGCCAGTTCCTCGTCTGCCACTTCCTCTGAACCGGCAGCCTCCCTCATACATTCAAGCTCCGCCTGCGCTTCACGCCTGCTTCGCTCTAGCTCTTCCATCCGCACCCTGCCCGTCTCAATCCGCTCCACATAATCCTCCCTGCTGATTTCCCCAGCCTTATACCCCTCATACAGCCGCATCTTCCTTCCCTTCCACTGTGTCAACTCCTTCACACTCTCCGCAACCGTCTTTTCAAGAACTGCCACCCTGCCGTCCTTTTGAGCCGTCCTGCTGATATCCCGCTCTGCCGCCAGCACATCCGCCATCTTCCTCACCTGGCAAAGCACTGCTCCCTCCAGTTCGTTCTTCCTGACAGTCACTTTCTGGCAGTCATTCTCCCGCTCCTGCGTCCGGCCTCCGCAGAAATACCTGCCGTTAGCCCTGCTCCTAAGCTGCAGTGCCTTCCCGCAATGCCCGCAGAAAAAAATACTTTCCCTCTTCTTCATTTCTTTTCTGGCTTTATCCGCAGTCCCTACTCCCTCATTAGCCTTCTCAAAAACACTCCGGGAAACCAGTGCCTCATGATGTCCCTCCACCACGATCCACTTCTCCCTTGGCTGCCTCACCACCTTCTTATCCGTATCCATACCGCACTTCGCCCGGTTCCAGATTAACTTCCCCAGATACACCTCATCCGTAATAATATCCCTTACCGAAGAAGCACACCACCTCTTCACCTTTACATGAGGCTGCCTGTCTCCATAAGTATCTCCTGCCATCTTGTGATAAACAACCCTTGACGGTATCCCCTCTTCATTCAGCCTTCTGGCAATCTCCGCATAACCGGTTCCGTCCGCCGCCATCCCAAAAATCCTCCGCACAACCCACGCCGCATCTTCATCAACCAAAAGCCTGTGCTTATCCTCTGGGTTCTTCCGATACCCATAAGGGGCAAACTGCCCAACAAACTCCCCGTTCCTCACCCTCGTATCCCTGGCAGACCGCACCTTCTTAGACAAATCCGCGCTGTACATCCCATAGACCAGATTCTTCAACGCAACACTCATCCCGCCCGTCGCTCCGAACTTATCCTCACTGTCGTAACCGTCATTCACCGACACAAACCGAACCTGCAGGATCGGAAAGATATATTCCAGGAACCTCCCCACTTCCAGATAATCCCTCCCGAACCGTGAAAAGTCCTTCACAACGATCATATCAACCTTCCCGCCCTTCGCCGCCTCAATCAGCGCCTGCACCCCCGGCCTGCGGAAGTCAACGCCGGAATACCCGTCATCACAATACTCCGTGATAACATATTCCTCCCCCTGCAGCAGTTCCTCTATATGCCTTTTCAGCAACACCCTCTGCGCCGAAATACTGTTGCTCTCTTCCATTTCACCCTTACCGCTGTCCTCATTGGAAAGCCGAAGATACATAGCGACTATCCTCTTCTTCATCATACCGCCTCTCTCTCTGCCCTGATTCTCAACAAATCTTCCAGCACATCATCATATTTCAGATACACTTCAACATCCCCTCCCTCATGCACCGCAACCTTATCCACAAACGCCTCAACCATTTCCCTCGTCAGACTCTGCATATCCAGACATCCCTCAACGACAGCCTTCCAGTTTCTGTCTACACAATATCTGCTGGAATACTCCGCCCGTGCCTTTTGGACTTCCCCAAGCCTTGCCGTCAATGCCCTGATCTTTTCGGCATATTGCCCGCTGATCTGCGCATACTGTTCCTCATCAATCAGTCCATCTCTATAATCCTCAAAAATACCGGCTTTCACTTCCGTCTCCCTCTGCAGCTCCTTCCTTATCCGTTCAGCTTCCTTCCCATAAAAATCATACTTCCTCAAATTCCTGTCATCCGCATTCATCCGCCTCACAGTTTCCTCCGCCTCAATACAGAGCCTCATATGGGCAGCAACCGTTCCAAAAACAGCCTGGTTGACATCTTCCAACGAAACCTTATGGTTCGTACAGCTCCCATGAGTAGATTGAAGATACGTCTTGCATCGGTAAAACTTCTTGTCATGCCTTGCTCCCTCTGTACGGAACCCCATTACCTTTCCACAGTCCGCACAGACAATCTTCTTCCCCAGAAGATTAAAACGGGCATGGTCATAACCGTTCTCCCCATGAGTAGAATGGAACCTTTCCGCATTGCCCGCCAGCAGTTTCTGAACTTTCTCATAGTCCTCCCTACCCACCAGTGCTTCATGCGTCCCTTCCACAACAATCCACTCTTCCTCCGGTATTTTCACCTGCTTCCCAGCCACCCTCTTATACCTGTTATGGACGCTGGCTCCCACATAAGCATAATTCGTCAATATGGTTCTCACCGTCACATAATTCCATTCCGTATTAAACCCCTCTGGAACCTCATGCCCGAACCGCAACATCTTATAAGCCTTCGGATTCATCTCTTTTCGGGAAATCTGCCTTGCAATCTCCTTCAACGAACACCCCTCCAGGAACAGCCGGAAAATCTCCTGCACCGTCCCCTTCACCCGCTCGTCCGGGTAAAGCCGCCGTTCCACATTCACATACCCATACGGGACCGCCCCCGAAGAATACTCTCCGTTCCGCCAGTACGCCCTATGCGCCGTCCTCATCTTCCTGGACAAATCCTTCACATACAGCTCATTAATCATATTTTTCAGCGGCATCATCAGCTCCCCACCCGGCTTCTCCGAATCATACCCGTCCGTCACCGCAATAAACCTCACGCCGAAAAATGGGAACACCCGCTCAATATAATTCCCCGTTTCCACATAATCCCGTCCCAGCCGGGACAGGTCCTTCACAACGATACAGTCAATCACCCCGTCCCTCATATCCCGCACCATCGCCTCAAACCCCGGACGCTCAAAATTCGTACCCGTGCAGGAGATATCCGCATACTCCTTCCCTATGACCATATCCTCCCGCTCCGCCACGAACTTCCGCAGAAGCTCCATCTGCGTCTCCACCGTCGCCCGCTCCCGGTTCGCCTCCGTCTCCTCCGAAAGCCTGGCATACAGCCCCGCCCTATAACACACCGCCTTCACCGGAATCTGCGCCTGCGCCCCGGAACCACCCGGCAGGTCATTCACATTCACAAAATCCACCTTCTTAGACTTCCTCGCCATGCTATACCGCCTCCTTCCACTCAAACCGAATCCGGCCCCGGCTGTCGCAGACCGCCTCACAGCCCGCATGTTTCAGCCCCTCCAGGACCTCCCTGTAACAGTCCCCGAAACTGAAAACCACCTCGACCGTCTCCCGGTCCACGACCTTCACCCGCTCAATCAGCTCCACCGCCACATTCCTTGTCAGCCGGTCAATATTCCCATGCTCCGCAAAATAATCCAGCCACCGGTACTTATCCGTATTGGAAGCAAGGATATCTTCAATCTCACCCTTCATCTGCCGCACCGCTTCCTCCGCCAGATCCCGTCTCTGCGTATAAGCCTCATGCAGCTCCCTATAATCCTCCTTAGAGACAATCCCGTCCTTCATATCCTCATAAAGCATGTTCCGCAGCTCCCGACACCGCAGAACCTCCGCCTCCTTCTGCTCAATCCGCCTCTCCAATTCCCGGATATCCAGCTCCTGGAACGGGATCTCAGACACCTTCTCCATCGCCCGCTTCAAATCCAGCACATTGGCAACCTGCACCTTCAAGACCTCCAGGACCGCCTCTTCCAGCCTCTCCACCCCGATCCTGTGGCTCGCACACTCCTTCGTCTCCTTATTCCTCGAACACACATAATACCGGTACTTCCGCTTCCCGGAACACACATTCTTCCGCACCATGGCCGCCCCGCAGTCCGCACACACCACCATGCCCGCCAGAGGGTACACCTCCGACTGCTCCGGGGACATCCTCGTATCCATCCCCAGGAGCCTCTGCACAATAGCAAAATCCCGGTCCGAAACCACAGCCTCATGGTTCTTCTCAATCCTCACCCAGTCCTTCTCCGGCTTCACAACATACTTCTTCACCTTATGGTTCGGCGTCGTCTGCCTGCCCTGCACCAGATTCCCAACATAACACTCATTTTCCAATATCCGCCGCACCGTCACCGAACTCCACAGCGCCCGCTCCCCCGTCTTAAAGCTGGTCTGATAATTGCTCCCGGACGCGCTCTTATACTCCATAGGAGACAGCACCCCCATATCATTCAGCCTGCCCGCAATGGCATCCTGGCTCATGCCGTGCAGCTTCATACGGAAAATATCCCTCACCACGCCCGCAGCCACCGGGTCAACCACCAGCCGGTTCCGGCATCCCTCGTCCTTCTGATACCCATAAGGCGCAAAAGAACCGATAAACTCCCCGTTCTTCCTCTTCACCTCCAGATGGCTCCGAATCTTCACCGAAATATCCCGGCAGTAAGCGTCATTTATCAAATTTTTAAACGGAATGATGATTTCATCTGACTGGTCTTTCCCCTCCAGGCTGTCGTACCCGTCATTCACCGCAATAAAGCGCACCCCAAGAGCCGGGAACAGCCGCTCAATGTACCTGCCCGAATCAATATACTCCCGCCCGAACCTGGACAGATCCTTGACAACCACACAGTCCACAACGCCCTTCTTAATATCCTCCAGCATCAGCTTGAAAGAAGGCCGCTCAAAACTGGAACCGCTGTACCCGTCGTCCACCCGTTCCGAAACCACCACAATATCCTCTTTGTCTTTCAGGAAATCTCTGATTAACTCTTTCTGATTAGAAATGCTGTTGCTCTCCGCCTTAGACGCGCCCGCAACATCGCCATCCTCCTTCGACAACCGGACATAGATGGCGGCATGATAGATCCTCTTGAATTGTTTGTTCTTCATATGCTCCCGCTCCTTTCTAATTTGCCAGAATCACCTGCAAAATCAAAAAGGCGGATGCACTAACTTGTCCCTAAGACAATCATAGCGCCTCCGCCCAAAAAAGTCCAATGTTATTTTAAACATTCCGCAACATATTTTCAAAAGCCTCTTCAAAAGAGCCCCCATCCTCCGCAAACCGTACCTTCACCTTCATATCCCCCACACGCACCGCATAAGGATTCCCCACCGCCTCCAGATAAGCCCTCTTCCGTTCCTCCAGCGGCAGGCTCCGGTCAATCTCCACCTCCCGGATATCCACAAGCCCCTCCTTCTCCACAGTCCTCACATCCACGTCTTTCAGCGCGTCCAGCTCCATCACCGTCATAACCAATTCCCTTACCTTTCCAAAATTCATACCAACGGCATGGTATGTACCGCCGGGGAATCCCCCGGCCGACGCGCTGCTCAGACCCCAACAGCCCTCCGGCAGCATATATCAAGACAAAAAAATAAGGCATCCCTGCCCTCAACAAAAACGCCCTTACAGCCTCGTCACAAAATCCAGCGAAATCCACCCGTTCCGCTCCCTCTTATACGACTTCAAAAGCCCCCACTTCCCGGCTCCCTTCCCGTCCGCTTCCTCCACAACCGTAAACACACCCACACCCGTAAACAGTCCCGTCCGGGCAAAATCCGTCCCCGGCCCCTTACGGATATTCAGATCCGGGATATCCACCCGCACCAGATAAGAAGACTTCCCCGGCAGCCTCTCCATAAACATCACATACTCCGCATCCGCCGTAATAAAAAGCCCCGATTTCAGCCTGTACCACCGCCTGTCCGCGCTGATGCCCGTAACCGTATAAATCCCCTCATACACCACCTGGTCCACATTGTCCCCCATGCAGGGAGCAGTCCGCACATTCACCCCGTCCCTGCCCTTATAGAACACCTTCACAAACCCGGCCATAGGCTCCACCGGATTCCCCGGCACACCACCGCTTCCGCCGCTCCCGGCCTCCCCGGTAATCTCCCTCAAAATCCCCAGGACCTTCTCCCCATACCCGGCCCCCGCAGCCCAGCCTTTCCCCTGGGGATTCTCCTGGACACCCAGCCACTCCACATAAGGCGCACACCCCCTTGCCACATACCTAAAGCGCGGGTCCACATTCCCATTCACCAAATCCTCCGTGCAGGCATAGGCTTTCAAATGCTGCACCTGGCACCGGATACCAAGCAGCGCCGTATCAAAACACAGCCCCTTCACCCCGTTCTGCACCACGCCCATCCCGGCAAAATTATTCTGCTCCAAAGAGACCGCCGTACCCGAAAACGTAAAATTCCCCGTCTCCAGGCACGACTGGGCAAAAGCCACATCCCCTCTCACGCCCTCGGCCTCCCCTTCCGACAGATACAGCAGCACCATATCCAGAACCGACTGCGCCACCCCCGGATTCTTCCCCTTCACATACTCCCGCATCTGCTCCGCCGTCGCCACAGCCTTCCCCATAATCCCCGTAAGCCCGGAACCACCCGTGCCAGAACCGCCGTCCCCGCCGCTGCCGTTCCCAGTCTCCGCGCCGTCCATAGCCGCCCTGATATCCTTCCGAAACTGCCCCATAGACAACCCAAACCTTTTCCAGATATGCTCCACGTCCCCGTGATTGCTTGCAATCCCCCGCCTATACCCCTCGGAATGGGAAACCACAACCCCGTCCGCCAGAGGGTCCAGCCCAAACATCCGGCACAGATAAGCAAACAGCTCCACCGCATACCCATAAGCGGCAAGCACATGATCCCTCGTACCTCTCCCGTCCCCGGTCTCCGTCCAATTCGCACCGCCCGTATACCGGATCGTGGCAGGCTCCGTCATCTCCACACCTATATGCGTCCCGTTTGCGTCACCTCCGCAGTGCCATCCCCGGCAGTCCCAGGGCAGGAGCTGGTACACGTCCCCTCCCGGCTCCACAATGGCATGGACGCAGGCCCCCGCATCCGCCTTATCCCAGTTACTGATAAAAGCGGAAGCCTTCGGCTGTGGACACCCCACCGAATGGATCATCAGCCCCTTCACCGCAATCTTCCTCCCTGCCCGGTAACACCCGGACTTCGTTAAAATCCTCTGAATCAGCTTCATACAAAACCACTCTCCTTTTCCCGTTCCCTGCCCGGAAACATTCTCCAATTCTCCGCACGAAAAAAGGCACCAGCTTTTCACACTGATGCCCTCTCATAAAAATCCCAAACCATATCCTCTGCCACACCGTACTGCACTTAACCGCATTTATCCCCCGTACCGTCTCCTACTCCTTCCCCTTTTCCTCCCGTAACTGCGCCAGAACCCCTTTCAGCTTCTCCGGCACCGGAAGCCCGATCCTGGCCGCATTCTCCAGAATCGAAATCCCCTCGTTGGACAGATAAAAGAAGATCACCGCCGTCCGGACCGCACTCCCGTCCCGGATGATATGCGTATCCAGGATATGCCCCAGAGCCACCAGGCAGAAGATCACGATCTTCTTAAAAATCCCCCGAAAGCCCACGCCGCTGGACAGCTTCTTCTCCACCGCCGCGGCCATCAGCCCCGTCACATAATCCACCGCCACGAACACCACCAGGGCATACAGAAAACCATCAAACCCTCCCATGGCCCAGCCCAGGTATCCGCCCATAGCTGCAAACCCGCACTCTATCACACCCACAAACTCCTTCATCCAAAATCCCTCTCTTTCTCTTTTTTCTATGGAAAAAGCGGCCCGCTCCCAAAAGCCGCCGCCCTATTCCCAATCCCATTATCAGAACATCATTCCCTAACATTCCATGCCATTTCCACACATCTCAAACCATTTCCCAGTACCTCATATCATCCTCCCATATTTCAAATCATTTTTGCACCTCATACCACTTTACCCCCGCCGCTCACGCCCCGGTATCCTCAACCTCCGTCAGCGTATAAGTGATCTTCATGGTCTTATTAGCGTCCTTCACCACCGCCGAAGAAAGATTGTTGACCGTAGCCAGATACGGCGTCAGCAGATACATATGCCGGTACTCATTCCCGTAACTGCCTCCCCACCCCACCAGAAACTGCTTATACTGGAATAGAGGCGTGGCCGCGCTCCCCAGCCTCGCGCTCCCCTGTGTATGGACCACCGTGTCCTCCGCAGTCACCTGAAAATCCCCGCCCACAATCAGATCCCCAACCAGCGTCAGAAACAGCTCGCAGGTTCCCGACTCGCACAAAGGCTTCATCTTGGAAGTGAAACCAAAAGCAATCAGCGACACGTCCGCCGTATTCGCCACATTGATCTTATAAATCCCCTTCTTGTCATAGGCCGGCACATACAGATACCCACCCCGCATACAGCACCGGCACTTCCGCTCCGGATAGCTCCCGGTCATGTCCCGCTCCCCCACAGCCATCAGCTTCGCATTTGAAAGCGTCCACTCCCCCTCCGTCATGGAATAGTCCGTTTTGGAAACCCTCACCCAGAGCACCCTGGCATTCCCCGAAGAATTGCCCTCATTGGAAAACCCGTACCAGTACCCGTCCTGCCCGTCCAGGAACTCCCCGTACTTCGTATAGCTTCCCAGAAACAGAAACGTCTGTACAGGCACCGCATGGTCCTCCAGCACCGTGTAAGTGGAATCGTCCAGCCTCTCATTCAGCCCGATACTGAAAACCGGAACCCTCACCTTCCGCACCCGCACACTGGAATCCTCAAACGTAATGGAATACAGCAGGTCCCTCTCAAAATCCATCTCCGCCGCCTCAAACAACACGATCTGCTTCTCCTTCCCCAAATCCCCGATATCCAGCTTCTTGATCTGCAGGAAAGCGCTGGCGTCTCCCACCAGGCTCCCGTACCCGTTCTGCCCGCCCTGGGCGCTGGTCAGCGCCACCGCCGCAATGGTCCCGTTCCCCTGGCTCGGCGTAAACTCCCATACAAACTTATACCCGTTCTCCAAAACCTTGCTCTCCGTCTGGTTCAGGCTCCCCCTGGCCGCATTCGCCGTAGTATTCACGTTGTTGGAAGCATAAGCCACCGGCAGGTTGTCCGACATCTCATAGATATGCCCCGCATCCTCTTCCAGCGTCTTGGGGAACAGCAGAATCCCCCCTATCATGTTGGGGCATACCGGCAGCATGGTCCCGTTCCAGGACATCACATCTGCCAGCCGTTCCTCGGAATAGAACACCCCCATGGGATTCATCCCCAGGATATTGTTCACCGCCTCCGTCACCATGTTTTCCTCCGTGACCGTCTCCACATCCCCCGTGGCCCCATCCGTCAATTCCAGAACCATTGTCCCTTTCAGCTTCATACGCATCCGCTCCTTCCTATGCCAAATCAATGGGCTTCCCAAACGCCCCGATCAACACTTTCCCGATACTGTCCGCATAACTCTTCCGCACCAGCTCCATGGTCTCAATCCCCATCTCCCCGGCAAAACCCTTCATGCCCAGGCCGCCGCCAAAAGCAAAGCGGGAAACATATTCCTCCACCGTGACCGTGCCGTCCCATGCGGCCGCCGCGGCCATGCCCTGCCTGCTGATGGAAGCAATGCACCCTCCCGTCTCAATCTCCCCCGTACCGTTCTCCATCCGCAGATACACATTGAACGTATTGGTAATGTTCGGCACAAGATTGTCAATGGGATAATACAGAGACAAAATGTGTTTCCCGCTCCCCCAGGTCTCCGCCGGACGGTGCGCCAGAATCTCCGAATCATTAAACTCATAAGTAACATAAGCCACAGCCTTCCCGTCCTCCGTCCAAGTGACCGGAAGCTCCACCTCCACCGTGATATCCGTACTTCCCCCGGTTCCGGAACCGTCCCCTGCACGCCCATCATCTTCTCCGGCACTGTCCCTGTTTCCGCCGGTTTCCGCTCCGGCATCCGTCCCCACCGGAATCGGGACCACGATACTCCCGGACGCACTGGCCGTCCTCTCCTCCTGCGCCGCTCTCACGTCCACAACCGCCTGCCCGAAAAACTGCACATGGGTCTCTTCCTTCGCCGCAAACTCGATACTGATGATCCGCACATTATCCTCCGCCACCGTATAAGCAGAAGCATTGGTAAACGTATGAATCCCCACCTTCCCGGCCTCAATCTGGTTCAAAAGCCCGGAAATATTCTTATCATTCTTAGACTTCGCCTGGGCCAGCCGCGGGTTCTTCCCCACACATTTCAGGCTCTGCCTCCCTCCGATCCTGCACTGAAAAGACGTGATACAGGTCACTTGCTCCCCGTCCGCCTGCCCTCCCGAAAAGGTCAGCACGTCCCCCAGGTCCAGAGCCGGGTTCCCTATGGTACTGGAATCAAAAGGCACATAATTCACCACGGACAGGTCCGCCAGTATATTCCCGCACAACTGCCTCCTGGTCTCTTCCAGACCAAACTGCAGGAGCGGGTTCACCCCCAGGTTCATGGTCAGCCCGTCGTCCGTATCCAGCGCATAATACTCCGCCGTCTGCGTCCGCAGGTTCGTGGAGCTCACCGCCGTATACCTGGTGATAAAATCCGAAAAACTGCTGGAAAACCTGTGCCTCCCCTGCACCTCCATCACCGGCTCCGCCCCGTACTTCCGAAGCTCCAGCCTCCCCCGCCGGTTGATACAGAAAAACCCGCCCAGCACCTGCCCCACAAAAAACAGCACGTCCCGGTACGTCCCAATATCATTCTCCGGATAAATAGAAAGAAGCTCCCTCCCGTTGGGCATACCCTCAATCTCCGCCCTCGTGTTCTCCATCTCCACACCGCAGGACTTACAGCACAGCTCCAGAAAAGCCCAGGCATTCCCCACAGACTCAAACCCGTTGAAACTCTTCTCGAACCGCAGCATATAGTCATAGGCTTTCAGCTCCAGACAGTGTGCCGTCCGGTTCGCCTCGCTCACCTCAAAAATCCCCATGGGCACTTCCTCAAACCCACCGCCCTCCACCCGCAGATGATAGAAAAGCTCCACCTTCGCCCCGTCCAGCGTATACCGATCCACCTGTGAAAACAACGTAACGCCCATCTCCGCCGCATACACCGTCCCCAGCTCAATCTCCGCGCTCCCGCAACACTGGGCGAAAATATACCCGCTCCCCTTCACAATATCCTCATACCCGAACGGATAGACCGCCCCGCCCTTCGTAGTGATCCTCCCCGTCCAGTAATACCTCCGGGTATTCTCCTGCACCGCCCGCAGGAACGCCTCACTCACCGGATACATGAAAACACCCCCTTCCACGCAAAAAGCACCAGCCCTTTCAGACTGATGCCTTCCCTAAAAACAATCATAATCTCCTTAAAAAATAAGAATCTTTCAAAACACATTCTATCAATAAGCACATGTACCGACTACATAGGTTTTAGATTTTTATTAAGTCTATCCACCATCCACGCAATCCGCTTTTCCCGTCCGGCATCCGTCTTTGCGTCAAAAAACGCCCGTGTATAAGTCTTCTTCACAGATAAAGACATCGCCTGAAAATTTGTGTAGGCTGGCTCATAGCTTTCCAATATCGCAGAAAGCCGCGCAATCTGCTCTTCCGTAATAACCGCCAGCGGATTTACCGCATCCCATTGGCCATTCTTTTTGGCATCCTCTATTTTCTTTCTGCCATGATCAGTCATACGCCCCTGCTCTTCAAGCCTTTTGGCTAATTCCTTGTTCTTGTCCGACCACTTGCTATTCTCCCTGCGCATCGAAAAATACTTTTTATAAGTTTTCTCGTCAATCTTTTCCATCTGGCCGTCAATCCATCCAAAGCAGAGTGCTTCTTCCAGCGCTTCTCCCGCCTTTATTGTTTTCGGTCCGCCAGCCTTGCCAAACAAAACCCAAATACCGGCACTTGAAAGACAGTTATCACAGAGCCATTTTCTAAACTCATCTCTGCTCCCAAATTCCATTAGATCGCTCATTACACGCCACCCCTTTCCTATGTCTCATCCGCCAAAGGCCCGCTATCTCCAACAAAAACGTATCGAAAATACCTTTAGATCAATTCCAGAGCCCTTTTATAAAGCGGGTCCATCTCACAGCCGCAGCTCCCGCATTCCCTATCCGCCTGCTTGATCGCTGATATGAATGCTTCCCTGTCAAATTTCCCGTCTAACCATTGCTGTGCCGGAACAGATATCAAATCCCACCCCGATGCAGCGAACTTCTCCATAATAGATTTTAATTCTTCCATAATGCGCTCCTTTCATAATAACCGTTTTCGGCTCCTTGCCACCATTATACAGAACATCCCACCAAAAGCTCCCGACTGATGCCCATTGATACAACCATACCTGAAACACAAAAGCCTACCTGCCCCTGTGCTTCTCCTTCCGCTTCTGCTGTTTCAGCTCAAACATCCGCTGCTTCTCGGCCTCCTTCTGCTCCCTGCCGGCCTGCCTGCGCTCCGTCTTCCTCTCTTCCCTCTGCAACTGTAACGCCTGCTGGGACTTCGTGCCTATCCCCGCCTGCATGGTCTGCTTCCCGGCCTCCCTCTGCCTCCGCTTCGGGTTCACCCTCCCGTCCTTTACGACTACCTCAACAGCCGGACTAAACTTCAAGCCATAATAATTTTTAAGGATAAACTCCCAAACCTCATAGTCCCTGGGCTCACTCCCAAAAACCACCCGGCATACCGAAAGTCTCCCGTCCTCAACACGCTCAAACACGCCAACCCAGAACGACCCCTCAAAAAATACCGTCAAACCTGCCTTTCCTCTGTCCATAACGAATCCCTCCTTAAAATGTGTTATGAACAAAGAACGGACAACCCAGGAGGGCAGGTTACTTACCCTGATACCATCAGGACGGCCGGGCTACCTACCGGCTCTGGCACATCCAAAAGATGCACGTTGCGTTTTTATCTTTGCTGTTTATATTTCCAGCAGGATATACTCCCGCTAAAAACCAAATCTATAACTTTCTATAACTTCTGTATCTCTTTCAATGCCTTTTGAATATCTTTATAAACAAGTGGCTGCATACTGTCATCATAAAAAGATATATCCGCCCTCTCCAGCGCCGAACCAATATCATTTTTCAACTCCGGCTTATCCTTCGCGATCATGGATGACAGATTTATACTGCTATTTTTCATTACGCAAAATCAGATACAGAACGTAAAAAATCCGCCGATACAAAATACGGATTATTAGAATCGCCGATTTTTTCAATCAGCACAGATTCGCCATCTGTTTCCAAGATCCTATATGTGTCACCAATATTTAAAATCAGATCTTTGCTCCCTTTACCGTTAGCTGTAGCTGTATACGTCTTTATTGCCTCTGGCTTTTTATTTAGATTTTTTACTTTCTTGACCACTTGTTTTATTGCGACTTCACTTCCTTTATAAAGTACACCACCTGCACTTAAAGTTAAAAGAAATAAATTTTGGGGACCACCAACCTTTTTTGCCGCCGTAGTCATCACTTGATACCAACCCAAATTACTCATAATTTCTCTCCTCAACTTTTGTCTGTTGTCTTTATTATAAAGCATGTCTTGCTAAAAATCACTCTCTATTTCCTTAAAATTCCCTCAACGTAAAACTCACCTTCCAAAGTCCCTTAAAAGAAGTATCCTTCACCAACACCGCCTTATACCCCTCAACAAACATCTCCGCCTCCTTCATCTCCAAAGTCTCCGTATCAAAATACCCCACGGAAATCTTCTCCCTCTGCTTAAACCCCGTCAGCACTTTCAGCCACTTCGGAGAAACAGAGAACGCCACCGCAATAGACACCACCCCCAGCCTAACCACATCCCTCTGGGTAGTCCCGGCTTCCGTCTCCCCGCCGGAATCCGCCTCCACATCAGCCAACTGCACCTCATAAGAATCCGGCAGAGGAAGCAAAACACCGTCAAACACCAGATACTGTACAAACGCCATCCCTATCTCCCTCCCGACCTAAGATTCTGCCTCGCCTGCGCGTCCACTACCACCTCATCCAGCAGCGTGCCGCCCACATACACCGGAATACAGATCGTCCCAAAATTCTCCCCGCTCTGCATCCCCGCAAACATCTCCCGCAGCCCCGAAACCATCTGCCGCACAGCCTCCAGAGAAGCCCCCTGCGCCTGGACCGCCTGCATATCCGCCAGCTTCGGGCTCACCACCATATCCCCGGCCACACCCTCCACGGCTTTCCGCACCAGCCCCCGGCTCTTCTCAATCCCTCTCGCCAGACCGCCCATAAAATCCGGCATCCAGCTCTCATAATCCGTCAAAGGCCCCTCGTCCGGCACAGAAAAATGCAGGAAAGAACGTATCTTATCCGCCACGTCAGACACCGCGCTCACCACATTCCCAATGGCACTGCGGATACCCTCCGCAATCCCATTGATAAAATCCATCCCCCACTGCAAAGCCCGTCCCGGCAGAGACGTAATAAACCCAATCGCCGACTGGAACCCATTCTGCACCACGCTCCCCAGAGAACCCAGCGCCGAACCAATCCCCGACACCATCCCCCGGAAAGCCTCCACCGCCGACCGTCTCAAATTCGATGCCGTGGACACCACCAGATTTTTCAGCCCGTTCCAGGCAGCAACCGCCGCCGAAGAAACCACAGACCAAAGATTCCCCATAAAATCCCGAAGCCCCGACAGCAGAATAGACACATGGTCCACCAGCCCCTGCACCGCAGAGCCCACAACCTGCTGTATGCCGGACCAAATCGTGGAAGCCGCCTGCTGGATATTCGTCCAGATATGCAGCGCGTCCTCTTTCAGCTTCGTAAAATTCCCCGTCACCAGGTCAATCAGCAGCAGAACCGGCCCCAGGACCACATTCTTAATCAGCTCCCAGGCCCCCGAAGCCGCCGTCCGAATCCCAGACCAGATCCCCTGCAGCGTAACAGAAAGATTCTCCCACAAAGAGCGGATCATATCCACAATCCCGGCCAGCACCGGATTCTCCATCATGCCCGTCCAGACACTCCCGAAGAAATCCCCCACCGACTGCCAAAGCCCCGACCACCAGGCCGGAATCCCCTCAAAAAACGAAACCAGCGCCTCCCAGGCCGCCGGTATAGTCTCCGTAAAAAACGAACAGATAACCTCCCAGGCAGAAACAAAAAAGTCCCTCACCTGCGCCCAGACCGCATCCACCGCATCCCGGAACCACTCACACTTATTATAAAGCAGCACCACAGCCCCGATCACCGCAGCAATAGCAATGGGAACCCACCCGATAGCCGCCACCACCGCCGACAGCGCCGGAACCACCGTCCCCGACACAAACCCGATCACCCCGGAAACAGCCCCCGCAACCTTCGGAACCACCGTCAAAATCGTCCCAACAGCCCCGACAACTTTCCCGACCACAATCAGCACTGGTCCCAGAGCCGCCGCCACCAGAGCCACCGTCACAATGACCTTCTTCGTCCCCTCGTCCAAACCGTTCAGCCAGTCCACAAGCCCCTGAATCCACCCGACAACCTGCCGGATAGACGGCATCAGAATCTCCCCTATGGAAATCGCCAATTCCTCCAACTGACTCTTCAAGATCGTAAGCTGCCCCGCCAGATTGTCCTGCATAGTCTCGGCCATCCGCTCCGCCGTACCGTCGCAGTTATTGATAGCACTGTTCAGCTTCTCAATATCCCCCGGAGCCGCATTCATCACTGCCAGGAACCCGCTCATGGCATTCTTCCCCACCAGAGCCTCCGCATTGGCCGCCCTCTCCGCCTCCGACATCTGCGAAAACGCCGCCCGGCAGTCTCCCAGGATATCCCCCAGGCTTCTCATACTCCCGTCCGCATTGACCGTCTGCACCGTCAGCTCCCCAAAGGCATCCCCTACAAATGTCACTTCCCCGGTAAGGCTCGTCAGCATGGTCCGCATAGCCGTACCCGCCTGGGAAGACTTGATTCCCGCATTGGCCATCAGCCCGATAGCCTCCGCCGTATCCTCCGCCGTGAATCCCAAAGCCCCGGCAACCGGCGCACAATACTTAAACGTCTCCCCCATCATGGCAACATTCGTATTCGCATTAGAACTCGCCGCCGCCAAAATATCCGCAAAATGCCCCGAATCCGCCGCCGACAGCCCCAGAGCCGTCAAAGCGTCCGTCACGATATCCGAAGTAGTAGCCAGATCCTCCCCGGAAGCCGCCGCCAGGTTCATAATCCCCTCAATGCCGTCCAGCATATCCCCGGTCTTCCACCCGGCCATAGCCATATAATTCATAGCCTCCGCCGCCTCCGAAGCGGAGAACTTCGTCTTACTCCCCATCTCCCTGGCCTTGTCCCGCAGGGCATCCAGCTCCTTCACCGCCGCTCCGGACACCGCCGCCACCTGGCTCATGGCAGAATCAAAATCAGAAGCCACCTTCACCGCAGCCGCAGAAAGCCCGCCCACAGCCGCCGTCACCGGCATCAGCTTCCGCCCGGCCCCCTCAATAGCCGAACCCACATCCCGCAGCTTCTCCCCCGCAGCCCCAATCTTCTGCAAAGCCACCGAAGACCGCTCCGCCTGCCTCTCCAAGTCCCGCAGGGCCTGCTCCGTCTCCACAATCTCCCTCTGCAAAGCATCATACTGGCTCCGGGAAATCTCCCCCTTCGCCAGAGCCTCATTCGCCTGCTGCCCCGCCAGCCTCAACGCCTCCAGCTTCTCCCTGGTCTCCCCCACAGCCTGGGCCAGAAGCCGCTGTTTCTGCGCCATCAGCTCCCCATTGCCGGGGTCCAGCTTCAACAGCTTGTTCACGTCCTTCAACTGCGCCTGCGTGTCCCGGATCTCCTTATTCACCTTTGAAAGCGCCGTGGAGAGCTTCGTAGTATCCCCGCCGATCTCCACCGTAATCCCCTGAATCCTGGATGCCACAACCCTCACCCGCCTTTCTCCAACGAAAAAAGGAGCCACCCCGGCTCCCCATAAAAATGCAACAAAAAAGCGCCTGCCATTTCTGACAAACGCCTTATGTAGAATACTGTTAATTTAAAGGTTCATTCTCTTGTACAATTTTTTGCATCTGCTCAAGAATCTCCCTATCTTTTGCATTGTTCATATTTTCTATTTTCCCTACATATTCCTGGATTCCTGCCTCTTGCATTATACTACCAGGAATATTATAGTTTACACTGTTTTGATTCTGCAAATCAAAATAAATTGCTTTAGCCAAATCATACTTTTTCTGACAGCAATGCTTATATTTTCTACCACTTCCACATATACATGGGCTATTTCTCTCAATCTTGCCTTTAATTTTCTGTATATAATCACCCATATACTGAATTGAATTAACATTTAGATCACTGTCTTCTTCATACCAAAAAACTTCCTTTTTAATAATAAAATCCTTTACCGTTCCATCCTTATATTGCATGATACATTTTGTGGGGCCAAATGATGTTGTATCATCATCTTGCATATTTTTCAACACATCCTGCCTCTTTCCTGCACATTTAACATAAGAATTTTGATAAATAACACTATTTACTTTATCCACAATATCCTTATCAACTATATTAAACACATTGCTTTTTATAAAGTCAGGTTTTCTCCCATGATAAAATGCGACATAATATTTAGCACTCAAAGGAAGTAGCAACATTGTATCACGCATACCTATTTGCCTATTTGAAGCATTAGAAAATTTGTTTTTATACTTCAAAGCAACAGTTGACAAATATTGATCGCTAATTAGAAATCGTTCTTCTTCATCAACAAGTATAGCCGCTTCATAAAAATTATTTATTGTTTTACATAATCCACGAATATATTTATCATCAAATATATTGAATATCATCCTTTCCACTCTATCTATTTTAGGATTCTGTGAGGAAAATGAATATTCATATAACATAGCCCCACTTCTAAAGTAAAACATAAGAAATAGCGGCATTACTCTTTTTATATCTAAAATATATTTTTTACAATCACAGCCATTTTCGTATTCATTTTCTAAAACTATGAGCACTTTATCTAACCATGATATTAACCTATTTTCAATCTGTGAAAAGAATTTTTCTAAACTATTAACTTCAAGTGCTGGATGTTCATAAATATAGTTTTGAGACATTACTTTATCTATGGATTTTAATGAAATAATTTTCTTTTCAATATATAATTCAAAAATCTTTTTATGCTCATCTGCAAAATGCTTTAATATTCCCTTTGAAACATAATGCTGATTTTTTGTTATTTCCATATAAACCATCAACCTTTCATTAACTATCACTATCAGCCTTTTTCCACCACCAATCATAGCAGAAAAAGGCTGTTTTATCAATCAGAACCGGTCCATATCCTCCTGCGTCCCAATCTCCGCATACCTACACTCGTCATTCCGGCTCTCCACAAACATATCATTCACCAGCCCAATAGACAAAAGCTCCATATCCGCCATAGAGATCCCAAGCTGCACACACCGAAGCAGAAACAGCGGCGTAGTCATCTCCCGCTCTGTTGGCCGAAGTTTTTTTTAGCCTCCGCATCCGTCTTCACATTCAACCCCCACAGCTTAATCAGCTCCGGCAGCACCTGATAAATCGAAAACGTATTAAACCCGTCCAGCCATTCCTCCACATCGTCCGGGATAGCCGGGTCTGCGTGCTTCGCCATCGTATAAGCGATATTCTCAAACATCTCCAAAGAAAACAGGTCCAGGTTGGAACGCTCCTCATCCCCCTCCCCAATGCTCTTCTCCAGAATCCGCAGGTCCTTATAAATATCCCTCTGGAACTTCAACCGGTAAATCCTCGGAATCGCCGCCGATGCCTTAAACAGCACCTCCTTCCCGTCAATCCCAACCTTCCTCACAATACTCATACCCTTTCAGCCTCCTTCAACCCTGTCCCTCTTCCTCAACACCGCCGCCGGCCTCCGCCCTCGGAACCGGCAGATACACACTCTTATACCAACCCTCATAAGTCTCCGCCGAAGTCTTATTCCCCGTCTTCGCCTTCACATACCCGCTTGCCAGCGGCCTGGCCTTCACCGTCAGCGTCTCCGTCTGCACCTCCCGGCTCTCCTCATTGGTCTTCCCCTCAATCTTCGGCCTGCTGGCAGAACAATTATACAGCACATGCCGGATCTTCCTGATATCCCCGTCAAACTCAAACAGCAGCGCAAAAGCCCCCGTCTCCGAATTGGCGTTCTCCACCAGCACCTCATTCCCGTCCGCTTCCTCCTTCAAAACATCCGTCCGGAAACTCTCCGGGATCAGTGCCAGCTCCAGGTCCCCGTCATACCCCATATTGTTGGCAATGATATAATACTCAATCCCGTCCGCATAAAACGACTCCGGCTCCCCATTCGGGTCCAGCGCCAGCGAAACCGCCCCAGGCATCGCCACCGGCGCGTCAAACGTCATCTCCCCGTCCTCCGCCACCCTCTGCAGCGCATAATGACAATTACAGATATTAAACTTCACCTTATTATTCATCCGCCCTAAACCTCCATCTCATACAAAACCTCATACAGCCGCTCCGACTCAATCCAGACCTCACTCTTCCCATAGAAGATCCCATGCCTCAACAGCACCGCCTCTATGCCCTCCTCCAGCTCCGGGTCCTTCAAGTCCGTATACACCTCAATATCCAGCTCATTCCTCTTAAAATACGCCACCCCGTCCGCAGAAAAATTATCCGCCCTGGGATAAAGGAACACCGCAAACGGCGGCTCCGGCGCCTCCCCTTCCACAAAATGGTCATAGGCAAAAGGAAGCCCCAATTCCCCCATCATTTTCAGCACATCCTCATGCCTCACTTGGACAGCCCCCTTTTTATCCCCTCCTCCAGCTCCCGGACACCCTTTTCCTCCGCCGGGGCAATATGCGGCACAGCCTTCACCCGCCCGCCGCCCCGCTTCGCATGGCCCTTCTCCAGAAGATGGGTAAGCTGATACCGGTCCCTGCTATGCACCACCACCTCCAAAACATTAGAAGTCTCCCTCTGCCGCTTCACCGCCCAGCTCTTCTTATACCTCCCGGTCTTCACCGGCGCACCCGCCTTCGTCTCCCTCTTCACCGTATCCCCGGCCTTCCTCACACAGTCCTTCATAACGTCCGCGGCAAGCTCCGCATACTCCGTAAGCCCCTCCATAATGACATCCGCCATCCGGTCCACAGACACCCTCTGATTCTCCGACACCCAATCACCTCTTCACCAAAGAAGCCCGCAGCTTCAACATCCTGTTCTGATACCGCACATTGTCAATAAACGTGATATTATACACTTGCCCCCGAAACAAAACCCGGTAATGCTCCGTGTCCATACCGGCCACCTCCGAACAATACCGGATAATAAAATAGATATCCCTCTGCGCGTTCACCTGCGCCGCCTCCCAATACTCCTTCCCGGAAAGACTGTTCACAAAAGCAGAACAGCAAAAATAATCCTCCCAGACCAGCACATGGTTCCCGGCCTTATCATTCCCCAGGGAACTTCTCTGAATCGTAATCCGCTCCTTCCACTCCCCCAGAGGATACCCCTTCCGAAAACCGCCGCCGTCCCTGCTGCCGCTGCCCCCGCTCCACTCCGCCATCAGAACACTTCCCTCCTGATACCGAACAACAGAGAACGCAGCGTCTGTACCAGTTCCTCATGGTCCGCCTGCTCCCTGTGCTCATACAGATACGCAGTGACATACAGAACGGCAATCCGCGCCATAGGAAGATGCCCTTCCAGCTCTTCCGCTTTCATCCGCGCCATATCCGCGCACATACTCTCCCCAGTCTCCAACAGCCCGGAAATAAACCCGTCCTCGTCCCCGCTGTCCACCCGGAGATACTGTTTTACTTCCTCCAATGTCACAACCGCCATCCTGCATCCCTCCCGCCTTATATACTTTATTTCATGCCAGAGATTTCACCCCCGGCATCACCCATTCACCATACGCCGGAACCTTACGCCCCGGAACTGCTCCCCTTGATCGCCATGGTCTTCACAGCCTCCGACAAGATCAGCTTCCCGTCCACCCTCTGGCTCGCCAGGAAACCCACCTGCCCGTTAGCCGCAAACAGCTCATTCAGCCTCTTAAAAGACCTCCCCTGCCGGTCCGCGATCCAGTAATAAGAGAAATCCCCGAAAGCCATCACCTTCGCCCCGGCCGCCACCTCCGGCACATAGGCGGAAGTATGGTACGGACGGTTCAGGATCATGTCCGGCTGCCCCGCCTGCACCGACGGCTGCCAGATATAATTCCCGTTATTGTCCTTCAGCTTCCGCAGGGCCTTCACCGTGGTATCATTCAGCACCCAGACCGCCTTCCTCCGATACGGCGACTTCAAAGCATAAAACAGATCCATCACATCGTCAAACGTAATACTCGCCGCTGCCGTAGTCACCCCGTCAGAAGCCCCGCCCGCAGCATTAAAAATCCCCGTAGGCTTCCCCTTCCCGTCCCCGGTAAAGAACGCCTCTTCCTCCTTCGTCCCAATCCTGCGCCCGAACTCCTTAGAGATATACGCCTCTAGGTCAAACACACTGTCATTCAGAAGCTCATCCGACACCTTCAACATCGTAGCCACCTTATAAGCCCCAATAGAAACCTGCCCGAAAGAATCATCCGACTCCGGGTAAGCCCCCTCCTCGTCAATCCAGGAAGCCGTCCCCTTCGTGGCAACCACCGGGATCTTCCGGTCCCCGCTGGAAGTCTGGATCACCGTAGCGATCCCCCGGAAAAAATTCTCCTCCTCCAAAGCCTCCACCAGCGTATGCTCAAACTCGTCCGGCACCAGATACCCGCCCTCCGAATCCGTCCCCACCTGCAGGGCATTCTCCACATCATAAAAACTCTTCCGCCGCATGGCATTCCAGAAAGTCCTCCGGTACTTATCCGAAGCCCTCCCCTTCTTCCCGTCCCCCTCCGGGTCATTGTTCGGCTTATTCACAATCGGCTCCGAAGTCGGCCTGTTCAGCTCCGCGTCAATGGCCGCCTGCCGCTCCAGCCTCTCAATCTCCTTCCCCAGATCCACAACCTCCTGCTCCATCCTCTCATAAGCAGCCGTATCCTCCGCCGACAAAAGGCCGTCCTCCCCTCTCTTACTGTCCAAAAAAGCCTTCGCCGCCTCCCATGCCTTCGCACGCTTCTCCCTTAACTCCAGAATCTTCTTCATCTCCATACCTCCATAAATTTAATGTGATAACAACTGTAACCGCTTCTCCAACTGCTCCACCGGAACTTTCTTCTCCGTTTCCTTATGCTCCGGTATCAGCTTAGACAACAGCGAATTAGTCACCGCCATGCGTGAAAACATCACGCCCTCCGGCTCCCCGCCCCTGGCCTTATCCTCCGTACCGCTCCCATGCAGAACCCCGTCCGCAAACCCAAGCTCCACCGCCTTCCTTGCGTTAAACCAGCTCTCCGCATCCATCAGATGGGAAATCCGTGCCCGGCTCATGCCCGTCTTGATCTCATAGGCATTCATGATACTCTCCTTCACCTCGTCCAGCATCTCCCCCGCCCTCTGCATCTCCTTACTGTCCCCAATGGCAATCGTCATCGGATTGTGGATCATCATCATGCCCACCGGAGACATCAGAACCTCCGTCCCCGCCATGGCGATCACAGACGCCGCCGAAGCCGCCAGAGCGTCCACCTTCACCCGCACGTCCCCCTTATACTCCATCAGCATGTTATAAATCCGCGCCGCCGCAAACACATCCCCGCCCGGAGAATTGATCCAGACCGTAATATCCCCCGTCCCTGCATCCAGCTCCTTCTGGAACAGCGCCGGCGTCACCTCGTCCCCATACCAGGTTTCATCCGAAATCTCCCCGTTCAAAACCAGCGTCCTCTCCCCGTCCGCCTCATTCCGTACCCAGTTCCAAAACTTCCGCTTCATCCCTGCACCTCACTTTCCGATTCTTCCAAAACTTCCCGCCAATTCCCATAAACCGGCGCACAAAAAAGCCAGCAGACACATCCGCCTGCCAGCTCCCAAAACTCCCTGTATGCATCCTCACTCAACTCCATACCTTCCACTTCACACAGACCATAACACAGCAAATCCCGAAACCTGCCGTCCATATCCGCCACACGGCATTCACCACGGCCCATCTCTACAATGCCACGCCCATGAAAGCCGGAACACTCTGCTTTCCAGATATCCGTACCTCACAGCCCCAGCCCGGAATCCCCCTGCCGAAACTGCCTCCCGTCCGGTGGCTCCTGCTCCGTCTGCCCTTTTCCCGCAAACAGCCCCGCATCCTTCAACTTGCACAGATTCCCGTTCACCAGATACAAGTCCCCGCCTTCCTCCGCCGGGATCGGGTTCATATCCTCCATCTCCCTGATATCATTCGTAGACAGCCACCCATTCTGCCGCCCCACAGAATACCCGGTCATCCGGCTCTGATAATCCCCCCGCAGAAGCCCGTCCACATTCAGCTTCACAAAATACTCCCGCTTCTCCCGGGGCAGCAAAAGCGCCTTCTGCAGCGACTGCTCCCACCGCACCACCCAGGGGTCCAGCGTATACTTCACAAACTCCAAAGACTGCTGCTCAATATTACTAAAACTGCTCTTATCCAAATCCCCCACCATATGCGGCGGAATCCGGTACAGCCTGGCGATCTCATCCACCTGGAACTTCCTGGTCTCCAGAAACTGCGCCTCCTCCGGCGGAATCCCGATCTGCTGGTACTTCATACCCTCCTCCAGAACAGCAACCTTCCCCGCATTCTTAGAACCCCCGTAAACAGCGTGCCAGCTCTCCCGCACCTTCGCCGGGTCCTTCAACACCCCCGGATGCTCCAGAACGCCTCCCGGCGTGGCCCCGTTCTCAAAGAACCCCGCCCCGTATTCCTCACAGGCCAGCGTCATCCCCACCGCATTCTTAGCCATGGCAATAGGCGAATACCCCACCAGCCCGTCAAACCCAAGCCCAGGGATATGCAGCACATCCTCCCGCCGAAGACACACCCTGCCATACTCCCCAAAATTCGGATTCTCGTCACTGTACCGGTCATAAACATAAAAAATCTCCCCCCTATCGTCCCGGTCAACCTCCACCCGGTCCGGCAGCAGCGGATACAGCCCCAGCACCCGGCCCCCGCCGTCCCGTATAATCTGCGCATAAGCATTCCCCCAGATCAAAAGGTGACTCATCAAAGTCTCCCGGAACACAAAAGAAGTCATCTCCGGGTTCGGCTCGTCATGCAGGAGATAATACAAAGGATGGTCATACACCCGCTCCTTCCCCTTCCCCGCATACCGGTACAAATGCACCGGCAGGGACGCCACAGCCTCCGCCAGAATCCGTACACAGGAATAGACCGCCGTAGCCTGCATGGCCGTCCGCTCATTCACAACCTTCCCGCTGCTGCTCCTTCCAAAGAAAAAAGAATAAGCCGGCCCCCTGTACCTGTCCTCCGGCTTATCCCTCGCCCCCCTGATACCCAAAATCGAAGCTAACCCCATACACACCTCCTAAAAAAAGAAAAGCACCTCCAAAGAGATGCCTTCCCATACAGAATCAATCCACAGAAAAACTGGAATCTGTACCCGTCTGCTATTGTGTCCCCGTCAACCTCTGCACTGCCTCTTCCTTCGTTGACACAAAGAAAAAGTCCTTCCCATGGTTCGACTCATAAATAAAATCTTTCAGCGGCTTACTGGTATAATGCGAATAATCCCCGTAAACAGCCACCTTTACATGATAATTCATAAACTTCTGCAGGATCTCACCCGCCATACCCGTACTAAGGATGAAAAAATCCCCACATATCACATCTTTATCAATGACAATCCGCTCCGCGCCCGTCTCATACTTCACAGCCATCGCCAGGTCCAGAGCCGACTGCGTATCAACAATTACCACCTCGTCACCGGAAACGACTGCAATATCAATCCCGTTATCCTTCAAATGCTCAATATTCATAATGTCCTCCTAACTCAAACCTGCAGTACAAATTCCAGTTGAAGATAGATTCTACAGGACAACACATAAATTGTCAAGCACCATTTTCACAGCCCATCCCCCATACAGAAACCTCCAACAGAAAAAGCACCTCCGAAAGAGATGCCATTTCATGTAAATATTTCAGTCCCTATAAAGATTTTTCCCAAACTCATACGCTTCCCGCAGATGCCCGGTCTTATCAATCTGCGGCTTCCCGTTCGTATCCCCACAGCCACCGGCCAATACCATCCCCCTATCATGGAAACCTATATAATTGACAACCGCAAACTGATAATACGACACCGCCTGCTCAAAAGTCCAGAAAAATTCATCCGCCGATGTCATAAGCAGCGCGCTGTCCTTCACCGGATACCTCTCATACCGTCCATAAGGCGGGTCAGCATCTTCCTCCGCAATACAATAAAACCTCTCAATAAAAGCCTTCAACTTTGAAGATATCGTCCAAAAATACAGAGGCGACGCAAACACAACCAGATCCGCCCCCTTAATCTTCGGAACCAGCTCATTGAACCCGTCCTTCTGAACACACGGTTTCCCATACCTGCAGGCATTACACCCCAAGCAACCCTTCACCTCCGTTTTCAGCAACGACACCTTTTCCACCAAATGTCCCGCTTCCTCTGCGCCCTTCACAAACGCACCCACAAGCTGCGCCGTATTCCCCTTGGGACGGCCTCCGCCCATCACAACCAATATATTCTTCATCAGGCAATCCTCCCGCTTATTTAATAATAAAGCCAATATGACTATTTTGATTCTCCGTTTTCCGTTACATTTTCAAAATCTGCCTCATCAATTTCTATTGTCTCATCCTCTGCCTCACCCTTTACTGAAAAATCACCTTTCAGAAACCATTTATAGGCGCGGTCAGCAATAATCTTAGTTTCCACTAAATCCAGTCCCCCGCCGACCACGGCACCTACTCCCGGAAGAAGTTTTCCTAAATTGACAATACCCTTTGTACCGAATTTTGTAATAAACCTGAATCCTACTTTTTGATTTATTTTAGTCAATACTTTCCCAGGTATCTTCTTTATAAGCCCATTGGCAAATTTCACGCCAAATTTTATTCCTGCCTGTTTAACCAAACTATTAACCGCAACACCAGCAAGGCAGGCATAAACAAAAGTTTGCGTCTGATCACTGTTTAATTCATAGTCTGCCATATATGCAACACAGGCAATCATGCGCATCTGCACATAAATTACGCTTCCCACATTAGCTGGAATTGCAACCGGCATAGTAATGAATCCCCCAAATCCAGTTATAACTCCAGACGTAGTACATTTTGCCACCTGGTTTCGCAGCATAGCCCTGCATGCTTCTTCCGTTGATTTATGTTTTTTCAAATAATCAGCAGCCATATCCTCAACACTTGGACTAACTTTCGGTATACCATTTAAACATTTTTCATAACAGGAATCCAAAAGATTCATGATATCTTCCTGTGTTATCACATGCTTTTTCTCCTTAGCCTCCACTCATCAAATCCCTTTCTTCAAATCCTATTTTCTGCCATCAAGTATACCAGAAAACTGCCAACATTAAAAGGACAAAATCCCCCTCTCATCATACACGCTCTCCGTACTCCCGCCATTCCTTACCGCCCGGTCCAGCGCCATAACCGCCGCCACCGCGCCGTCAATCTTCTCCGTAGACTTTTCTTTGTCCGGCTTGATATTCCCCGCCGGGTCCGTCCGCACAAAAATATTATCCATCATCCACCGCAAAACCGGATGCCCTCCATGGGCAACATTCCTCTCCAGAACCAGCTCCATCAGCCTCTTCGTAGGCGGCGACATATCCTTGAACCCCTGCCCGAACGGGACCACCGTAAACCCAAGCCCCTCCAGGTTCTGGACCATCTGCACCGCTCCCCACCGGTCAAAAGCAATCTCCCTAATATGAAACCGCTTCCCCAGTTCCTCTATAAACCTCTCAATAAACCCATAATGAATCACATCCCCCTCCGTAGTCTCCAGAAACCCCTGCCTCTCCCACACATCATAAGGCACATGGTCACGCCGCACCCTCCGCACCATGTTCTCCTCCGGTATCCAGAAAAACGGCAGGAACACATACCGCTCCGAATCGTCCCTGGGCGGGAACACCAGCACAAAAGCCGTGATATCAATAGAGCTGGACAGATCCAGCCCGCCATAACACTCACGCCCCAGAAGCTCCCCCTCATCCACCGGAAAAGCACAGGCATCCCACTTCTCCATCTGCATCCACCGTGTAGACTGCTTCACCCACTGGTTCAGCCGAAGCTGCCGGAAAATATTCTCCTCCGCCGGATTGTCCCTAGCACTCAAACAGGCATTCCGCACCTTCCCAATATCAATCGTATGCCCCAAAGACGGGTTCGCCCGATACCACACCTCCTCCGAAGTCCAGTCCGCATCATCCGCCGCCCCGTAGATCACCGGATAAAACGTCGGGTCCGCCTTCCGCCCGCACAAAATATCCTCCGCCTTCTGATGCTGCTCAAAACACACCGAATGCCGGTCCGTCCCCGCCGTAGTAATCAGAAAAAACAAAGGCTGTGTCCTGGCATCCCCGGAACCCTTCGTCATCACGTCAAACAATTCCCGGTTCGGCTGGCTGTGTAGCTCATCAAAAATAACCGCATGGACATTCAGCCCGTGCTTCGTATAAGCCTCCGCAGACAGCACCTGGTAAAAACTGTTGGTAGGCTTATACACCAGCCGCTTCACCGACATCACCGGCTTAATCCGCCTCTTCAACGCCGGGCACTGCTCCACCATGTCCACCGCCACGTCAAACACAATCGAAGCCTGCTGCCGGTCCGAAGCGCACCCATACACCTCCGCGCCCCACTCATTGTCCCCGCAGGTCATATAAAGCGCTACCCCCGCCGCCAGCTCCGACTTCCCGTTCTTCTTCGGAATCTCCACATAAGCCGTATTATACTGCCGGAACCCGTCCTCCTTCACCGTCCCGAACACATCCCGGATGATTGTCTCCTGCCACGGCAGCAGGTCAAACGCCTGCCCCCGCCATCTCCCCTTTGTATGTTTCAGACAGCGGATAAACTCCACCGCCCTCTGCGCCTTCGCCTCGTCAAACACTATCCGCCGCCCCCTTTAAAAAGCAGGATCTCCATGGCATCGCTCTCCCTGTCCTCCCCGGCATCCGCCACAATCCGGCTCCGGGAAGAAGGCGTAAGCCCAAACTGCTCACAGAACCGGTTCATGATCTTCAAATAAGTCTGCGCAATGGACACCTGCGGAACCTGCTGGCAGTACCCCGAAGGAGTCTCCATAATCGCCCCATGCTCGGAAATATATTCCTCCGCCTCCTTCCACCTGGCATACGCCTGGCAGTACCCCGCAAAAGCCGCCATGTCAATCTCCGTCAGGATACCAAGCAGCTCCATCTGCTTCGCCATCCGCTTCCACTCCTTCTTCGCCTCCGCTTCCAGCCACCCCGGACACCTGGGCGCCTTCCGCTCCGGCTTCGGCTCCCCTGCATTCAGCCCCCGCTTCCCAGGGTTCCCCTCCAGCAGCTTCACCGCCGTAGGCTTCGGCTTCCGCCCTCTCTGCGCCACCGCACTCACCTCCCTCCGCACCGGCTCACGCATCATCTAATCCAAAAAATCAAAATCCCCGCCAGACTCCGCCCCGGCATCCCCCGGAACTTCCCCTGCCGTCTCTTCCTTCTCTATGCTTCCAAAATCATCCCTGGCTGTACCTGATACAGAATAATCATTAAAATTTCTGCTTTCCATTTCCTCCACGGAATCGCAAAAATCCTCCCATGCAGTCTCCCGCACAAAGTCATCAGAGCCTCCCCAGACAACCTCCCGCATGGAATCTCCAAACTCTTCCCAAACAGCCTCCATCTGCGCCAAAAGCTCCCGGCTCTCCGGCAGAGCCATGGCAACCGCATAAGCCACCGTCGCCGTGACCGCATTCCCGGCCTGCTTATAAAGCTGTGTCTCCGAATTGACAGCCGCCGCCCGCTCATACAGCCCATCCGGGAACCCCTGCAGGCGGAAACACTCACGGGGCGTCAGCCTCCGGATCTTCCCGCACTTCGTCACCGTCCCCATCATGCACCCCGTATCCAGTGTCTGCGAACAGCCCTTTCCAACCCGGCCCCGCCTGGATTCACTCTTCGGATATGACAGGCACACACCGTCCCCCGGATAAGCCAGGTCATACCCCTGCTTCGTCCCGTTCCTCACCGGCAGCGCCATATCCGCATCCCCGGACACCTCTTCCGGCAGATAGACCCCGTGCTGGTCCTGCGCCGTCAGCGTGAACATGGGCTCCCCGGCCTCTTTCATCCGCCTGCCGTTCTGCCGCTTCTCCGCCCGCTCCGGCGTAAGCACCGCCCTGGCTTCCCGCACAGCAGAATCAGTCTCCAATACCCCGGAATTGCCATAATTTGTCAGCCCGCCATTATACTGTGCCACCAGGCACCGGGCAACCTCTGTGACCTTCGGATGGTTCAGCGTCTGGTCAACAAATATCCGGCCGCCCGGCTCTGCATCTCCCACGCAGTACAGCCCGGTCTTCGATCCCATGCCTCCGCCATTCGCCCCGATACTCACCGAAACCCCGGACGGGTCATACACCCGGTATCCCTGCATCCCGCCTATAACCTCTTTAAGAGCTCCGCCGTCTTCTCCGGTGACAGGTAATACTTCCCGTCCACCCCTGCTTCTAAGAACTGCGATAAGGAATACCCTCTCCCGGTTCTGCGGGACTCCGAAGTCTTTAGAATTAAGCACCTGCCACCGCACGTCATACCCTGCCTCGTCCATTTCAGAGAGAACGGCGGCAAAATCGAATCCTGCATTGACTGATAACAGGTTCTTAACGTTCTCAACAAGTAGGTATGTGGGCTTATCACCTTCCTCTTTGCCTTTGATGAGGTCAATAATGCTGTAATAGATTCCACTTCGCTTCCCTCTAAGCCCCCGCTGCTTCCCTGCGATGGAGATATCCTGGCAGTTGTGGGCTGCCAGCCCTCCTGCTGTGTATGAATTGTCATCTTCCACCTCCATGTTGTAGACATATCCGTCAAACGGGACCTTCCTGCTGCCCCTGAAACGGCACCAGACATACCCGTCCATAAAAAAAGAGCCGTCCCTGTCAGACCGCCCTTCCTTAAACCTCACCGTATAAAAATCATGCTGCCGTACCGTCCTGCCCTCGATCACGCAGGTCTCCGGCATCTCATTTCTGTAAACCGCACAGGACATACGGTACGCCTTATGCACACAGTCCCGTATTCCATAAGCAAGCTCCCTGGAAATCGTGGATGCCTGCCGGTACTTACCGACCATACACCCGTCCGTCTCAAAATACCCTTCCAGAAACGCCCGCAGCAGATCCTCCGGCAGATTGAAGACCGTCTCCGTCAGCCGCTTTCCTCCCGCGCCTTTCCCAAACCGCATCAAAAATACCGTCAGCTCTTTATTCGTAAAATGCACCTTATAAGCCGTCCGCTCCTTCGCCACGCTGTAACGGAACATTCCGTCCACATGCCTTTTCAGCCGTTCCAGCTTTTCCTCATTACAGGCAACCACCACACGGTAATTATCAGACGCATTCTTCCTCTTGGTGACACGATACCAGCCGTCACCCATATAGCAGCCCACGAACCACCAGAAATCAGGACTGCTAAGATCAAGGTTATCTAACCGGTATTCCCTTCCATGACGCTCATAAGAAATACCGTCCCACTCCGGCAGCTCTGCTTTCCGGTTCACCGGAACCGCAATCAGGTCACCTGCCTCCAGTTCCTGTACGGCTTTCCATTTGGCAGAATCCCCGTCTTTTACCAGAAACGGATGCTCACCGGTCACTCTTAGATTCTCCACACCGAAAACGTCCAGCTCATAAATCTCCCCGACCCTATGCTTCATGGGCCTCACCACCGGACGGAACCGCCTCTTATGCGTCAGCACCCGTTCTCCCGCCCGGATATCCTCGATACATTTATACCCCCGGTCCATCATCACCAACGTCCCGGCCTCAAAGCAGGGGAACCCAAAGCACCACGCATCCGCATAGGGGATCTCTTCCGGCGTCAGCTTCGTCACATCCTCCGCCTTCCACTCCCCCTCCGTATCATACATGGCCTCATAAGAAGCCCTCGCAAACTTATCATACTCACAATACCCGATACACTTATGCCCGGCCCATTCCAGCCCTAGCCGGAACCCGCCGATACCCGAACAGATATCCAGAAACGTAAGCCTTCCCATAATCAGACCACCTCCCCGTTCTTCTCCCGGCCGTTTCCTTCCGGTTCCAGCACAACGCTGCTCTCCACCTCATTCCCCCAGGCTTCCCAGCCGGGGATACGCTGCCTTGCGAACAGCTCCACCCTCGGAAGGTCCCCCATCAGCTCCACGATCTTTTCCCGTGTCTCGTCCGGCTTCTTGCTGTGGGCTTCCAGCGGCGAAATGATAAACTGATGGACACGGGCAGACCTGCGCCTGGGATGCCCCTTCACACCAAGCAGGCAGATCTCCGCATTCCCCCTGGTCCAGAACCCCAGCCCGTAAAACCACCCCGGAGACTTCCGGTTCTGTTTCAGCCACACAAAAGCCACCGTCTTATACCGGAACCCCCAGCCCTCCATTACACGCAGGGCCTCCGGCAACTGCGGGAACGTAACCCACAAAAACAGCGTACAGTCCTCCGCGCAGATATCCGCCACCGGCAGCCCGCAGATATCCTCCGTGCTCATTGTCCCGTAATGCTTCTCCGCCCCGCCCTGCACCCGTTTGTTTTCATACCGCCACGGGGGATCGGCATAGACGATATTATATTTCTGCCCTGTCTCCATCCCTGCCTAACCTCCCATACAGCTCCTTAAAAAATTCCTTCCCCCGGATACGCTTTCCCTCCCGTATCCGCTCTTCCTCAAACCGGAACCGAACCTCCAGCTCCTGCACGGAAAAATCCTTCCGGAAATTCCGCCATGTCTGCGCTTCCCATTCCAGAAGCCGCTCCCACAGCTCCGGAAACTCCCGGCGCAGCGTCCGCAGTTCCTCCAGCCCCTGCAGGGGGCAGCACCAGCAGGACACCCGGTCAAACAGCCGGTACAGCCCGCCCCAGTCATACCCCCGCTCATAGCAGTAATCCAGGCAGTCCTTCTCTGTCATCCCCCATTCCACCAGAGGATACCGGTACTCCCTCACCCTCTGCGGCTCATCCACCGCTATGCCGATATACTGCACAATCTCATAATTCTTCCTAAGCCCGGACAGATACCTGTTGATCACCGCCGTCTTCAACACCGAAGTACACCAGCGGTTCTTAGGCCCCGCCCAGCTCATGCCCGGCCTGCCCGCATAGGGGGAATCCGGATCCTTCCGCTCCGGCGTATAACGAAGCAGGTAATACTCAAAGCCTTTTTCCTCTTTCAGACGCACCACCGGGACCGGCAGCGCCTTCTCCAGCTTCTCCACATGCTCATACATCCGGGGAAATTCCAGCCCCGTGTCACAGAACATCACAAAATCCAAAGGCCAGCCTTCCTCCACCAGCCGCAGGACCATGGCCGTGGAATCCTTCCCGCCGGACAGCGAAGCCGCATACAGCTTTTCCTTTCCGCCGTCCTCATGCACCCGGCATGGCGGTCTCTTCCACCATCTCTCTCTGCAGGTTCAGCTTCGCCGCTTCCCCATAGCCTTCCATCCCGTTCGCCCTGCAGTAATTCCGCACAATGTCACGGGACAGCCCAACGGCAGAGGCCACGGCCTTATAGCCCTTCCCCTGCATCCGAAGCTCTTTAATCCGCTCCGCCTGTTCCTTCGTCATACCTTCACCCCCAAATAAAAAGAGCCGAAAACCACCTTTTCCCGATAGTTTTTCAGCCCCAAAATGCAGGATTTATAAAGGCTCCCGAAACCGCTTCCTCCCCGGAAATCCTTATAAATCCCGCATTTATGTATAACAGAACAACGCCCTGCCTATCCCCCCTGTCAATTTCTGCGAAAATCCACGTTTGAGGGGGCGGCGGTGTCCATGGGGAGAGCTTCCGGAGATTTCCACCGCCCCTCCCCTACGGCTATATACAGAACCCACAGCTCACATGAAAAATCTTTGTGGAGATCACCGGCCAAATTTCACTGGAGATCCGCACGGTTCCACAGTAAAATAATAGCCAGCACCACACCAAATCTAAAGGAGGCACACGTCTATGAAATCAAAGCTGATCAAAGTAATCACATCCTCACGCCTTACCTATCCCAAAAACCCTTTTGATGACACCAAATACATCCGGACGCCCAAAATCCAGATAGAGGGAAACTGGCTGGAATCCCTCGGCTTCCACATCGGGGACCGCCTGCAGGTGGACTATGAAGAAGGCTCCATACATATCCACCCCGCGCCGCCGGAATCAGAATGTCCCGCCGAACCTGCATGACAAAAAGCATATACGGCAGAAAAGCCCTGGAAACTCCCAGGACTTTTCTGCCGTCAGTATTTATATTCCTGATACCTGTCCTCTGTCATGGTCTTGCTGTCATGGCATCTCTTACAGAGCGCCTGCCAGTTCGATTCATCCCAGAACAGCTTCTCATCCCCTCTGTGCGGCACGATATGGTCAACCACCTCCGCCTTCACGAACCGTCCCTGCTCCTTACACTTCTCACACAGCGGATGCCTTTTCAGAAAAAGTTTCCTTGCCTTTCGCCACCTGCTGTCATACCCGCGCCCGGAAGCGTCAGCACGGTCCGCCCTGTGCAGTACCACATGTTCCTCACAGAAATCACCGTCCGTCAGCTCCGGGCATCCCGGATGCTTGCACGGCTTCTTCGGCCTTCTCGGCATGGTCACCACCGCCTCACTCCGCCATAATATTTATCCGCTATGGCGTCCTGCTGATGCTCCGGCAGGCTCCTAAGCCTCTCCCTTGCTTTCTCCAGGGACCGCTCCTGTTCCTCCTTCGTCTTATGAAAACCGCAGGGCTTCCCCTGGCACTGCCTTCCGATCACGCCGCAGTGCCCATTCCCGCATAACGCAAAACAGTCCATCAAACTCTCCCTTCCATCCTCTCAATCTCAAAAAGGGCAGCGGTGAAAGGATGAAGCCCGCCGCCCCGCAAAGACAAAAGAAAAAGCCCCATGGACATATCCACAGAGCTCCTTACAGTTCTTCGCATTCTAAGAATACCACAGCTTCCAATAAACTTTCAATAAACCATTACTGTACCTTTACTAAACCATTACCCAACCATTACTAAACCAGGCCCCGGCGGTCAGTCCAGAAGATACCGCCCTGCCGTCTTCTCCCGTATCCGGTACAGCTCCTTCATCTCCGCCAGCGCTTTCTTCCGGTACTTCGCTATCATCGTTTCGCTCACATTATACTTTTCCGCCATCTCCCGCCACGTCATATCCTCCATCACCATATCCCGCACCACCTCCGGCAGCCTCCCGCTCAACTGCCCCACGGCATACTCAAAAAATTCCAGCTCTTCCTTCACCGCCTGATACCTCCCCAGCAGGTAATCAAACCAGTCATCATCCAGACGCTCCTTCATCTTCCGGTATTTCACCGCCGCATTCCCAGTCTTATCGGAAGTCCCGCCGCCCTGCACCCGCTCCCCCTGGGGCTGTGACAGGCACATGCTCCTTATCACATCCTCATACGGGACTCCCCGGAACCGGGACAGCTCAAACTCCAGAAGCCCCATGTCCTTCTTCCAGTTCCGGTATTCCTTAAACAGTTTCTCTGTCTCCATCCTTTCCGCCTCCAATCCTCGCCCTCACCGCTTCCACAAGCGCCGCCTGCCCGCAGTCCTTCTTCTCCAGGGCCACCATCACCCGCTCGTCCAGCGTCCCCTTTGCAATCAGATGGTGGACCACCACCATATCCTTCTGCCCCTGCCTCCACAGCCTTGCGTTCATCTGCTGGTACAGTTCCAAAGACCAGGTAAGCCCGAACCATACCAGCGTGGAGCCTCCCGCCTGCAGGTTCAGCCCGTGCCCGGCAGACGCCGGATGGATCACCGCCACCGGCATCTCCCCGGCATTCCACCTCCGCATATCCTCCGCCGTATCCAGCTCCACAGCCCCCACCCTCTCCCTTATCCGCTCCAGGTCATGCCTGTACCAGTAAGCCACCAGCACCGGCTTCCCGTTCGCCGCCTCCACCAAATCCTCCAGCGCCTCCAGCTTCCGGTCATGGATACGCCTCACCCTGCCGTTCTCGTCATAGACCGCGCCGTTCGCCATCTGCAGCAGTTTGTTGGAGAGCCCTGCCGCATTCACCGCGTCAATATCTCCCTCCGCAAAAGGCAGCAGCATATCTTTCTCCAGCTTCCCATACAGCTCCATCTCCCTCCCGCTCATGGCAACCTCCACCCGGTTATACACACACTCCGGCATATCCAGATAGTCACACGCCCTCATGCTGATACAGATATCAGAGATCAATCCATAGATTGCTTCCTCCGCCCCGTCCCTGGGCTTGTAGGAGAACACCATCTGCCTGCTCCGCTTATCCGGCAGGAAGAACCGCTCCCGGTATCCGCCGATGAACCGCCCAAGCCTCTGCCCCATGTCCAGAAGCCCGATCTCCGCCCATAAGTCGATCAGCCCGTTCGGCGCCGGCGTCCCGGTCAGCCCCACTATCCGCCTCACTTTCGGCCGCACCCTCTTTAGCGCCTTAAACCGCTTCGCCCTGTGGGACTTGAAAGAAGACAGCTCATCGATCACCACCATATCAAACTCCCACCTGCAGGAATCCACCAGCCACTCTACATTTTCCCGGTTGATGACATACACCTGCGCCTCCCGCTCCAAAGCCGCCAGCCGCTCCTTCTCCGTACCCAGCACCTTTGACAGCCCGATCCCGGACAGATGCTCCCACTTCTCCAACTCGCCGCCCCAGGTATCCCTCGCCACCCGCAGCGGCGCAATCACAAGCACCTTACGGATATCAAAATAGTCAAACAGAAGCTCCCACACCGCCGTCAGCGTGATCACCGTCTTCCCAAGCCCGCAGTCCAAAAACAGCGCACTCACCTTCTCCCTGATGATAAACTCCTTCGCATACTCCTGATACTCATGCGGAACATATCTCATCCAGCACACCTCCGATCTGCTCTGCCTTATCTATCACATAAACCGGAAACCCCAGCCCCTCCAACTGCCGCTTCCGCTTCTCCTGCAGCGGTCTTGGCTTCTTCCCAGGAGCCTTCAGCTCCACAAAAGCAATCTTCCTCTCCGGCAGTAAGACAATCCTGTCCGGCACCCCATCCAAGCCGGGAGAAACGAACTTCACCGCCATACCTCCCAGCTTTTTGACTGATACGGCCAGCCGCCGTTCAATCTCATTCTCCCTCATCCAGACACCTCCGTCCCGTCACGGAACAAAGCCCGGAACATGGATACAAAAAATCCCTTATACCTTATACGTGTATATAACACGTACATATATGCTTCTTTTTCTTATTACCCATACCCCACTAAGAGATTCTTGTTCCCTTGTTCCAGACCGCCCCGCAACCCTTGATTTTACGGAATCCCCTGTACGGGAACTATCGTCAGAACAAACTCCCTCTTGTTCCGCTCGTTCCGTTCCGGCTTGTTCCCATACAGGCAGACTTGTTCCGTCTATTCCCTGTCTTGTTCCCGCACATATGCCCGCTGTTTCCCATAGATTGGAAAGCCGGACATCCCGTTCTTCGTCTCCGTATATTTCCCCCAGCCCTCAATCTTCCGCATGATGCCGCTGATCTCATAGGAATCTATCTTTTTCAGCGCAGAGGACTCCCTCCCGAAGCACTCACACCAGATCTCCATGTTGCACACCATCGTCCGGCGCACCGTACCCGTCTGCCGTTCCTCCCCAAACTCGCTGCCATTTAAAAAATTCCTCCGGTCATATAGGCTCATGGAATCCCAGTTCTCCGGCAGAAGCGTGTCCAGGTACGTCCGCACCAGCCCTTCCCGGTCATCCGTCTCCATGGCCTCCGCCTGCTCGGACGTAGCCATGGCCGCAACTTCCCCTTCCAGGTACAGCCGCTCCCCGCTCTCATAGACGGCCTTCGCCTCCGCCCATACCTGCAGCACGTCCTCCCCGGAAATCTGCCACGGCTTCCTCACGCTCTCACCGTTTACCCGCACCGGCCAGAAACGCCGGTTCCCGGTAATGTCACGCAGGAAGCCGCTCTCCATATTTGTACTTCCCACGATCACGCACTGCCTTGGATGGCTCTCTACATTCAGCCCATAACTGGCGCGGTACTTGTCATCCACCCTGGAAAGAAAAGACTTCACCGTCTCCACGTCCGTCTTCTTCATCCCGGCAAGCTCCCCCAGTTCCAGAATCCAGTACCCCTGCAGCTTCTCCGGCCCGGACTTATCCCGCATGTCCGTAAGCGTCAGGCTGTCCGAAAACCACGCCCCCGCAAGCCTCGCAAACAGCGTGGACTTCCCGATCCCCTGCGGGCCATTCAGGATCAACACGCTGTCAAACTTCGTCCCCGGCTGGTAGATCCTAGCCACGGCCGCCGCCAGCGTCTTCCGGATGACCGCCCTCGTATATGCGGAATCCTCTGCCCCCAGATAGTCCGTCAGCAGCGTGTCAACCCGCTTCACCCTGTCCCAGTCCGGCAGGGCATCCAGATACTCCTTCACCGGATGGTATGCCCGCTCCGATGCCACAGCCAGCAGGGCATCCTTCGTCTTTGTGGGCGCATACACCCCGTACCCCTTATTCAGATAAACTTTCAGAGACGCAAAATCAGAATCATTCCACCCCGGCTTAATCTGCTTCCAGGGCAGGCCTTCCCCGGTATCAATCCCGTCCCGGTGCAGATTAAAAGCGATGGACTGCAGGCCCTCATCATGCCGGATTGCCAGCACCAGATTGTCCAGCGTGTCCTTCACCTTCCCCTGCCGGTCCAGTTCCAGTCCCTTGCGCCAGTCATCTTCCGAAGAAAACTCCTTCCGGGCAGACTGCGCCCTGTCCTCAGCCAGCGTCAGCTTCACCTTTTCGTCACTGACCGCAAACTCGCTCATAGCCTTAAAGGACGGCAGCTTAGAAGCCTCCGTATCCTCCGGAACCCTCATATCCAGCTCCCCGAACCTATGAATCCGCACCATGTCAAAAGCGTTCATCAGCTTCCCGCAGGCCGGGTCCGTGGCATGGTGGGAATAGGCAAACTTCCCCTCATAAACCACCACCCCCGCCTGGGAATCCGCCGGGATATAATCATACCGCCCCTGCATGGCGCTCGGCTTATACACGTCCGCCAGGAACACCTCCGCCGCTTCCTCAATGCTGTACGTCCGGCAGAACGCCCCGACCACGCCTTCCTTTCCAAGCGGGTCCGCCTGCTTCTTCATCTCCCGCAGCACCACCGCCTGCTGCCGCCCGCTCACCGGCCACTCCGAAGAATCCCGCCAGTCCTTATACCTAGAGAGCACCGTGTCCGGGTCCAGAATCTCCCCTGCAACATCCCGGAACACAAACTCCCCGTCCGCAGACGTGGACGGCCAGTACATCAGGCGGGACGGCTCATAAGTGGTATCGTCAAACAGCTCCATGCCGATGTCCTCCGCCACTTTCCGCGCCACCGCCGCGTACTCGTCCGGCGACACATTCCTGGACAGCGGGACCACCAGCCGGAACCTGGGACTCTCCGGCGTATGTTTATGCGTGGAATAGATCAGGCACCGGAAGTCAAAGAACATCTCCATCCGCTCCGGGATATCCGCCTCGGCATGGTCCATGTCCAGCGTCAGGGCGGACCGGAACACCACGCAGTCCTTCTTCCGCCTGCCGCCTTTCAGCTTCCCCATCACAAAGCCGCCCACGTCCTTGATGGAATCCTGCCTCGCCTTGGACAGCTTCCGGTACTGCTCCACCGTCTCCGCCGTCCGTATCGTCCGGGAAATTCTCTGAACAAAATCTTCCAGCTCCATCTCCCCGCCGTTCCACCGCTTCTCCATCCTCGAATTGCCCGTAGAAACATAAACCTTCATACACACATACCCCCTGTCCTTCTTCCCATATCATTCCCGTACCCCATGAAAATGTCCTCCTACTGTTTCTGATAAAACGGGCACTCATACCCATCCGCCCGAAGCGGCAGCCCCTCCGCCCAGGAAGGCCGGACCGCCATCACCCCACACATCTCTTCCACGGAACCGCTGCCCTCCGGCACCTCCGCAATGATCTCATCATGGCAGTGCATCACAATGGGATAGCCCTTCCTCTCCACCCGCAGCATGGCTTCCGCCAGCAGATCCCTGGCCGTCCCCTGCACGATATTCTCCACCAGCTTCGGCCCGTAGGTCTCAATCCGGCCCCACTTCTTATTTTCCAGAATCCCCTCATAAGTCAGGCCCTCCCGCCCGAACTTATTGACCGCCATCCTGGGCTTCACATACGCCAGCTTCCTGCCGGACGGCAGCATGACAAACAGAATCCCGCTCCGATACTCAAACCCAATCCTCCCTGCCCGTGTCCCCGTCCGCTTCGTCACAGCCTCCACAGCCGCCTTATCCACGTCCCACCAGAACTGCGTGATATGCGGGTTCGCCCTGCGCCATGCAGCCACCAGGGGCGGCAGGTCATCCTCGGAAAGCCCCATATCCAAAGCCCCCATGGAAACCAGCGCCCCTGCCGCCCCGCCGTATCCCAGGCCAAGCTCTGCGATCTTCCCCTTCTGCCGCAGCGGGGAGCCCTTCGTCACTTCCTCCACCGGCACATGGAACATGGCAGCCGCCGAAGCCTCATAAATCTTCCCATGGGAAGAAAACACCTCCAACCGCCACGTCTCCCCCGCAAGCCACGCCAGCACCCTTGCCTCAATGGCAGAAAAATCCGCCACCACAAACCGGCACCCCGGCTCCGGCACAAACGCCGTCCGTATCAATTCCGACAGCACGTTTGGCGTGGAATCATAAAGCATCTCCACGTCCTCAAATCTGCCTTCCCTCACAAGCCTTCTCGCCAGTTCCAAGTCCTCAATATGGTTCTGCGGGAGATTCTGGACCTGCACCAGCCTCCCCGCCCATCTCCCGGTCCGGTTCGCCCCATAAAACTGCAATAAACCATGTACCCGCCCGTCCGAACAGACAGACCGCTCCATGGCCTCATATTTCTTCACGGAAGTCTTCGCCATCAAAAGCCGGAGCCGCAGGAGCTCTTCCACCTCCCCGTCTGATTCCCCAATCAGCTCCGCCACCGCTTTCTTGGACAGGCTTTCCGCTTCCACCCCATTCTCCCCCAGCCAGCCCTTCAACTGCGCCACGGAATTGGGATTCTCCAAGCCGGTAAGCTCATATGCCCGCCTCGTCACAACCTCCTTATGCAGCCTCTCACAGACAACCGCCTGCCGCACCAGCCCCATATCCACCAGCACGCCCCGGTCATTGATCCTCTGGTCCAGCCGGTACAGCTCCATCTCGCCCTCCGGTATCGGGAACTTATGCAGCTTCCTCCGTATGGCTTTCTCCACATCCACGTCCCTCATGCAGTAACTCTTGAACAGCTCCCACTTCTCCGGCGCATGGCATGGCAGGTTCCGTCTCCTGCCGCCGTTGGCCTTCGTCGGCTTACACGGCACACAGAAATACCGGATCAGCTCCTTCCCCTCCTTCATCTTCTGCTCGTCCAGCCCCAGCACCGCGCCCACGTCCTCCAGGGACCGGGGCAGCGCCAGCACCGCCGCCTGGACCGCGCTGCAGTGCCAGGAATCCGGCGGAAGATACCGCCCGAAATGCTTAGAAAGACACGTCCGCTCAAAATTCGCATTGAACGCCGTCTTCACCACAGAACCGTCAAAAACCGCCTCCGCAACTTCCCCCGGCAGTTCCTCCCCCTGTGCTAGATCTATCACCCTGGTTTCCCCTCCGTCAAAGGAATAGGCAAACAGCAGGACTTCAAAAGCAGGGCTGTCCGCATAAGCGTAAACCCCGCACTTAATCAAATCCACATCCGAAAACGTCTCAATATCCATCTCTAAAATCCGTCCCATAACGCCACGGCTCCCTTCCTCCTGTATTTCTCCCCATTGGGAAACGGGCGGCAGTCCCCCGCCGCCCTGATACATCTACCCAAGGAAATCTTCCTCTTCGTCCACTTCCACCGCGTCAAAATCATCCTCCGCGCTCGTCCTCCCGCCCAGGGATTCCCCGTCACGCAGCTTCTGGATATTCCCCAGCCCGGCCGCAATCCCACGGTTCCCATTGCTGTTGAACCCGTAAAAATTCACGCTGATCCGCCCATAGCACCCGGAATACACCTCCGACTGGTCCAGGATCGGCTGCACGTTCTTATCCACCACCTGCGGCGCCTGCTTGCTGTTAGCATTAAAAAAATAACTGTCCGCATAAGCCTCATCCTCCGGGCGGTCAATATCCCCGTCCCGGAGCGGCAGCTTCAAATTCGCCGGGACCTTCCCGCCCCACTTGGAAACCGAATCCTTCTTCGCCTGCTCAATCGCCCTCTTAATCTTCCCAATGGTCTCCGTGTCCGACTTCGGGATGATAGCCGACACCGAATACTTCGGGTCCCCGTCGTTCACTGCATTAGGCTCCCAGCAGTGCAGATAAGAAAACCTGCAAGGTACGATCACTTTTGTCAAACTTACATTTTCGTTACTCATAAATTCATTCCTCCTTAAAATCCGCCTCCGCCGTCGCCGCCAACACTTCCTGCCTCTTATCCGACTCTGGCACCAGCGTAATCTTCCCCTGGGGCTTATACACCAGCTTCCCCAGGACCTCCGCAAACTTCCTCTTACCCATCAGCTTCTCCATCTCCGTAATCCCGATTAGCGACCTCTTATAAATATCCGTATACCCGGCAGCCACAGCCGCCTCCGCCGCCTCTTCCTCGTCCGTATACTTCCGGTAGCTCCGGCCCTCCACCAGCTTGAACCCGGCCCACTTCTTCCCCTTGGACACAGCCTCGTCCTGGGCATAGGCATACACATCCGCAGACCACCTGGCCAGCTCGTCCGCCACCTTCAAGACCTCCGCCACCTCATCATCCGTCAAAAGCGCCGGAGCCTTAAACTCCATCTGCGCCAGCCTCAAAAATTCCTCCGCCCTAGCCCTGCAGGTATCCTTCGCCTTGCAGAACCGGCACCAGGAACCGCTCTTAAACTCTCCTTCCCCATTGATGGCAAGCTGGGCTTTCGGCTTCAGCTCCGTCTCCACCCACTCCATCAATTCCGGTACGGAAATCTCCCAGGTACTCACCGATTCCAGACGCGGCTGATAAATCGTCATACGCACCGTATCAATATCATAGATAGCCCCGAACAGCTCCAGCGCCCCCAGGCCATACAGCATCATCTGCGGGTTCCATTCCGCGTCCACTGCAACGCCCTTCCCATACTTCAAGTCCACCACCGTCAGCACCCGGTCCGCCACGATCAGCAGGTCCCCCGTGCCGAACCCCTCCGGCACATAGGCCGAATAGTCCAGCCTCTGCTCAATCAGCACCACCGGGTCCTTACACTCCTGCCTGGCAAGCTCCATCTGCTCCATGGCATAGGACACATACCCGTCCGTGCATTCCTCCATCTCGTCACACTGGTAATCCGACACCGGACGCTTGGAACGCCTTTTCAGGCTCCGTTTCAGCTTATGCTCCGCAAGGGCATGGGCAGCAGTCCCTTCCTCCGCATACACGCTGTTCCCCGTCTCTTCCGCAAACTGTTCTTCCAGCCGTGCGGACGGCGTACAGTTCAGCCACCTCTTAGAAGAAGACGCCGACAATAACGCATGTCTCCCCATATCAAAGCACCCTCGCTTCCTTCAAAAGCGCCGGGTAATGCTCCGGATTCACCGCAGACAGCTTCACCGCACCGTACCTCTGCAGCAGGTCCTTGATCTCCTGTGATTTCCCCTCCTGGGTCTTCTGCGCCATCACCGCCCGCACGTCCTCAATGGCAACAGCCTTCTCCCTCTTAACATCCGCCGCCTTCTTATCCTCTTTCCCGGCCTTCTGCCCCTTCCCGGAATCCGAAGCGCCGGCCGCCCCGGAATCCGCTTCCGCATTCCCGTCCGTATCCACGGCTTCTGCGCTTCCCGGCACGCCCGCATCCTTCTCCGCCATATCAACAGCACCATTCCGCTCCATATTGGCAAGCCCTCTAATCCCGTCCGCCACCATGGAAAACCCGTCCGCGATCTTCAACAATTCATTTCCCATCATCACAATCCCTCCATATCTTCCAAACGCTCGATCAGTTCCTCGGAATACATAGCGCACACCAGCAGCTCCTTCCCAATCTCCGGATGGCTGAAATACTGCGCCTTCTCCCCGTACATCTTCCGTACCTCTGCCTCCATCAGCCTGCGCCGCTCGCCCCTCTCAAAGCCGAACACCCAGATCCCGTCCGCCTTCTCCATCAGCCGGGAGACCAGGATGCCCTCCACCGCGCTCCCAAGCTCATCCTTGAAAATGCCATGGAAACACAGAAACGGGCTCACCGGTATCTTCCCCTTATGGGCCGCATACCGGCAGTATTCCTCCGCCCTCTGCCGGTCCAGTTCCTCACTCCCCGTCAGATGCGTCAGCACAAGCACCATCTCCATACGCGCCGCCTCCTTCCAGTTCCTCCGGCTCCATGAACCGCACCCCGATCCCCTGCTCCACGGCAAAGGCGATCTCCGAAGCCATCCCTTCCGTGGCCTCCCCGAACACCCACACCTCGTCACAGCAAAGGAGCAGTTCCAGCCCCATGGCAAGCCCCGCCTGCCGCTCCGCCTCAATCCCCTCATTCAGAAACTGCGGGAACAGCAGATGCGGCGCAACAGGCAGAACCCCTTCTTCCCAGGCCGTCCGGCAGTACCCGGCCGCCTTCCTCGCATTCCCCTCCATGTCCCCACGGAAAGGGCTGCAGATAAACACCTTTTTCCTTTCAGACATACCGTCACTTTCCTTTCTTCATTTTCCTTCTGCCCCGGGTCCCTTCCCCGGCGGACTCATACGCCCTAATCTCCCGATCAATCTTCATCAGCTTCACCGCAAGGCTCTTCGCCACAATGCTGATCGCCTGCAGAATCCCGATCAGTTCCTGCGAATTTTCCATAAATCCCGGCCTCCTTCCTTCCCGTTTTGAAAGGCAGCAAAACTTACCCCTCTACTTCCCGTAATGACACTTTTTTCAAATGTGACGAACAATTTTCAAAACTTTTTCAAAAAACATTCGACATGCCTATCCCTTATTGTCGAACCGCCGGCCGGCTCACACATCCAGCCCCTTCCCCCGGAAATACGCCCGCAGCTTCCCCAGCACCGAAACCTTCCGGGAAGACACCGTTGTCCTGGGCTCTCCACGCTCCTTCGCAAACTCGCTCACCGGCACCTGCTCCCCGAACACTTTCAGGGCCAGCTCCCTTTCTTCCGGCATCAGGGAATCCAGCGCTTCCTCCAGCACTCCAAGCAGCATCTCCTTCTCCAGCAGATCATCCATATCCGGCTGCCCCGTATCCGCAATCCCCATATCCTCCGCCGCATCGTCCCTCCACGCCTCATAAGACTCTTCCGTATACCCCTTTTCCTCCATCGCCTCCCGGTTCCTCTGCTCCCTCTTCTTCTGCCTCCACCACGGGCGGAAATACCGCTGATACTCTTCCTCCCTAACCTCCATTCTGACTTCCTCGTTCCCAGACCTGATAGTAATGATCCTCTTTTCAGACATAAAGCATTCCTTTCTTTACGCCTTCGTAAAGCCAGAAACGCCAAAAGCTCTGTATGGGACATTACCGTAAAACCAAAAAAAGGCCGGAGTAAGCTACTTGATTCCTAGCTTTACTCCGGCCATTCGGTGACTCGACACTATGCGGTCCCACTCGCTCGGTCGTAAAAATACATTCAGTTTTTCAACCCTCACGGGCTGGCAGCACAATCCTCACAATCTTCCCGCAGTGCGGACACCGCAGTTCAAAAATGACCTCATATGCCCGGTCCCGCTTCACGTCCAGGAGCCTCCTGTTGCAAAGCGGACATACCTTCGTTTCTCCCACGCCGCCTCCTTCCTGCCACTGCAGGTACAGCGGCACGGCATCCATGCCATAATTTTCCATGCATAATCCAAGTATTCCCCATTCCTGGCAGGATAAACACCGCAGCGCAAAAAAAGAACGGCCCCGCACTTTCGCAGAAGCCGTCCCTCCTATGTACCTATTTTTTATCTTTCTCTTTCCTCTTACTCTTTGGTTCCCAGTACACCGTAACAATATGATTGCAGTTCGGGCATCTGGTCTGTGCCTCCACTGGCTTCGGGGATTCCGTGCGGATATCCATGACACGCTTTCCGCACCTTGGGCATTTCAGTCTCTCCATTCATGTCCACCTCCTCGTATACAGCCCCGGTTCCTGGCTGCCGGGGCTCTAACCTGGCGATTGTCTCATTGTCTACCTCCTGTCAAATTTCTATCAACACTTTCCCGTCAGGAAAGCCTTCTTCCTCATGTGCCTCCGTCTATCTCTTCCGTCCTATCACAAACACGTCCAGACCGTCGCCCATGCCCATAAACCTCCTGAACCTCCCCCTCCATCCCAGCACATATTTACGCGCTATCCCTAATCAAATCCGTATCCGAATCAGACCATGTTACCTTTATCTGTCCGTGTTATTAACGTAATCCTATTATACCTTTTATCAGTCTATTGCACCACCTTGCTTTTTTTCCAGTTTCCTGAAAAAACCCGTGGCAAGCAGACCGATCACGCATACCACAATCCCCGAAGGAATCAATACAAGATACACAATCTCCTGAAACCTGTCAAACAAAAATCCATATACCATCTGCCCAACCGGCTGGGCGCACAACGTAACAGCGGATGTATATGCCATAACCTTCCCAATCAGCTCATTCGGCGTATTCTGCTGAATCATGGATACCGCAAAAATTGAAAAAATACTAATCGCAGCCTGCATACCGCAGAAAGCAGCAACAATCACAGCATACCTTGTCATCACGCCGAATGGAAAAAGAAATACAACCCCTGCCGGAATGATACAGACACCGATTACCGCAAGCACATACGATAATCTACCGGATCTTAACTTCCCCGTAAGAAGCCCCGTGGCGATACTTCCCAAAATAGTGGCAACCGCCATCGCACTCTCCGCCCCGCCATAAAATTTCGCGTCCAAGCCAAGCACAGCCCGCACAAGAAAGGGCAGCCCCACCAGCGTAACCCCCATGACAAAAAAGCGTGAGAATGCCGCCAGAAGCAGCATCTTCATGATATCCGGCCGCTCTTTCATGATAAAACGGATACTGCCGGAAAAATCATTTTTTACCATGGACAAAACATTTCCCTGAAATTCCCTGGCCTGATGCCCCAATTTGATAAAACATTCAAATAACGCTGTGATAAAAAAGCATACAACACTTGCATACATCACAGGCTTCAGGCCAACAGCAGAATATAAGATACCACCCAGCAAAGGCGCGATCAGATAAGAAATGGACGCCACCTGGTTTACCACCGCATTTCCCTTAATAATATTATCGCCTGCCAGCATTTGCGGGATACACGCCTGCACCGTAGGCGTTTCAAATGCCCCAAGAACAGAGAGTATCACCAGCAACACACTAATCACTACAACCGCATTGTCCCCGGACAAAAAGACCGCCGCGCATAAGACAGACATTCCCGTCAGCGTGTCCAGCGCCACCATGATATTCCTCCGGTCCGCCCTGTCAGCCAGGATTCCTCCAATGGGGGACAAAAGAATCGTCGGGATCGTCGCTATAGATAAAATACCCGCAAACACAGCCGCCGAACCCGTCACTTCCAAAACATACATAGACAACGCCAGGCGCAGGATATAATTGCCAAACAAAGAACTTGCCTGCCCCAGCACAAGGAGCGTAAAATTTTTCGTAAACAGTCTCTGCTCCATATGCTACTCCTTCCTTTCTTCCCTGTAACTTCCCAGTATCCTCTCTGTCCGCCCAACCATCTCATCCTCTATGATCGGAAGCCCCATTGCCGCAAGAACCTCCGCAACAAACCTGCACTTATGCCGGATTTCTTCCGCATCCGCCGGGAACACGGACGGAAGCAGCCAGAAATTGACAAGGGGCAACAGTTCAGAAAGCTCCTTTGCGTATTCCGTCCGGATCGAACCGTCACGCCGTCCTTCCTCAATCAGTTCCAGCCATAAAGGAGTCAGCACCCGCCGGTTCGCCTCCACCGCAGCCGCCAGAATGCGCGGGTCTTTCAGGATAGGAATTGCCTGCGTACTTATTTCTTCCCGTTCTCCATCAGCCCTGTCAAAAGCAAGCACTTCCCGGATCTTCTGCAGTCCGTTCAGGTCCGAACGCCCCCTGACCGCCTCAAAAGGATTATTCTCCAAAAACATCCGATCCCCCAAAGCGTGCATGACCTCTTCCTTACTCTGAAAAAACCGGTAAAACATCCCCTTTGCGCCGCCTGCCAGCTCCATAATATCCGTAATGGCAGTTTCCTCATAACCTTTCGATAAAAACAGCTCCTTTGCCGCATCCAAAATTTCTTTCTTCCATTGTTCCGGCTGTTTTTTTACTGGCCTTGCCAATTCCCACCGCCTCCTTCAATAGTTATTGACCACAAGTCAATAACTATTATACAAAGAATTTACATCCATGTCAATCATTTCCGCAAATACTCTCTCAAATGCAAAAGAAATCCATGAAAAAAGAACCGAAAAATGCCTCCTCAGCATTTTCAGCCCTTTTTGTAAACTTGCAAAATTTTAACAATAAAATCCTGTTCTGGATTTTATGATATAATCCAACTTCCGCCCCTAAAATGATTCCAAATATTTCTGGAGCCTATCCACAAACTGTCCAATATGTATCCCATCCACAAAAGAATGATGAGCCTGGACAGATACGGGCATGACAATCTTACCATCCTTCTCATAATACTTCCCCCAGTCAAACAAAGGCGTCGCATTATCCTTTTTCCCAGAATTGGTATGTGAGATATGCGTATAGGTGACCCAGGGCATAGGCGAACACTGGAACACATCATTTCCAAGGGGGCCAGTAAAATATTCCTTCTGCTCCCTTGCAATCCTTCCCGCCATCTCCACATATTCCTGAATACTACCCCGAAGCGGCACATTGACCACTTTGAACAGCCCCGTATCCTGATTCAGATAAGTAAAGGCAGTATCAATATGCTCAAAAAGAACCACCTTCCCGTCCAGAAAACGATACCGGAACGCTTCAATCTCATCCGCACATTTACAAACCACATACACAAACGCAAGCGTAAAAGAGAGGTTCTGCGCCTTCACCTTCCGGCGGAAATTTGTGATATCCGCCTCAAATGTCACACAGAAAGCAGGCTCCACGCTTCCCCTGAAAACCATACAGTGCATGGCCCTCTCCCAATTTCTTTCGTCTATCACCTGATAAGTATTCACTCCAGATACTCCTATTTCGTCTCCACCGGACACCCAAGTTTACCCTGTAAATCCCTGACCTATCCAGCTTAGAACCTTTATTGTTATCAACATATTGCGGCACATTCCCACTGTAAATCAAAAATTATATTCCAAAATATCGAATTGCCGTTTCCTTGTATTTCCTTAACAAAATATCTAATTCTCCCTTTGCCCAATATTTAATAGATTCATTTTTCTTAATTCTATCTATGGTTTGCGGACTTAACATACCACTATAAAATAATCCATAACCACTGGCGTTAAATTCTTTAAGTAAATCCGGTATTTCAGAAATATCTTTTCTATCTATTTGGGCCTTCGTATGTTTGCATTGAAAAATCCAATGCTGCTTCTGTTCCTCTAAAATAGTTTTCACCATCATATCAGCTTCTAAATCTACACCCCCATCGGAAGCTCTCGTATTCCCTCTTTGAGTAACATTTAGAAAACCCATATCCACCAATAAGTCTCTACACATTTTTTCAAACGTTCTATCATCCAACTTGGAAAAATTATACTCTTCATGTAAAAGCTCCGGAGATATAAAAGGCAACAGCTTATTATACATTTCCTGAATACCCTTATACTCTTCAACGGCAAATATATCCTGCTCACCGTTCAAAGCCATTATAATTGCCCAGAAACCACTGTGCAAAGTTTTAACTACCAATATATTTTGACTTATTTCATATTCCTGACAATCTTTATCCTCTACCTCCATGATATCTAAAAATGCATTGATACGTTTAAGATACTCGCTGTTTATAGAGACTTTTAATTCTCCAGATTGCGCCAAACAGTATTTTTCACCGGAATAAATTTTATCAGCCATACAAGTCTGGAACTTCATCGAATCCTTAATCTTTTTAAAAGAATCATCGCCATAACCTGCAATGAAAGCCCCCTGCCGATCTACAAACACATTATCTATATTACCAAATTTTGAGGGATATCGTTCTGATATATCTGAATAATCGGACTCCATCAACATTCTATAAGCATACTTTATCTCATCTCCATACTCTAAAAACGCACAATATTCTGATTTAAAATTTATCATTAAATACTCTTCATCTATTTCTGCATTTCCATACGATGCAAGCGCTGATTCAAAAGCTCCCAGAATTTGTTTGATATTTTCAAAATCGTATTCCACATTAAAATATCCAACATGCACATCTGTAAATGGGCATCCCATTCCATCAAAGAAATCCATTCCAGGCAATATTCCATATGATTTTCCTAAAGCCTGCATCACTAATAACTTTTCCCTATCAATTTCGCGAACAGTAAGCAAGCTATCATATTCTTCATATGTAAATACATGATATATGTCACAACAATCCGCTTCTAAATCAATGATTACCACATCTTCAAACATGATATACTCATCTTCTGATTTTCTACGGCCTACTATTTCAATTTCATTATCCTCATCTATGGAATCAATCATATATACAGCTTTGCATTTTTTAATAAATTCTTCCTTTGTCATGGTATTATCCTTTTCTGCCCGATATCGGCAACAACTCTAACTCATCATTATCTGATATCTCAACTTGAAAAATTCCTGTAATTCCAGCCGTTTCTGCTGCATTAACAACTAACTTTTTGGAATCTGCTTCCATATTTAATCCAAGTATTACCCCATATGGCTTCCATTTTTTATATACCGGAGCATTTAAATAATAAGGTGTGCTAAGGATTGCACGCCATTCTGCATCATACTCATGACATTTTTTCTTAATAAGAGTAATCTTTTCTTTTTCCCAAGGATGATCAGAGACAAACCGCAACAAGGGATTCGTATACGAATTATTCAAATTCACCAATAACTTGTGTACCACATAATCTCTGGCATAGATTGTGGCATCATATTTTTCATCAGAATAGCACATTGGATAAATATATGCATTCAAATCTTTGTTCATACAATTTAAGCACTCTTTTTCAGTCCCACATAACCAGGACGAATCATCACTTCTATCATAAACCACAGCAAAGCCCTTATGCTGATCCGCATATTTCAGCCATAAATTTTCGTTTTTCCACGTATCAGAAAAACACACTGAATAAATTTCCTTGCGTAATTCCCTGCGAATCCCTTTAAAAAAATCATAAGAAACATTTCCTATAAATTCAGCAGTTTTATCTGTCAAAAAGTTTTGACATTCCTCATTTGAAATACCTAAATAATCAGAAAAACCAGAAAGCCGCTTCTCATTACTTCTTAAATCCTCTACTTCCTGCTTAATCCCCTCTAATACCAGATTACGGTCTATCCTTATATATGTATCAAAAGGATCATCATAATAATCCGATGTAGAAAAATACATCTTGTTTTCTATCAATGCAGAAAGCGACTTATTATTTACGGAACGATACCTATATAAAAATCTTGGAAACTTAATTGTCGCCAATAAGCTTTTTATATCATTTTCAACATCTTGTCCATCCAGACTACACAAAGTATCCCAAAATTTCTTTCGTTCTTCACTACTCATGCTCCATTCTGTATTCATCTCCGCACCTCTGATTCTTCACCATATTTTTAGCTTCCCACTACACAATAATACCACATATTCTCACTTTTTACTATAGAGAAACTCCGGCATGTACCAAACAATACCGAAGTTCCACTTAATTCATATAAAATTGTCAAGGCAATAATCCTACAAAGATTTTCGCCCATTCATCTGGAACACATCATGCCCCATAATGCTCCGTACCGCCTGCCCCAGACTCCTTGCCCTCCCATGCTGATGGTAAGGCTGTGAAGCCCTGTGCTTATGGAAAATAATACACTCCCCCTCCCCCGGATACTCTGGATTATGGATATACCAGATATGCCCCGTATTCTTCGACTGGATCGTCACATCATATTCCTCCGCCAGAATAATGTTAAAATAAGACCTATCCAGCCTCCCGATCTCTTCCGCCCGGAACATCAGCCACTCCCCCTTTCCCGAACCACGCCGCCAGCGCGTCCTCCACGATACCCGCCACATCCGCAGGCTTCACACTCCCAAAATACCTCTCATACACCTCCGCCGGCAGCCTCACGCTCCTTCCGGCAGCCGCCTTCTTCCCTTTCCCGCCATCCAGTGCCCCCAGCACCGCCTCTTCCGTCACATTCCCCGCCATGCCCCTGACGCACTTCGCCGTCTTCGCATCCAGCTTAATCCTGCCCTGCTCCGCCAGCCCGGACACCACTTCCTGCTCCTTCTCCGACAGATAAGACAAATCCACCGCCGCCACCAAAGGCAGCGTTCCCTCGTCCAGCCGCCCCTTCAAAGGCTCCTCCAGCTTCTGCACCCGCATATACCTGGCAATATTCCTCCCGGTCATCCCATACTCTTCCCCAATGGCATCCCGGCTCTTCAACCTGTGGACATCATGTCCACAAGTCCCCGCCGTGTCCTGCCCATTCAGCCTTGCGATCTCCTCCAAAATATCATTCCGCCGCCCCTGGCTGCTGACCTTCTCATACCGCTCCGCCAGCACCGCCGCCTTCTCACTGGGCAGAAGCTCCGCAAATCCCCTCTGTATCACATTGGTCTCAATCACATACACATAAGCGTCCTCTTCCGTCAGATCCGTCTTCACAATGGCCGGAATCTCCGTCAAGCCTGCCAGCCTCCCCGCCACCTGCCGGTTATGCCCCGCAAGCATCTCATACCCGTCCCCCTCCTGCCACACAATCACCGGATTCAGAACCCCATGCTCCTTAATGCTCTCCACCATATCCTCCAGACGCTCCCCCTCATACATCCGAAACGGATGCTTCCGGAACGGACGGATACTGTCAATGGGCAGCCTCCTGATCCCGTTCTCCACAGCAGAGACCTCTTCCGCCCCCGCCAGAAGGTCCACAGCGTCACTAAAAATCTTCCTCTTCGTCCCATTAGCCTTCATACGAAACCAGCTCCTTTGCAAACTTTTTATAAGCCATCCCCGCGCTCGCCTTCGGGCTGTACTCCGCCACCGGCAGGCTGTAATAAATACTCTCCCCCACCTTCACCGTACTGGGAATCCTCGTCTCAAACACCCGTATCTGCTCCTGGAAGCTCTCCATCACTTCCTCCGTCAGCACCTTACACAGCTTCGTCCTGGACTCACACATGGTCATCAGGATGCCCGCAATCCCCAGCCCCGGATTGATCCGCTTCCGTATCTTCACCACCGTCCGCAGAAAATCCTGCATCCCCATCATAGCCAAAAGCTGGGGGTTCACCGTGATGATCACCTCGTCCGCAGTAGCCAAAGCATTGATCGTCAAAGTCCCCAGTGACGGGCAGGTATCAATCAGAATATAATCATACCTCCCCCGCAGCGGCTCCAGAATCCCGGACAGCATCCGCTCCGCCCCCATCTCCAGCCGCAGCTTCGCATCCACCACCGACAGATAAATAGACGATGGGATGAAGTCCACCCCGTCCTTCGTCCGTATGTACCTCTTCGGGAACGGCAGCTTCATATCCTCAATCTGCGCCATCATCAGATGCCCAATGGTATCCTCCAAAACCCCCGTATCCTCCACGCCGAAGCACGTTGTCAAATTCGCCTGGCTGTCAAAATCCACAGCCAGAACCCGCTTCCCCATCTTCCGCAGACAGTACGCCAGATTAAACGTAGTAGTGGTCTTCGCCGTACCCCCTTTTTGCGAACCGATCATATATATCTTTCCCATCCTCAATACCTCACTTTCTTCTCCGCAACCATGCTCAACTGCTGCTCCTCAAACACATCAATATAATCCACTGTCTCCCTCGGAACAATGACCAGCTTCCCTTCCTCACACCGGACCGTCAAAAGCGTCCCCGCCCCGAACCCCAGCTCTTCCAGCCACAGCCCCTTCAACATGATCGTAGGCGTGGGCTTATAATTACGCCCGCTCTGCTCATACACCTTAATCTTCCGAACATCCTTCTTCATCTATATCCCGTCCCTTCCACCGGCCCGCAGACCGGACTATCCATTGCTTCTCCGTCACTGAACTAACCCTGGGATTTTGCAGAGCCCGCCCCAAGCGTAACAGCCCGTGCCTCTCCCTGCAAAACAGAACTATTTGTTTCCGAACGAAACGATATGTCAATCTCTAAAACTAAAATCTCCGCTACACAAGAACTTCAAAACCATCACAACAATATGGGCGCTGTAAGTTCCCCGGCTTTCCGTAAATAAATCTCATTTGTTCCCATGGTACAGAAACACAGGTTTAACCCTCCCATGGCGCCCGGTTCACATTAAACCCGGCCGAAACCTGTCAGCCAATATTACAACGCCCCCGTTGCAACCCGTCAGCATTTATAAGGACTTCGGACCTTCAAATCCATCACCAGAGGATGGTATGGTTGCTTTAATCGCTATCAGACTTTCATACTGCTGGCCAGCAATATATGTACGGCTCCCGGACAGAAACCAGAAATGTGGTGATTCCGTTCGCCCTTTTAAGGGCAAAAAAATAAGGGGACAAGTTAGTGCAACCCCTTGATTTTACTGGGTTCCTCTAACTTGTCCCTATTATAACACGGTCATCCACATAAAAATTTTTATCACGAAATGTAAATCTCTTTTGGCGCTGTTCAAACAGAAAACCCTTACCTAATTCTAAAAGAAACTTTTGCATCTTTTCTATTACTGCTGATTCCAAATCACTTTCATGATAAGAAGCCCTGTCTTCTAATCCCGCAAACTCCAATACATATGGAGTATGTAAAATATCTTGCGGTTTTTGCGGAACAGCTCCTTCATTTGCCAGCCTCATCACATCATTTTTATCTCTGCTTAATGCAAGCCTTTCATACAAGCTAGAATGAAATTGTATTTTTAAAGTATTTACATTCCAATTCGAGCGTATCGCCTCGTTCTCATAAAAATCTCTTTCATCCCTGTTTTCTATACGCATAAGCACTTGATAATGCGTCCAACTGAGTTTAAAAGGTAGATTGTTATATGCCATTTCCAATTGTCCAATACCCGATTGGATAATTTCAAAAGTCTGCTCGAATCGTCCAATTCCCGACTGGATAATTTCATCTTCTCTGTCTTTATATGTCACATAAAACTGCCGCATCCCTGCCACATTGCTTCTTGAAAAACCTCTACCATATTCTTCTGTCAGATATGCTGACAAAGAATCTACTATTTTAGCTCCATATTTTGCTCTTTCAGAGCCTTGTTGTTCCTGTTCAACAATATATCTCCCCAGCAAAAAACTTGTGAGTACCGTAATTGCATTTGCCATTTGTCCCATATTGTTTCTGGCACTATCAATTAACTTCTTTGATTTATCATATAAAGTCTGAAATTCTTTATTATCTATCATTTCCTTTTTTTCATTCTTCACTCTTGCACCTCCAAATAGTATCTTAACTATACATAGTTAGTATTATATGATAGCTTTAGATAAGCAACACAAGCATTGAAATTATATATCTCTTTTTCGGCTAAGCATTCCAAATATCTTTCAGTTGTTCGGAAATTCCGAACAACTGATTTGTCCTCTAATGTTTTCTTATTAAACAAATTCCTTTGTATCCCCACCCCCCACATCAACCACCGCCGAAACTTCAAAATACTTCTCCATCCTCTTATTCCGATTCCCTTCCTCATCTTCCGTAAACACAAAATGCTTATAAAACTGCTTAAAATAAAGGATTTCTAGATATGTTTCCTTTGTATCAACACCACACATTCTGTATGGCAAGTATGCGGAAACATATCTACCGCCCTTCCTCTTACCACTTCATATCCTCTCTCCCCCAGATACTTCAAATCCCTCGCCAGCGTAGCCGAATCACAACTGACATACACAATCCTCTGCGGCTGCATCTGCACCATCGTCTCAAGCACAGATTCCTCGCACCCCTTCCTCGGCGGATCCACCACGATCACATCCGCCCGTGCCTGCTTACCGGGATGCTCTATAGAATAATTCGCATAGAATTCTGGCAGAACCTCCTCCGCCTTCCCTGCATAGAACTCCACATTGCCAATCTCATTGATCCTGGCATTCATCTTCGCATCCGCAACCGCCTGGGGAACAATCTCCACACCGTAGACCTTCCCCGCCTTTTGCGCCAGGAACAGAGAGATAGTCCCGATTCCGCAGTACACATCCCACACCGTCTCCACCCCATGAAGCCCCGCATATTCAAGCGCAGTTTCATACAGCTTCCTGGTCTGAACCGGATTCACCTGATAGAACGACAGGGGCGAGATTCGATATTTCACATCTCCGATATAATCCGTGATATAACTCTGCCCCCACAGCGTGATGATCTCGGTACCCATGATTACGTTCGTCTTATCCGTATTGACACAGACCGTGATGCTGGCCATCCCCTGAATCCGCGAGAGCCTGTCCGCCAATTCCTCTGCATGCGGGAGCTGTCTTCCATTCAGCACCAGGCAGACCATGATCTCATCCGTGGCAAAACCATAGCGGAGCAGTATGTGACGCACTAAGCCTCTGTGCTGTTCTTCATCGTAAGGCTCAATCCCATATTGCTCCATATAATCGAGGATAATCCTTAGAATATCGCCGTTTATCTCTACACCGAGACTGCAGTCAAGGCACGGGATAATCTGATGAGTCCGGCCTGCATAGAACCCTGCCGTTGGTCTGCCGTTTTTATCCCTTCCTACAGGATATTGCGCTTTATTCCGGTATCTGTAAGGCATATCCATCCCACAGACCGGCTCAAACACCGCATCCAACACCTCCCCGGGAATCCCGCCGATACGCATCAGATTGTTCCTAACCTTCTTTTCTTTGAATTCGAGCTGCTTCTCATAGCTCATAGCCTGAATCTGACATCCGCCGCACTGCCGGGCTACCGGACACTTTGGTTCTGCACGGTATTCTGACGGGAGTATAATATTCATAAGCCTAGCATATCCGTAATTTTTCTTGGCCTTCATAATCTTGGCTTCTACGACATCTCCGATTATCGCATCTTTGATAAACAGCGTATATCCATCGACCTTTCCAATGCCTTCCCCTCCAATTCCCATATCCTCTATCTCAACTGTAACCACATCATTCTTCTGCATAAATATACCTCTTTTTCCATTTGGATACAGGGCAAAATTCAATTTGGGACGTAGTAAACTGTCATTTTACTACGTCCCCATCCCTATCGTCTTTCTTAGATTGGTCTCAAACAGCCGGTTATACCCCAGCCAGTCATACGTATTCTTATCCTTGAATATCTCCGTCAGCGTCTGCATCTTCGCATCCGCGCAATCTGCAAAATTCAGTGCAAATGCCTCTGCGAGCGCAGGCTTCTTCGGCGATCCATATTCCAGTTCCCCGTGATGTGCCACAATACAATGCTTCAGCTCGCTTGCCAGTCTGTCCGGAAAATCCGGTATCGACCTCGCCGCTTCGCTGATCATCTCCACCCCTATCACAATATGGCCGAGAAGCTGACCGTCATCCGTATAGTCATTCTCCGGAAACGGAGACAACTCCTTGATCTTCCCGATATCATGGCAGATCGCCGCCGTGTACAGGACGTCACTGTTCAGGATCGGATACGCCCCCACCATATATTCACAGAACTTCACAACACTAAGCGTATGTTCCAGAAGCCCTCCCGAGAAGCCATGATGTACGCTCTTAGCCGCCGAATGTGCCTTGAACTTCCGGATAAACGCCTCGTCCTTCACGAAATAATACTCTACCACCTGTCTCAGATATGGATTCTCAATCTTCTTCACATACCCCAGCAGTTCTTGATACATCTTCTCTGTATCCTTCCCGCTGGTCGGCAGATAATCCGCCATAGAATATTCTGTCTCTTCCGCTTTGCGGATCTGCTTGATATTCAATTGAAGGTTATTGTTATAATTGATGATCTCTCCATATACCTCTATAAAATCCATCTCATCATAATCCGCGATTCCTCCCGAATTCGGATCCCAGACCTTCCCGTCCAGCACCCCGGTCTTATCCTGAAGGATCAGATTATCATATGGTTTCCCGTTTCTTGTCTCTGCAGAGCGTTTCCCCTTACACAGATAAATGTTCCTGATTGTCTCTCCCTCTCGAAGAGTGTTGATAAATCTCATATTTCCGCCTCTTTCTGTCTCAGGAAATGTGAAGAAATAATGCCATCTCTCACAGTTCCCTATTCTCATGCTGTCTTTTCTTCAGAACGATCACATACGTCCTTTTCTACTCCTTACTCCCTACCGTCACAGTGAAATCAATATCCACATAACCATCGGCTCCCTGACGCTGTCCCTTCACCTTGACTTCACTTCCGACCTTCTTTTCCATCAATGACTGATGGTAAGCGCTGTAGGATGCGACCTCATCATCACCGATACTGGTGATGACGTCACCGCTCTGGATTCCCGCCGTCATGGCCGGAGAATCTGCCTCTACATTCTTCACATACAGACCCTTGGGAATTCCCTGCTCTTCTATCTCCTCAGTGACATCCACGCCGTAGATACCGATATACGGAACGCCCTGCCCGTTGGACAGGCATTCGATTATGTCCTTCACGTCCGTGATCCCATATCCTATGATCAGCTCCGTACTTCCTTCCTCCGCCGCACTCTGATCGATCAGGGCAATCGTCTCTCCCTTCAGATTCACGATAAATCCGCTCCCGTTCTTCGAACCGGCAATGTCCGTATTGATCAGACGATATTGCCTGTCAGCCAGATCCAGAGTATTCTTCCCAGATGCGATCGAGCCAAATCCCATGGCGCCGGCATACCCAAATGGCTTGCCGAGAACGATCGCCACATCCCCCTTGGACACTGCGTTGGAGCTTCCCAGCACCGCCGTCTCAATCTGTGCCCAGGTCGAGTCCTCCAGATCAGAACGGCTCACGGCATAGATTCCGATTCCTAGAGTTCCGTCACTCTTCTTCAATACCGCCGGGTACGCATTCCCATCGTTGAAGATTACCCGCAATTCCTGAGCCTCCTTGGCAACAGACGACTTGCCAAGAATCAGAAGCTCCCTTCCGTTATCCGCAACGATCAGGCCGGACACACTGTTCTTATAGTCCTTCGCCTCCTCCGTCCAGTCCTGATCCTTCGCAACCGCAACGATCTCTGCCACTGAACGGTTCGCTTCAATACCGATCGCCGTCAACGACTGCTGCATCTGCCGGTAGCTGTCTGCGTCAAGCGTCTGCTGTACCGCTGGTTCTGCCGGCTCCGCCTCCGGTTGTACTTTATCTTCTTCCGGCTCCTCCTTAGGAATCGTGACTTGCGCGGGATCATCCTGGAAAATGCCTTCCATCACCGGTCTCAGCGCAGTGAAACTGAAACAGGCGCACATCCCAAATACCAGACCAAAACCTGCCATTTTAAAAAATCCTTTTCTGATTCCTCTGCGATCCCGCTTGATCGTCTCCTGCATAAATAAATACTCCGACGGCTCCTCCTGCGGTTCCTCTTTTGGACGTAATTCTTCTTTTGGGTCTCTATGCTCTTCCATAGACGCATCCTTCTCCTTTTATAAATCCATTCCGGGTATACGCCCCATCGAATATAGTATAACCTATGAACGGCAATTGTTCAATATTTCTCTCTTTCTTTTATGGCGCAAATAGGTTAGAATATATCCAGGTGATGAATATGAATAAGAAAACATTAAACAAACTAGAATACAATAAGATTATTGAGCAGCTCGCAGACCATGCCTCATCTTCCAGCGGCAAGGAGCGCTGCATGAAGCTTAAGCCTATGACTTCTCTGCCCGAGATCACGATTTCCCAGCAGCAGACGGCGGCCGCATTTACACGGATCGTTAAGAAAGGCCGGCTTTCCTTTGGCGGGTGCAGCCCGGTCAATGATTCTCTGCGGCGCTTAGAGGTCGGCGCGGCTCTTGGAAGCGGAGAACTCTTACGCATCTGCAAGCTTCTGGAAACTGCCGGACGCGCCAAAGCATACGGCAGGCACGACAACAATGACGACCAGGAAGACTGCCTGGACCCGTTTTTCCGGCAGTTAGAGCCACTGACCACATTATCGGCAGAGATCCGCCGATGCATTTTAGAGGAAGATGAGATCAGCGACGATGCGAGCGGTACATTGAAGCATATCCGCCGCTCCATCAGCCAGATGAACGACAAGGTTCATTCCACGCTTACCGGCATGGTCAACGGATCTCTGCGCACTTACCTGCAGGATCCTATCATAACCATGCGCGGAGACCGCTACTGCATCCCGGTCAAGGCAGAGCACAGAGGCCAGGTTTCCGGTCTGATCCACGACCAGTCCTCCACCGGTTCCACACTATTTATTGAACCGATGGCAGTAGTCAAACTAAATAATGATCTAAAGGAGCTCTACGGGAAAGAGCAAGAAGAGATACAGGTAATCCTTGCCCGCTTAAGCGAGGACACGGCAGCATATACAGAAGAGATCCGCAGTAATTACACTGTTCTTGGCGAACTGGATTTCATCTTCGCGAGAGGCGGCCTTGCGCTGGATATGAATGCATCCATGCCGTTATTTAATACAGAAGGCCGCATCCACATCCGTGAGGGGCGTCATCCGCTTCTTAATAAGAGACAGGTTGTCCCCATCACCGTAACCCTTGGGGATACCTTTGACCTGCTGATCATTACCGGCCCCAATACAGGCGGTAAGACGGTATCCTTAAAGACCGTGGGGTTATTTACACTGATGGGACAGGCGGGACTTCATATCCCGGCATTAGACCGTTCCGAGCTTGCCGTATTCGAACATGTATATGCCGATATCGGAGATGAGCAGAGCATTGAACAGAGCCTCAGTACCTTCTCGTCTCATATGACGAATATCGTATCCTTCTTAAAGCACGTGGACGAGCATTCACTCGTTCTGTTTGACGAGCTTGGAGCCGGAACAGACCCTACCGAAGGCGCCGCCCTTGCTACTGCGATCTTGAACCATCTGCATCAACGGGGGATCCGCACCATGGCGACCACCCATTACAGCGAATTAAAGGTATACGCCCTGTCCACTCCTCAGGTGGAGAATGCCTGCTGCGAGTTCGATCTGGAGACCCTCCGCCCTACCTATCGGCTCCTCATTGGAATCCCGGGGAAGAGCAATGCATTTGCTATCGCAGGCAAGCTTGGGCTGCCTGATTATATTATAGAAGAAGCCAGGACACATCTGACCGAACAGGACGAATCCTTTGAAGATCTGCTCACAGATCTGGAGACCAGCAAACGCACCATCCAGAAGGAACAGGATGAGATCAACGCATACAAACGTGAGCTGGAACGACTCAAAACCGAGGTGCGCCAAAAACAGGAACGGTTAGAAGATCAGAAGGAACGGATCCTCAGGGAAGCCAACGAGAAGGCCCACGCCATCCTGGCGGACGCTAAAGAGACTGCCGACGAGACTATCCGCAATTTCCATAAGTTCGGCAAGGAGAACATTTCCGCAGCAGAGATGGAGAAGGAACGCGAACGTCTCCGCAAGAAGATGGCTTCTGTCAGCTCCCATACAACGCTGGAAGCGAAGAAGCCCCGCAAGCAGCATAAGCCGTCCGATTTTAAACTGGGTGAATCCGTCAAGGTCTTAAGCATGAACCTGAACGGAACGGTCACCTCCCTTCCTGACGCCAGGGGCAATGTAACCGTACAGATGGGAATCCTCCGCTCCCAGATCCATATCTCTGATCTGGAGATCATAGAAGAGACCCCGTCTTACTCCGCCAAGCAGATGCATAAGACCTCCAAGGGTAAGATGAAGATGGGCAAGTCCTTCTCTGTAAGCCCGGAGATCAACCTGCTTGGGAAGACCGTGGACGAGGCTGTCGCGGAACTGGACAAATATTTAGACGACGCCGCACTTGCGCACCTGTCCTCCGTCCGTGTCGTACACGGTAAGGGAACCGGTGCATTGCGGACAGGCATCCACAATTATCTTCGGCGCCAGAAGCATGTCAAATCCTTCCGGCTCGGTGCATTCGGCGAGGGGGATGCCGGCGTCACGATCGTCGAACTGAAATAAAAGGAGACAGATATGGTAAATAAACAGAAAATCTTAATCGTCGACGACGACGAGAATATTGCAGAACTGATATCCCTGTATCTTACCAAGGAATGCTTCGATACCATGATGGTGTATGACGGTGAGAAGGCGCTCATCGCCCAGGAAACCTATCAGCCCAACCTGATCCTTCTGGACCTTATGCTCCCTGGGATCGACGGCTACCAGGTGTGCCGGGAGATCCGGGCAAAATCTGCCGTTCCAATCATCATGCTGTCGGCAAAGGGAGAAGTCTTCGACAAGGTCCTTGGACTGGAGCTGGGTGCAGACGACTACATCATGAAGCCATTTGACTCTAAGGAACTGGTAGCCCGGGTTAAGGCCGTCCTCCGCCGCTATCAGGCCATTCCCAAAGCCGAGACTGCCAGGGAAGACAAGGGCAAATGCGTGGAATACCCCGGCATTTCTATCAACCTCACCAATTATTCCGTGCTGGTTGACGGACTCAGAGTCGATATGCCGCCAAAGGAGCTGGAGCTGTTATACTTCCTTGCTTCCTCTCCGAACCAGGTATTTACCCGGGAACAGCTTCTTGACCAGATCTGGGGATACGAATATATCGGAGATACCCGTACCGTTGACGTTCACATCAAACGGCTCCGCGAGAAGATCAAGGATCACGGCTCCTGGGGCATCAGCACCGTCTGGGGCATCGGGTACAAGTTCGAAGTGAAATAAACCTAACTATAAGGAGACTACATGCGCAGCACGTTACACTTGAAATTCATAATCGTATATATCATCTTCGGATTCCTGAGCATTTTCACAGTGGCGACACTGACCTTCAATCTGACCGAGAGTCCGCTGGAGGAGAAGACCGCCACCTCCCTTTACCGGGAGGCCAGCCTGATCGCAAGCAATTATCTGCCCGCCTACTTCGATGAGACCCTGGAGCTGGGAGATGTACGTCTCCAATTATCAGGTATGGAGATACAGTTGGAGGCTGCGGTGTGGTTCGTCGGCAAGGACGGAACGATGATAACCTCCGCAGAGCCGGAGACTTATCCTCCCGCCCCCAGGCATATTGAAGCCTTTAATCCTGCCGAGAGCGGCGGACAACAATATCTGACGGGCAATTATCACGATTATTTTGAAGAAGACGTCATGACCGTACTGGCGCCGGTCGTATACGGATATACCCCGAACGGATATCTGCTGATCCATAAGTATACCTCCGATATCCGCGACACCCAGAATGTCCTGATGCACGCCGCGATCATCACGGTATTGGTGATATATCTCCTCTCATTCATGATTCTTCTGGCTTTCCAGTATTTCATATACCGGCCGCTGCGCAAGATCACGGAGGCGGCCACACAATATGCATCCGGCAACCTGGAATACGAGATCCCTGTCAATACCGAGGATGAAATGGGCTATCTGTCCGCGTCTCTGAACTATATGTCCTCCCATCTGCGGGATATGGACGATTATCAGAAGAAATTCGTGGCAAATGTCTCTCATGACTTCCGTTCCCCTCTTACATCCATCAAGGGCTATGTAGAGGCTATGACGGACGGTACCATACCGCCGGAACTGTATGACAAATACTTGAAGATCATTCTGTTTGAGACGGAACGTCTGACCGACCTTACCCAGGATCTTCTGACCCTGAATGAATTCGACACTAAGAATCTTCTGCTGAACAAAGAACTCTTTGACATCCACGATATGATCAAGCAGGTCGCGGCCTCTTTCGAGGGCACCTGTACGCAGAAGAAGATTTCCATAGACGTGGTGCTTGCCGCCAAACACCTGAATGTCAACGCCGATAAACGCAAGATCCAACAGGTACTCTATAACCTTCTGGATAATGCAATCAAGTTCAGCGATCCTGACTCTGTAGTTACGGTCGAGACAACCGAACGCGGGGATAAAGTCTACATCTCTGTGAAGGACGACGGCATCGGCATTCCCAGAAGCTCTTTGAATAAGGTCTGGGAACGCTTCTACAAGTCTGATCTCTCCCGCGGAAAGGACAAGAAAGGGACCGGCTTAGGCCTTGCCATCGTCAAGGAAGCGATCCAGGCTCACGGAGAGAATATCAATGTGGTCAGCACAGAAGGCGTTGGGACAGAGTTTATCTTCTCGCTGCCCAAGGGATAAGAAAAACGCAGGCTTGACAGGCTGCGTTTTTTATATTTCCTTACTGTACGATCACCGTCGGATAACCGGCCTGTTTCAGCTGCTGCTCCATCTCGACCGCATCTTCCATATCTGTAAAATAGCCGACCTGGACACGGATATACGGACCGGAATCGTCCAGGAAGGCCGGAAATCCCTGTTCCAACAACTCATTCAACAGTCTCTCTGCATATCTCCGGTTGCGGAAAGCACCTACCTGGACACGGAAGCTGTCATTCTCGATAATTCCCTCTGAACTCAGCGTATCTAAGACACCTCCTGCGATCGCCCGCGCAATATCCTGGAAGTTATTGTCAAATAATTCATTGTCTACATCCGAATTAATAAACCCAGCTTCCACCAATAATGCCGGCATCCTCGTTCTTCTAAGTACCACCAGGTTGGGGCGGGCTTTTACCCCAAGATTCACGAAACCGACCGCTTCCAACTGATCGTTGATATCCTGCGCCATCTGATATTTCAGACCAGACAGATCGTATACCAGAGTCTCCACTCCCGACACCTCATTGTCCGTCGGATACGAATTCCTGTGGATCGATATGAAGAAATCCACCCCCGCATTGTTGGCTTCCATCGCTTTCTCATAGGGCGTCTGGTACACATCTGTTGTTCTCGTATATTGTACATCGATCCCATTATTCTGAAGAATCTCTCCTACTGCCAAGGTCAGCCTCAAGGCATCATCCTTCTCCTGTCGGCCGTTGTAGACTGCGCCCGGGTCACGGCCCCCGTGTCCGGCATCCAGCATGATTGAATACGGCATAAACTGCTCCTGATACTTTTTGCATTATTATATGCCGAAAATCCTTATGATGTGATACATCCCGAACAATCGCTGAGAGATCTGTCTTATTTCAGACTCTCACCGCACATTCTTCGTCGCGACAATACTGACCCCTGTTCCGGCAGCATCGTCCAGTATAACATCCCCGATCTTAACCGGCGCCGATACAACCACATCTTTCAGCTCTCTTACGCACTCCAGCACCTTCTCCTTAGGTATATCCTCCTTCGTCTTAACCGAGACCATACTCTCACTGCCTCCCGATACCTTCACCGTGGAGGTCACGATCCTGGTCGGATCGGTCAATTCTTTTCTGGCATAAGTATCTCCCCGTCTGCAGGTATTGCCCGCAACGCTCACGATCTCCTTCCCATCCATGACAACCGTAAGCATACAGCCCAATGGGCAGTTGATACATATCAGATTCTTCTCTTCCATCACTCTTGTGCCTCCTCAATCCTCACACTTATCTCCCTCAAATCAGGATACTCCATAAGCTGCTTTTTCGTAAGCATGATCTCCTCCATCTCACCGGGCGCGACCACTGCTTTCTTCCTCCGGGAGATCATCTCGCCGTCAAAATAGACGCTGACATAACAGTTCTTATATACGCCGCCCACCCGGAAACGCACCGTCAGATGTTCTCCCATCCGTTCGGCGCATATAGTCTCAGGCACCGTATAGCGCACCCCGGTTCCCACAGTAAGACGAACGAAAGGAGTGGTTGCCGTCTCCTTTTCCGACCGCACATACGCCGCCGCGTTCTTTCCTGCCGCCGCCGCTTCCTCCGATACGAAATCCACCAGATCATGTACATGAAGCACATTACCGCATGCGAAGACTCCCTCTATATTCGTCTCTAGGCTCTCGTTCACCCGCGGGCCAGATGTGACCGGATTCAACTCCACCCCCATACCTGCGGAAAGCTCGTTCTCCGGGATCAGGCCGACCGAAAGAAGAAGCGTGTCACAGGAATAGAACTCTTCTGTTCCCGGTATCGGCTTACCCTTACAATCAACCTCCGCCAGCGTAATTCCCTCAAGCCTTTCCTTGCCCTTGATATCAACCACCGTGTGGCTCAGCTTAAGCGGTATTCCATAATCGTCAAGGCACTGCACGATATTCCGCTTAAGACCGCCGGAGTATGGCATCAGTTCCGCCACGACCTTTACCTTCGCGCCCTCAAGGGTCATCCTTCTTGCCATGATCAGGCCGATATCGCCGGAACCCAGGATAACTACCTCGCGCCCCGGAAGATACCCTTCCATATTCACAAGCCTCTGAGCCGTACCCGCCGAGAATATACCTGCCGGTCGGAATCCCGGAATGTTCAGAGCACCCCTTGGTCTCTCCCTGCATCCCATCGCCAGGATGACCGCCCCGGCGCAGACCTCGAACATCCCCTCTTCCCGGTTCATCGCCGTCACGACTTTATCCCGGCTGATGTCCATGACCATGGTATTTAACTTGTACTCAATATCCAGATCCAATACCTGCTCGATAAATCTCGCCGCGTACTCCGGTCCCGTCAACTCTTCCTTAAATGTATGAAGCCCAAACCCGTTGTGGATGCACTGGTTCAGGATGCCTCCTAATTCTCTGTCACGTTCCAGGATCAAGATCTTGTCGATCCCGTTTTTCTTCGCGGCAACCGCAGCCGCAAGACCTGCCGGACCGCCGCCTATGATCACAATGTCTGCTGACAAATAGTTATTCATATCTCTGTTCCCTCCCCTATAGTATATCCTTATTCGTGCCTGCAAGAATTCTGGATGCTCCACCGGATTTCGTGACGTCCCTAATGTCCATATCCCATTCTCTCGCCAGAATCTCCATTACCCTTGGAGAACAGAAACCTGCCTGACAGCGTCCCATTCCGGCTCTTGTTCTGCGTTTTACACCGTCCAGAGATCTCGCCCCAAGAGGACGCCGGATCGCATCAATGATCTCGCCTTCCGTGATCATCTCGCACCGGCAGATGATATTACCATATGCAGGATTCTCCTTAATAAGCCTTGCCTGTTCTTCCTTTGACAGCTCCGCCGGCCTCAAGATGCCTTTCCTGACAGAGATGAAATCCTTCTTCTCAGTGAGTTCCATACGCTCTCTTAGGATACCGGCGATCCGTTTCCCTACCGCCGGACAGCTCGTAAGTCCCGGGGATTCGATACCGGCGCAGTCGATAAATCCCGGTGCGTCCTCCAGCTCCTCTATAATGAATTCGTCATCCTTCTCATGCGCCCGTAGCCCTGCAAAAGATGTGATCACCTGCCTCATCGGGAGATTCCTCGCGTTCATTCCGACCTTCTCAAGCACCTGATCAAGACCTTCTCTGGTCGTGTTCGTGCCCTCCTTATCCTCGATGTCTATAGCGGTGGGTCCAAGGATCAGATTGCCGTGGGCAGTCGGAGCGACAAGAACCCCTTTCCCAAACTTCCCCGGAAGCGTGAAGACTGTACTCTTCACATGGTTCCCCGCACTCTTATCCAGCAGGCAGTAATCCCCTCTTCTCGCCGTGATCTCTATCTTACGGCCACTGACCATATTGTGGAACCGGTCTGCGTAGACACCCGCCGCATTTACCACGAATCCGGCTCGGAAGATTCCCTGATCCGTAATAAGCTCATAGCCTTCCTCAAGCCGTCTGATCTCCTGTACTTCTGTACAGAACCGGAATTCTGCGCCGTTGGCATACGCATTCTCTGCCAGGGCGATATTCAGCTCAAAGGGGCAGACGATTCCCCCTGACGGTGCATACAGCGCGGCGTACACATCTTCTGTCACGTTCGGCTCTTTTGCCAGGACCTCTTCTCTTTCAAGGATCTGAAGCCCCTTCACCCCATTAGCGATCCCTCTGTCGTACAGCTTACGAAGCTTCGGCAGATCTTCCTCGCTTCGGCAGATCACCAGCGAACCGTTGCGCACAAACGGAATATCCAGTTCTTCCGACAGCTTCTCCATCATCTCATTCCCCCGCAGATTCATCTGCGCTTTCAGGGAACCGACCGGCGCATCATAGCCGGCATGGACGATTCCGCTGTTGGCCTTAGAGGTCCCGCAGCATACGTCTTCCTCCTTCTCAAGTACACATACCTTAACATGGTAGCGCGACAGTTCTCTCGCCGCTGCACAGCCGGATACCCCGGCTCCGATAATGATTACTTCATATTCTTGCATCTTCCTGACTCCTCTCACTCTGATTCATCCGCGGCATCTGCCGAATGCACATGCAAGCATGCTCTCGCGGCAGTCGCCAAATGCGCATGCAAGCATGCCCGCTTGGCTCGTTGCCCGCGGAAAGAAAAAGAGTCGGCAAACAGACGCATCTCTCTCAATGCGGTGATTGCCTGACTCTTTTCTCGTGCAATTCTCTCTTCAATTATTCTCATCTGGCCGTCTGCAGTCAGATCTCTTATTCCTCGTCCTTCGCCCATCCATAGGCATACTTGACAGCCTTATTCCAACCCTTGATCTTCTTCTCCCGTTCTTCCATTGCGATCGCAGGCTCGAAGGTCCGGTCGATCGCCCAGTTCTTAAGCACATCTTCCTTGCTCTTCCAGTAGCCTACTGCCAGGCCCGCCAGATACGCAGCTCCCATAGCTGTCGTCTCGACGCACTGCGGACGCTGTACCGGGGCGTTGATGATATCGGCCTGTGTCTGCATCAGGAAATCATTGGCGCTGGCGCCCCCGTCTACCTTCAGTGACGCCAGGGAAATGCCTGAATCCGCCTTCATCGCCGCCAGTACATCATTAACCTGATAGGCCAGGGATTCTAAGGTCGCGCGGATAATATGATACTTATTCACTCCGCGGGTGATCCCCACGATGGTTCCTCTCGCATACTGATCCCAGTGCGGCGCCCCAAGCCCTGTAAATGCAGGCACCACATAGCACCCGTTGGTATCCTTCACCTTCTTCGCCATATATTCCGAATCCGCAGCCGAATCAATCAGGCGCATCTCATCTCTCAGCCATTGGATTGCCGCTCCTGCTACGAAGATCGATCCCTCAAGAGCATAATCCACCTTGCCGTCAAGTCCCCAGGCTATGGTGGTGACCAGTCCATTCTTCGAGAACACCGGCTTCTCTCCGGTATTCATCAGCAGGAAGCATCCGGTTCCATATGTATTCTTGGCCTCCCCCGCCGTAAAACAGGTCTGCCCAAATAACGCCGACTGCTGGTCGCCTGCCGCCCCTGCAATCGGAATCGGTCCGCCAAAGAAGGATGGATCCGCTTCACCGTAGACACAGCTTGAAGGCTTCGCCTCAGGAAGCATACATCTGGGAATATTCAGCTCTTCTAAAATCTCATCATCCCATTCCAGTGTATTGATATTAAAAAGCATGGTGCGGGAAGCGTTGGAATAATCTGTCACATGGACCGCGCCCTTCGTAAGCTTCCAGATCAGCCAGGTCTCTACCGTTCCGAACAGAAGCTCTCCTCTCTCGGCTCTCTCCCTTGCTCCCGGCACATGGTCCAAGATCCATCTCACCTTCGTCCCCGCAAAATAGGCGTCGATCACAAGCCCGGTCTTCTCCCTGAACTTGTCTGTCAATCCCTTCTCCTTCAGAGAATCACAGTATTCCGACGTTCTCCGGCATTGCCAGACGATCGCATGATAGATAGGTTCTCCCGTATTCTTATCCCATACGATCGCTGTCTCTCTCTGATTGGTGATCCCGATCGCGGCAATATCCTCTGCCGCTGCTCCGATCATATTCATCGCCTCCACAGCTACGCCCATCTGGCTCGCCCAGATCTCATCGGCATCATGCTCCACCCAGCCCGGCTTGGGGAAATACTGCTTAAACTCCCGCTGGGCAACGCTGCACATCCCGCCTGCCTCGTCAAAAAGAATACACCTGTTGCTGGTCGTTCCGGCATCCAATGCCATTACATATTTGGCCATACTTCTCCTCCTGTTCTCTTATCTGCGTCTTCTAAAACCCACATCCGCTTCTCATTCTACACCTGCATGTATCCTGTATCCGCCGCAGATCACATCCTATCCTACATCCGCCACACGTCCTGGTGCGTCGTAGATACCGCGATCGCCCCTGCGTTAAGCGCTCCCATCACAGCTTCCTTGTCCGTGATCAGGCCGCCCGCAATAATGGGCGTCCTGGATGTTCTGCAGATCTTCTGTATCACCTTGGGCATCAGTCCCGGAAGCACCTCTATAAAGTCCGGCTTCACAATCGACTGCTGCTGCCTGATACTCTCCAATGCCATGGAATCAATCAGGAAGTACCGAAGGACCGTACACAGGGACAACTCCCTCCCTCTTCGTATCAGGGACGGCTTCGTTGATATAATCCCGTCTGCCTGCGTATTCTTCTTGATAAAATCAACCGCCACTTCCTTCGAATTTAAACCCGCGATCAGATCCACATGAACCATGGCCATCCGTCCCGTCTCCTTCACCTGGCTTACAATCTCTCCGATCGAACAGATATCGCCGAACAAGATAAAAACCACCTTGATATCCTCAAGCCTGCAGCATATCCTGAGGCCTTCCATATCTTTCACTGCCGCAACGACCGGATTCCCCTCGATCGCATCATAATACTTCCTGTCCATTCTACTCTCCTCTAGCACAGCGCTGCAGATCTCACTATTTATTACGCAATGCTGTACTGGCTGCTTGCGAAAAAAAGAGCAAACTTCACAACAACACTTCTGCTGCCCTCATTCGCTCTCCTATCTCAACACTGCTATTCAACTGTTATAACTATATCATAACAAAGCGAACTTCACAACTGTTTTTTACAAATATTCGTTAGCCTGCCCGCCAACAGCAAAAGTGTATTTCTCCGCCAGACTATAGCAGTTATACATCCGGTACCCGCAAGTCCAAGGAGAACAATACTGCCTCTGCGGATCGGTTCTGCGACTGTCTCTTGCTGCTCCCGGATTACCTGATCCTTCGTACTTTCTTGAACAGGAACTCCCAGCATCTTCCTGATCGGTCCTGCAAACCTGTTAAGAAGGCTTTGCTTATGCGCCACTGTAAAATCCATACATGATACCGCACAGTTGCCTGCTCTGTCATATGCCTTCACCAGGACTTCGTAGTCCCTGCACTCTTTTATCTCATAGGAATAGGTCTTTTTCTCAGCGCTGGTCTTCTGTAATTTCCCATTGATCCGAATTTCCTCGATATAATCTTCCTGATTCTCAAGCGATACTTCGAGATTCATTGCTTCCTCGTAGACCTGTCCGTCCCTGGCATTTCCGAATATGATCCGCGGCGCCGTTCGGTCAATGGCAAATTCTGCTTCCGCCCTGCCTTTATTCCCGGCAGAATCCTCCGCCTGTACTTCTAATACATGCTTCCCTTCTCTCAAGATATTCTCTCCGATATGGTACGGCCTGCCGTCCAGACATACTGAGTAAGTATAGCTGGTAAAGTCCTCTACCGTTTCTTCCGCCGGATATTCCCAGCAGAAGCTCTTCATATACTGCCCGTCCAGCTCATCTACATGGCGGATGACCGGATCCTCACTGTCTATGATCACCTGTCCCTTGCTGCTGCCCTCATATCCTGCCTGATCCCATGCGCTGACGCTCAGTTGATAGATTCCATCTTCATTCAAGGTCTGCCGTGCACTTTTGCCTCCTTTTTCTTCCTTCCACTCTTCTGCCGCCAGATATATGACCTGTCCTCTGGGATCCTCCCATCTGGCGCCTGCCTCTATTTTCCCGACAGCATTCTCCTCCTCTATCAGATATTTAACCTCCACCGGTTCACTGGTGATCATGTAGTCTGATACCCCTTCCACCGCTGTTCTTGGCGGGCGCTGATCGATATAGAGACCGCACGTCTCTCTTGCAATATTTCCGGCGCGGTCTGTCACCCTCACCATTACCGGAACCGCCTTCCCGCCTGCCGACGCACAAGAGATCAGGAAACCGGCAGAAGCTTCCTTACTGCTTCCGATCTTCTGGCTGCCTACAAAGCAGGCAATCTCTTCAATCCGGCTCCCCTTGACGCCATCCTCACCGGACGCATTGATGAAAACCTCCTTCTGATACCAGGCTTCTGCTCCCAAAGGTGTCTGGATCCTGACTGACGGCGGCTGTGTATCAACCAGAAAAGTCTTCTCTAACGCATATTCTTCCACACGTTTTCCTGCTTCATCCTCCATCCATACCGACAGATGATTGCTGCCTTCAAGGAAACACTCCCTTCTGATCTTGAAGCTGCCGTCTTTTTCTGTCAGCCCGCCTTCTTCCCTGCGCCCGCTGCTGTCAGTAAAACAATACCTGGTAACCCCTCTCTCGCTGTTATGCCACACTTCCGCTTCCGGTCTGGTCTTGTAATATCCGTTCTGTCCGTCCTCCGGCGGGATGACCGTCTTGAAGCATTCTATAGGCGGTTCTTCCGTATCGTCTTTATCTTCCCCGGAAGTTCCTGGTTCTTCTTCCGTGCCATCTTTGCCATCTCCTTCCGGCTCTTCTTCCGTGCCGTCTTTGCCGCCTCCTTCCGGCTCTCCCTCAGGTTCTTTCTTTCCCGATCCGTCGGATGGTCCTTCCTGTGTTCCTCCTGATATCTCATTTCCCTCTTCCCATGATCCATCCGAATCTGCAGCCGTCTCCCGGTCCGGGCTTATATTCTGCTCCCCGCAGCTTTCATCCCAGGCATATGCCGGTCTAACGGCAGGCGACTGCTGCCAGTAGATCAATCCCAGTATTACCAACAACGCAACAATATTCTTCATCTTCCTACCCATACGTGATCACCCTCCACATGTATTTCATATTCTCTTTGCAGCTTCTGAAACTCTTCCATCTCAAGAATCTCCCTGCTCTGACCGATATATCCCTGTATTGTCTGGACGCACAGCCCGCGGTCTACGGCGCCGTCCTGACACAGCAGCCGGATATGCATGATCTTAAGCCCTTCCGAATCTGTCTGCTCCTCAACTCCCCGAATGCAGGCATCCAATGCCCGGTCATTTCGCCCGCAGCTCTCATATAATACAATAATTTTCCTGTAGATCTCTTCTCTCTTCCCATTATCTTCCGTCTGCTCCAACAGCTCTTCATAGATACGCGCAGCTTCTTCTGATTCCCCCACCCTCTCACAGGCGGAAGCCATATACTCCTTCACTTCCTTTGACTCTTCGCTCTCTTCCTCCAGTTCGTCCAAACAGGCTTTGCCCAGCCGGAGAATGGACTCTGACGACCGTCTCGTATTCAGCGACCCGTAGCCCCTGATCAGACACCGGTACCAGCGTTCGCAGCCTTCCTCCGGCGCCGCTTCCTCCAGCGCCTTCAAGTGTTTACCCAGTTCCCCGGGTTCCTTTCTTCTCCCCAGAAGCGCCTCTACCACCTCCCGCAGATCATCTGCCGGTGTATAATCATTCTTAATCTTCTCAAGATAACGGATGCTCTTCTCATAATCTTCCACATCCAGGATATACGCCATCGCAAGCTCCATATAAGATCTGTATTCTTCTGTCAGCTCTTCTCGCGGTCCCCCGGTTTCCTGTACCTCTCTCAAATCCTCAGATCCCCTCATATTCTGAGCGTCTCCTATTTTCTGAGTTTTCCAGTCTTCCCGTGATGTCTGGGTTACTGCCTGATGCCGCCCCATTTGAATCCAATCCGGAAACTCCCACGCCGCCGCAAGGAACAACGCTGTCCCTCCGATCATGAAGGCCTTCTTTCTTCTGCTGATATGGCTGTGTCTTATCTTTTTTCGATATTGCGGAATATTTCTGCGAATTTCTGCTGCATTTTGATATGCCAATTTAGACTGATATTTCAGACATTTTGATATGATATTTCGAAATCTTCTTTCCTCCCGCCTGTTAAGCGGCGGCTGCGGTACCGTAACCGACAGAATGTATTGGATGGTCTTCCCCGCCCCATAGATGTCAAGCCCGGTACTTGCCTTCTGGTAGTACGCCTCCTCCGCCGGGAGAAAACATTCCCGGACAGCACGCTTCTGCATGAATTTTAACTGTTTTTCGTTAGAACCTGCCTCCAGGTCAAGGAAATACAATCTCCCCTCTTCCGTGACCACAATACTGTACGGATTGACATACTGATAACAAGGCTTCTTCCTGCACTTATGGAGCATCCCCAACTGCCCTGTAAGATCCCGGATCAGAGCAAACAGACGGCCCTTGGAGATTCCTGGCTGACTTTTAAGCCAACCTGCCAATATCCATCCCTCCACACACTCCGAACTGATATAACAGGTTTGTCCGTGCTCAATCAGACGCAATACGTCATACTCTTCTTTTGATGCCACTTGCATCACCTCTTTTTCTTTGCCAGATTATTAAAATTACTAACGGGAAAATCGAATATCGAATTACCAGATCTAAAAGATTCTTTTGAATATTAGACTGATTTATATATTACTCGATTTCATCTGAAAATACAAGTATTTTTTGAAAAATAAAATAAATATTCCCGGACAGCAGAACAGATCTGATTCTGTCCCGCTGCCGGGAATTAAAAAACCGTCTTTTACAGAGGTCTATCTATAGCTTAACTCTGTCGGAGTAAGCAGATGTCTCGGAATTCCGTCAACCATAACCGGTGACACATCTCCCTGGATCAAAGGCTTCACGTAGGAAATGAACTCATTCGTCACATAGGTACCTTCTTCGTTCACCCACTCCCTCGGAACAAGCTTCTCATCATTGGCGATCTTGTGGACATCCTTCACCTCAGTTCCGCACTGATACGGATCATCGGACAATCTCTGCAGGACTACCATCTTGCCGGAATCTCCCTCGTCCGCTGCCTTCACTGCCGCACCGCCTACCTGATATGCTTCCAGGATGTCTACACGGGATGCCGCATGTGATGCGGAACGCTGCAGGGTACTGAGCTCAATCGCACGAGTCTTACATCCGATCTCGCCCGCAATAAAGCTTGCAAGATAAGACGCTGTTCCTGATAACTGCTTATGTCCGAATGCATCAACAAAGTCGATACTGTTGCCAAGTTCACACACATAGGTGCCGTCTGCCGTGCGGATCCCCTCAGAAACCGCAACTACGATAGATGTCTTCTTCTCTACCAGCGCTTTAACCTTCGCGCTGAAAGAATGGAGATCGAACTCGATCTCCGGCAGATAGATCAGATCCGGACCCTCGCAGTCCTCGCCCATGGACAAGGCTGCTGAACCTGTAAGCCAGCCTGCATTACGTCCCATGATCTCTACGATCGTAACGATTCCCTTCTCATGCTCTAAGCAGAATCCGTCACGGATGATCTCTTTCATAGATGTTCCGATATATTTTGCAGCGCTTCCATAGCCCGGCGTATGGTCCGTCAGTGCCAGATCGTTATCAATCGTCTTCGGGCATCCGATAAATCTCGTTGAAAATCCTGTAATGATCGCGTAATCAGACAGCTTCTTGATGGTATCCATGGAATCATTGCCGCCGATATAGATAAAGGCTTCAATATCCAGCTTCTCAAGAATCGCAAAAATCTTGTCATATACTTCGCGGTTCTCATGGATCTCAGGCAGCTTGTACCGGCATGAACCTAAAAATGCCGCCGGCGTCCTCTTCAATAATTCCGCATCCAACTCTGTCTTGATGTGATCTGACAGATCGATATATCTCTCCTCTAACAGCCCCTGTACACCATGAAGCATACCATATACCTTCTGCGCTCCACGATCCTTCGCTGTGCGGTAAACTCCGGCAAGGCTTGAATTGATCGCTGCCGTTGGTCCTCCTGACTGTCCAACAATAACATTTCTCTTCATAGTTAATGATTCCCTTCCTTCCTTAAAATTGCTGACGATAGTAATATCTTAGTATATTTTGGCGTAAATGTCTACAAAAAATAGCGTCATATCCGCCAAAAACTTCAAGAAATGCCCTACTCTGACATCTCCGAAACTGCAGTCTGCGCAAAAATATATCCCTTCATACATCCGTTGCCCGTGACGTCGATTACTTCTTTGTCATCCACTTCCACTTCCATCTCACAGTTATTCCTGCACACCTCACAGTTGATCTTCTTCTTCTCCATCAAAGAATTCCTCTCCCGGCAAACAATCTGCCGATATGATAAAAGTCCCCACAGACAATCTGCAAGGACTTAAAGCGTGGGCGAGAGGATTCGAACCCCCGACCTTTTGGTCCGTAGCCAAACGCTCTATCCAGCTGAGCTACGCCCACATAAAACACAAGGTTATTTACAACGATATTCATTATAGCCTAGTTATCATAGAATGTCAAGATAATATTTTAACTTATTTCGGATCGAATGGGCTGGCCTGTCTATTTTATCTGCATCTGGACTTTTCAAAGCATCCAGTTTGATGTTAACATTAGAAAATGTACATCAAGATTCATGTGAGAAGGATATGATATATTATGACGAAAAAAATTGCTGTGATCAATGACCTGTCGGGCTTTGGGCGGTGTTCCCTCACCGCCGCCATCTCTGTGCTCTCTGTGATGGGTGTGCAGGCATGCCCCCTTCCGACTGCACTGCTGACCGCCCAGACAGGATATCCAAGTTACTACTGTGATGATTATACCGACAAGATGGAATATTATCGTTCGGAGTGGGAGAAGATGGGGCAGCATTTTGACGGGATCTATACCGGATTCGTTGCAAGCGAGGAACAGATTCGGCAGATCTTCCGATTTGTGGATACCTTTAAGAAAACGGATACCTTTCTCCTGGTGGACCCGGTGATGGGCGACGACGGAGATACTTACTGTATGTATACCCTATCTCTTCTGTCACAGATGAAGAGACTGGTTTCCATGTCCGACATCATTACACCCAATCTGACGGAATTATGCCTGCTGACCGATGCCGATTATCATGCGCTGGCCGGCCGCAGGGATCATCGCGAGCTGATACAGGCAGTCCAGGAGCTTGGACAGGAATTATGCCGCAGCGGACCAAAGACCGTAGTCGTTACCGGGATTCATTTTCAGGATGATGACGGTACGAAGCAGATGGGGAATCTGTGCATTGACCGGGAGGGGGCTTCTCTTTCCTCTTTCCCATATGTAGGCGGCAGCTATTCCGGAACAGGGGATCTGTTCGCCTCCTGTCTGACCGCCGGCATCGCGCGGGGAGATTCTATTCCTTCTGTTATAGAGACGGCCGGCACGTTCTTGGAGCTTGCCCTTCTTGACTCAGTCAGAGAGCAGGTGCCGCGCGAGGACGGGGTGAACTATGAGAAGTATCTGTCTCTTCTGGCAAAGAATCCTAATCCGATAAAGTTCGGCTAACCAATATGCCAGACTCATCGGCAATTTGGCACAGAATATTTTCTGCGCCAAACTATCCAAATATTTAATTTCTATATATTATATACCGCAGAACCAAAAACTAAACTCCATCTTCCTGCTCACATCCAACAGATATTCAGGATGCGTCAGCGCGCCCCAGCTGTCGTCTCCCGCAATGCCCATCTGGCCTTTCGCTGCGCGCACGACCGTATAGTGCACCTCCGGAAGCTCATACGGATGCATTGCATTCTCCAGCTCATGAGGCGTATACGGCAGAGCCGAGAAGGTCATCGGTCCGTTCTCACTGGTCATGGCAAAACGCATTCCCCGGCCTTTGCGGTCGCAAACTTCCGCATACCTTACCTCTTCCTTGCTGCCGCATTCCTGCGGGACAAGATATGCCGCCATATTATCCTTCACAAGATTCTCATAGATGCCGAGCTTAGCCCCCTTCTTACGGTCCGCATAGGTCTCGGCAGGTCCGAGCCCATACCATTTCACATGATCATAATCGGCGCTCAGCTTGAACATCATACCGAACTCCGGCATATCTCCCAACTCTTTCACCGGATCATAGGTGAGGGTCGTCTTCACGCAGCCGTCCCCGAATACCTCGTAGGCAACCCGACACTGCGCCGCCGGTATCGTACAGAGATTATATGTGAACGCAACTTCGGCGCTGTCTGAATTCACCTTGACTTCCGGCCTGCATGGAGCAAACAGTTCCTCTCCCGGCGCTTTATGGGATATATACATACTTGCGATCTTCCACTGTGCATAACGGCCCTGCATCTGATTCCCACAGTCATTATCGACCGGCGCCCTCCAGAAATTCGGCTTCGGTACTGCCTCCAGCATCTCTCTTCCGGCGTACCGGTAAGATACCAGACCTCCTGACAGGATGGAAAACATCACTTCAAAATGTTCCCCTCTCACACCGATATTATGCGTGCTCTGTATCACTGTCACGCCCTTCCTGCAGGCCTTCGCCAAACCCTTGCAGCAAGCGCCCTCACAGACACATGACGCATCCTCGACCGAGTACACATACTGTCCGAATGCAACCTCGTGTCCTCTCTGCGCCCAGATCTGGTCTTCCTTCGTATGGAAGGAAACCGTAACCGTATACTCTCCGGCAACAACCTCCTCAGGAACCGGAAGCGCATAAACTTCTGATGCAAGAGGCTCTACACAGGTTTCAAGAGCAGCCCGCCTTATAACCTTGCCGTCCCTCGCCACAGTGACCCGGCACTCGAAGGTATCTGTACTCACGAACAGATTCTTGTTGATAACTTTGACCTCTGACCGGCCGACCTCTGCCGTAATATTCTGATAATTAAACTTCACTTCCTGCATCTTAGGGGATGCTTCACGATCTCCATATACGATTCCGTTGCCGCTGAAATTATAATCCGTCGGACGCTCGCCGAAGTCGCCGCCGTAAGCCTGGAAGTCCCTTCCGTAACGGTCCTTCTTATAGATGGACTGATCGATATAATCCCAGATAAATCCGCCCTGATACAGAGGCTCCGTATCCGTCAGATCGGTGTATTTATGCATGGCGCCGCAGGAATTCCCCATGGCATGCGTGTATTCACAGCAGATAAACGGCTTGCTTCTGTCCTTGGCAAGGAATTCCTTGATCCCTTCCACTGGCGTATACATCTGACTCTCCATATCACTGGTGCCATTGTACCGGCGGTCATGATGCACTCCTTCATAATGAACCAGACGGGTCGGGTCAAGCTTCCGGAAGAGCTGCGACATCTCATAGATGTCCCTGCCGCCGTAAGATTCATTCCCGCAGGACCATATCAGGATCGCCGGATGATTCTTATCCCGCTGATACGTAGAGTTCACACGGTCCAACATCATCTCAAGCCACTCCGGCCTGTCATTTGGAACCACCTCGCTGAAATCGCCGGTCATCATCCCCGTATCCCAGGTTCCGTGGGATTCCAGGTTATTCTCATCCATCATATAGATACCGTACTCGTCGCAGAGCCTGTAGATCAGGGACGCATCTGGATAGTGACAGGTACGGATCGCATTGATATTATTGCGCTTCATAGTCTCCAGATCCTTGCGAAGCTCCGCTTCACTCACATGACGTCCGCTCACGGCGCTGAACTCATGGCGGTTCACGCCCTTGAATACGATCCTCTTCCCGTTCAGAGTCATAATGTGATCCTTCATCTCAAAACGCCTGAACCCAACCTTCTCCGGGATGATCTCCTGCAGTACACTCTCCGCATCATAGATCTCAATCCTCAGATCATAGAGATTCGGCTCTTCCGCACTCCAAAGCTTTGGTTCCTCCACTGTGAAGGAATAAGCATTCTCTTCCCCAAGCTGCTTCTCCTCCCGGAACACTGCCTGCCCGGCTCTCTCAAGGACAAATACCGCCTTCCCGGCTTCGGCGCTGCCAGATACCATCGTCTCCAAACGGACAGTAAGCGCCGCTCTCTTCAAGGTCTCATCCGGCACTGCGCGGATCTCAAGATCCCTTACATGCACATCCGGCACCGTATAGAGATACACATCCCTGTAGATGCCGGAGAACCGGTAGAAATCCTGGTCCTCACACCAGCTTGACGCGGTCCACTTGAATACCTGCGCCGCCAGCTTATTCTCACCTTCTTTCACATAATCAGTCAGCTCGAATTCGGACGGCGTAAATGAATCCTCGCTGTATCCTACGAATTCACCGTTCAGCCACAACGCAAGCCCGCTCTCAGCTCCCTGAAAGGAGATAAATAATCTTCTGCCTTTCATCTTCTCCGGTACGGTGAAATATTTTACATAGCTTGCTACCGGATTGAAATACTCCGGGATCTCACCCGGCCTGATCTCGTCATGCCCTTCCCATGGGTACTGCACGTTCGCATACTGAGGCACATCATATCCCTCCATCTGGATATGTGCCGGAACATGAATATCATCCCATGTCCTGCAGCAATAATCCATCTTCTCGAAGCCAGCAACTGCCGATCCGTAATTCCTGGCATAGTGGAATTTCCATAGCCCGTTAAGGCTCTCCTTGAACGTCTCACGCCCTGCCTCCATATCTGTTCCGGACGCATAATAGCTGTGATCAGAATGTGCATCCAGCCTTCCGTCGCGAAAATACTGCGGATCCTTTAATTTGTCATAATCAAATATACGGCTCATAATAACCTCCTTCATAATAGCCTTCTGCCATCATTATATTATACACTAGCCTAAAAAAGTGTAGTATGTTAAACTAAATAATATAACATTTTGAAACAGGTGACAAGTATGCCGATACATTTTAGAAATTCTCATATCAACGAACCTTTCATCTTCGATTCCATAGGGAACCGCTGGATCCAGGACCGCGTGTTCCGCCCCAAAGGCTATCCTCTCTATCATTATCTGCAGACAGAAGAAGGGCACGGTATCATTGAGATCCAGGACGGCAGCTACACGCTGCATCAGGGGGAAGGAATCCTGATCTCTCCCTTCCTTAAGCATTCCTACGAGAAGGTCTCAGAAGAATGGGTCACCTCTTTTGCAACATTTGCCGGAACCATCAGCGGAAGCATTGACAAGATGATCGGAAACAGACCCTTCATGCTGATAGAAAAGGAGCAGGGCGCCCGCATCCGTACGCTGATCGACAGTATTATGGATGATTGGGATTCCCTGTCCTCCGACTCACAGACCCTCTCTATCAGATGCTACCGCCTGCTGATGCATTTTACAGACAGCACACGCGCCCGCGCCCTTGCAGAAGAACCGCTGTATCAGCGATATGTAGAACCGGTATTAAAGGAGATCGAAGCAAATTACGCGTCAGAACTCACAGTACAGGATTTAAGCCGGAAGGTGTATGTCACGCCGCAATATCTTTCCCGGCTGTTCCGGCGCTTCCTTGGCTGCTCGGTCTATGAATACTTAACCGTCTACCGGATCAACCGGGCCAGGGAATTTCTGGTTTCATACCAACATATGGAAGTCCAGCAGATCGCCCGCAGAACCGGATTTACCGATACCAGTCATTTCATCGCAATGTTTAAGAAGGCAGCCGGAATCACACCGCTTGAATTCCGGAAGCTTAACTGATATGATAACAGGAAAAGCAAAGGAGATAATTTCACATGTACAACTATAAGATCGTAGAACAGGTAATCCGCAAACCAAAGCCTCTGACAGGCATCCTTCGCGTAATCATGATCATTTTTGCAGCAATTCTTCTGTTACTTGGCGTCACAATCTCTCAGGGCTTCATGCTTCCGGGTTTTCTTCTCGTGGTTCTCTATTACTTCTACAACACTTACAGCCAGAAGGAATATGAATACATCCTGGAAGACAACCACCTGACTATCGACGTCATCTTCGGCAAAAAGCACCGCAGATCCGCACATTACCTTGATATGGACTCCCTGGAGGTCCTCGCTCCCAACTGGCATAACGCCGTAGCAAAATACCGGAAAAACGGCGGAAGCATCCGTCTTGTCAAATATGACTATACCTCCTATGAGGAGGATACTCCCTTCTACACCATGATCATTACGGAAAACCGTGAAAAAATCAAGATTCTGCTGGATCTTAGTGACTCTATGCTGCAGATGATCAAGCGTAGATATCCTGACAGAGTCTTTCTGTCATAATCCTCTTATACTTATAACACAAAAAAAATGTCACTTCTTGTCAAATCTCATACAAAAGCACTATTTATAGTCGAATTTGCACACTATACAGTTGATAATGCAAACAATCTGTCCCTCTATACTGATATAATATCCTCATAAAAAGTGCTTTTAAAAGGAGGACAAAGATTATGAAGAAAAAGTTACTTTCAGTACTACTCGTAGGAGCCATGGCATTTTCACTTACTGCCTGCGGCGGCGGTTCAGACGACAGCAGTTCCGGCGGCGGGGATTCCGGTTCTGATGAAGGCGGCTCCTCAGGCGGGGATAAGTTGGTTGTATGGACTTGGGATCCGGCATTCAACATCCCGGCAATCGAAGAAGCCGGCAAGATCTACAAGGAGACCGTGAATGACAAGTTTGAACTGGAAGTCGTTGAGACTCTGTCTGACGACTGCGAGACTAAGCTTCAGACCTGTGCAGAGTCCGGGGATTTCGGTACTATGCCGGACATCGTTCTGATGCAGGATAACTCCTATCAGAAGTTCGTTTCATTCTATCCAGAAGCATTTACAGACCTGTCTGACAGCGGAATCGATTTTTCACAGTTTGCAGAAGGTAAGCTGAGTTACTCCACAGTCGACGGTAAGAACTATGGTGTTCCATTCGATAACGGCGCGGTTGTTTCCTGTTATCGTACAGACATCCTTGACCAGGCCGGATATTCTATCGCTGACATCACCGATATCGACTGGGATAAGTTCATTGAGATCGGTAAAGTAGTAAAGGAGAAGACCGGAAAATACATGTTATCAGGACAGGCTAACAGCCAGGATATTATCATGATGATGCTTCAGTCTGCAGGCGCTTCCCTGTTCAACGAAGACGGCACACCGAACCTGGTTGGCAACGATCCTCTGAACGAGTGTATCGATATCTATCAGAAGATGGTAAAAGAAGGTATCTTCTATGAGGTTAATGAGTGGGATGAGTATGTATCTTCTATCACTAATGAGCAGTGTGCAGGAACTATCAACGGTAACTGGATCATGGCTACGATCATGGGTATGGAAGACACATCAGGTCTGTGGGAGATCACCAATATGCCTAAGCTGGTTAAGACTGCCGATGCAACAAACTACTCCAACAACGGCGGTTCTTCCTGGTATGTAACCTCTAACTGCAAGAATACAGACCTTGCATTCGATTTCCTTGCCAAGACATTCGCAGGAAGCGAAGACCTGTATTCAAACATCCTTCCTACAACAGGTGCGATCGGTACATGGGGACCTGCCGGCGAATCAGAAGCTTATCAGGCGCCGCAGGAATTCTGGAATGACAAGCCGATCTACTCTACGATCGTAGAATATGCTGAACTGACGCCTACTAACAACACAAGCGCTTACTACTATGACGTTCGTGAAGTTATCTCTACAGCAATTCAGGATATCATGACAGGTGCAGATGCCGAATCAACCTTAGAGCAGGCTCAGGCAGATGCTGAATTCTACTATCAATAAGATGTTGTTATAAAACACGCAGGGGAACCGCCATGCGGTTTCCCTTTTTATACACAAAATTTACCATATTGCGGTCTTTGACCGCAAAAGTAACAAGCTTTGAGAACCAAGGGGGTTTGAAAATGGAACAGAAAAAGAAAGGTATGACCCTGATTGCAAAGCAGAAAGCCGCCGGCTGGGCTTTCCTCACTCCGGCAACCCTGATGATTGCAGTCATGAGTTTTTATCCCATGATAAGAGCCTTTATCCTCTCGTTACAGACAGGTAAAGGAGCCAACTACAGATTTACCGGTTTTTCCAACTATGCACGTATGTTTCAGGACAGGGTGTTCCTTCGCTCTGTCGGCAACACGTTTTTCTATCTGGCAATCCAGGTACCGATCATGCTGGTGCTCGCCATCCTGCTTGCACAGCTTCTGAACAACAGGGATCTTCGTTTTAAAGGTCTGTTCCGTACCTGCGTATTCCTGCCGTGTGCAACATCTCTGGTTTCCTATGCGATCATTTTCCGCTTCCTGTTCGCTCAGGACGGTCTTGTGAACAATGCGTTGGTTAAATTAGGACTTCTGGATCAGGGATTTAATTTCCTGGGTACCGCCTGGTCGGCAAAGATGGTAATCATCATTGCGCTGGTCTGGAGATGGACAGGTTATAACATGGTATTCTATCTGGCCGGTCTTCAGAATATCGAATATTCCGTATATGAAGCCGCGAAGATCGACGGCGCCAACGGCTGGAAGACTTTCTGGGGGATTACCGTACCGCTCCTGAAACCGACTATTATTATGACGTTCATTATGTCGATCAACGGTACATTGCAGCTGTTCGACGAGTCTGTCAACCTGACAAACGGCGGACCTGCCAACGCGACGATCACAATGTCCCATTATATTTACAATACATGTTTCCTGCGTGCCCCGAACTTTGGTTATGGAAGCGCTATGGCATTCTTTGTATTTATCATTGTAGCAATCTTGGCATTTATTAATCTGAAAGTAGGTGATACACGTGACTGAGAAGAAGAACAAATCCATGATTCAGCGCAGACTGATTCCTACCTACATATTTTTGACGATTTTCTCCATCATCTCAGTGTTTCCGTTCCTGTGGATGATATCCGCTGCTACGAATAACTATATCGACATCTCCAAAGGACGCCTGATGCCGGGTGCGTTCGCAGCAGAGAACTTCCGGAATCTGGTTTCTCAGCAGCCATTGGCACGTGCGATGACCAATTCTTTCGTATATGCCATCTCCGTAACGATCATATGTCTGTTCATCTGCTCACTGGCAGGTTACGGATTCGAGGTTTACCATGACAAATGGAAAGATAAACTGTTCTCTATCCTTCTGCTTGCAATGATGGTTCCTCAGGTTGCGACTATGATCCCTCTGTTCCAGATGTTTTCGAAGGCAAAACTTCTGAACACAACGATCGGTTTCTTCCTTCCGATGATATCGACGCCGTTCATGATCATGATGTTTCGTCAGAACGCGAGGGCATTCCCGATCGACATCATCGAGGCTGCGCGTATCGACGGTCTGAATGAGATACAGATCTTCTTCCGCATGTTCTTCCCGACTATGAGATCGACCTATGCGGCGGCGGCTGTTATTACATTCATGAATTCATGGAACGCATACCTGTGGCCGAAGGTAATCATGACAGACGGCAAGTCGCTTAACATGGTAATGTTGATCGCCAACACCATCGGCGGATACAAGATTGATTACGGTATGATCATGATGGGCGTACTGTTCTGTTCTATTCCTACTATGATCGTATTCTTTGTATTACAAAAACAATTTGCAGAAGGTATTACCGGCGCTGTCAAATAAAACCCTGTTACAAAGTCCGGCATGTTTCCATACAGAGGTACATGCCGGACTTGTTATTAATTTCGCTATACCCTTATATTTAGATATCCTCCTGCAGCCTGCGGACTTCTTCTCTGTCTTCCTCCGAGAAATTCATCTGGAACGCCGCCGCTTGTTCTGCCGCCTTATCCTCATCAGGAACCCACTCTTCCATTCCGGCCGCACGGATCCCATACTTTGCGAATAACGGAAACAACACCTCCAGCCTTCTGCTGAAATCCTCATATCCGGGACTCTTCTCTCCGCACCATCCAACCTCCGCTGAAGCTGCGAATCTGGGCCAGCTCATTTCCTCCAGCGTTATATGACTGCGGATGAATTCTGTCCATATCAAGACTTCCGTTCCCAGAACAGAATCCTTCCCATGCCCGCCAAGCTCCCGCGGATTCATGTTAAGCTGATACACATCCTTCAGAGAATGCATCCCATAGGGATAGTCACAATAGCAATTCTCTACCACTGAGAGGACTGCCTTCCCTCCTTTGTCAAGATGTGCCTTGATCTGATCGTCCTTATCCTCCGTCCATAGCTGGACTACTGCCTCTTTATCGAGGTTCCCGCCATAGACGGCTTCATTCCAGACAATCGGAATCCTTCCTTTTGACAGCAGGTACGATGCGATACGATTGCAGAAATATCCCTGCAGCTCCTGCTCATTCTGAAAGCCTTCTTCTTTCATCCGTTTCTGACAGTACGGACACGCTCTCCAACGCTCCTTTGGAGCTTCGTCTCCCCCGATATGGAAATACTTGCCCGGGAAAAGCTCCAGCAGCTCGTCCAACAGATTGTGGATGAACGCAAAAGTCTCTTCCTTCCCCGCACAGAAGAGCTCTTTAAAGATTCCCGCTCTCATTCCAACCTCCACCGGCTCACCTGCACAAGATAATTCTGGATATGCCGCAAGGATCGCCGTTACATGCCCCGGCATATCAATCTCGGGCACTACCTCTATTCCAAACTGCCCGCAGTAATCTACAATCTCTCTGACTTCCTCCCTGCGGTAATAACCGCCCTCCGGCTGATCAGAATGATAATTCCCAAAATAATCTCCTCCGCGTACGGCGCCGATCTCATGAAGTCTTGGGTAACACTTGCTCTCAATACGCCATCCCTGGTCATCCGATATATGCCAGTGAAACCGATTCAATTTGAACTCTGCCGACATACGAATCATCTTCTTCAACTCGTCTGTTGGAAAATAGTGTCTCGCACAGTCAATATGGAACGAACGGTAGGAATAAGCCGGCCGATCTGCCACCTTCATACAGGGAAGCATATCTCCGTATACCATTCTCAACTGGTCAAGCGTTGTCCGGGCATAGAAAAGCCCTGTCTTCCCGCTGCCTGTAAGCATGATCCTCTCTGGTGCAATCTGTATCCGATATTCCTCCTTCTCAAGTTCCGGACAGAGCTGTTCTTCCACTCTGGCATCCTGCGCAGCAAATCCATCCATAAATATAATCTTTTCTGGTCTTGGCAACATAATATTTTCCTCCTTCTTTGGTATCAATTACCACCCTTCTTCCGAGTGGATCCAATATTTCAAAAGCTGCTGTTCAAAATTCTCCGGGCGTTTCCGCCACTCACTGGGCGAGACCCCCGTAATCTGTTTAAAATTCCGGTTAAATGTAGAAAGCGTAGTAAAACCGCATTTCCCTGCAATATCTGACATCGATTCATCCGTATTCTTCAGATAATTGCATGCTGCCTGCACTCTCACCAGATTAATATATTCCAGCGGGCCCATCTGCATAAATTCAGTAAACACTCTCCGGAAATGCGTCTCACTGATATGGCACCATCTCGCCAGCTCTTCCACCTTAAGCGTCTCCATATAGTGAAGCGTAATATAATCCAATGCCCTGGAAACAGGGGTCGTCACCTTCCCGCTGATCTCCGCCGGCCCTTTCTCCCCCTGATTCTCCCTTGCGACACTCACCAGAAGTGCAACCATAATCCCCTTGGCTTCTTCCATGTAGAATTCCTTCGTGTCCCGCATAATATCAAGAAGCTCCCGGATCATCCTCGCAAGATGCGGCGCCTCCTCTACCGCCCTGAATATTGCCCGGGAATTGATCCTGTGCAGAAGATAATTCATACGCTTGACGTTGCCGCCCTTCCGATACACCTCCTCCAGAATCCCGTCAACATCCACGAACAGATATTCCCATTTGCTGACGGTTCCCAAATCACTGTTCGTCGTATGGGGATAATTCTTAGGAATGATCGAGATCTCACCCCCTGTAAACCGATAATCTCTCTCTCCCAATGTAAGCGTTCCCTCTCCTGAGTAACAGTACCCAATCTCCAGATAATTATGGAAATGCAGATAGTCTACATCTCTTCCGTATGCCTGCACCCATCTCTGCCCAAGCAGCGCAAGGATCGGACTGCCTTCCGGCATCCTGTAATACCGAAATTCCATCTTGGGCTTTTTCTTCTTTGACATATCCTTCTTATCCCCTTTTCATACAACTTATGATTTTCTTAAGAAATTTTATAAACATTTCCAGATTTTGACATACTTGCGTCACATTTGTTTTATATAATAAATCTATCAAATAAATGGAGACGGTAATCGTACTTTACATTACATATCAGGAAGGTATGGTTACCGGACTTCGACTAAAGACAATTAGTTTAAATTTTGATAGATTTTTCATCCCCCTCCAGGGGCCGGTGCAAGTGCATCGGCCCTCTTTCCTTATTATAACAAAAAATTATTAAATTGGGTATTCCTCTTCATAAGTTCTTGTGTTATAATGTAACGGTATGAAAAGGTATTAAGCAGCGGTGGTCGAGATGGCTGATGGCATCTGCCTCGAAAGCAGAAGAGCTGCAAGGCTCCGGGGGTTCAAATCCCTCCCGCTGCGTCAAAAGTCCGGTCTTCCGTCATCATGACGGAGAACCGGACTTTTTCAATTTATTCTCTTAAAACAGCCTCATCCATGCTCCCGGAACGAAACCCTTCAAGATCCAACGTGATATATACATACCCCAATCTCCTGAGATATGCGGCTGCATCTTCTCTTCGTTCCATTATCTTCCCAATATCGTCCCTGTCTACCTCCAGCCGCACAAGCTTATCATGGACTCTCAATCTCACATTCCCCAAGCCAAGGCTTCGAAGATACGCTTCTCCCTGCTCTACCTTGCGCATCTCCTCATAGGAGAGTCTGACGCCGTAGGGAAATCTGGTCGCAAGGCAAGGCGTAGACGGCTTCTTAGATACGGAAATTCCGTACTCTCCCGCAAGCCGTCTTACGTCCGCCTTTGTAAAGCCCGCGTCTGCCAGCGGACTGATGATCCCAAGTTCACGGACAGCCCGGATTCCCGGCCGATATACGTGCAGGTCGTCCTCATTCGTGCCTTCCAGAATACGGGATACCCCCAACTGCCCTGCTTCCCTTATAAGTTCCCCAAAAAGATACCGCTTGCAGAGATAGCATCTGTCCGCAGGATTATCCACGATCCCCGCTCCTTCTAATTCATCAATCTTCAACACACGGAAGACGGCGCCCGTCTCTTGTGCCACTCTCTCCGCTTCTTCTAATTCAGCCTTGGGATGCAGCATCGTGTGAAGCAGAATTCCGTAAGCCTTCTTGCCCGTTACTCTGGATGCATCACAGGCAAGCTTCAGTAACAAGCTGCTATCCACACCGCCGGAAAATGCAATGATCGCATCTTCTGCCATGTACTCTGCCATGTGTTTCCTCAATAATTCCTTCTTCTGTGTGTAATTATTATTCATAGCACTTCTCTATCTGCTCACATGCCTCCTTCTGGAGCTGCCTCCATACATCCTGGTAGGGAAGCTTCTTCTCCCTGCTGATATCCGCCGCACTTTCATACTCCGGATATACCCTGATAATATCAGAGCATCCTAATCTGCATACCTTCACTTTCGCCTCTCCGAGAGAAGTTGTAAGCGTTCGGATCTCCCGGCGCATCACCGTGCGCTTCATCCGGACTCTCCGTATTCCGATCGTCGTCGTTTCCTTGAAAATGATCTCCTCTATCCTTGGAACTGTCTCTTCCGAACAGAGCACATTCAACTGATATGCCGGACGGTTCTTCTTCATATACACAGGAATATAATTCACGTCCCTGGCGCCCGCCTCAAACAGACGGTCCATCACATATCCCAGGGCTTCTCCCGTACAGTCGTCAATATTGCTCTCAAGCTTATATACAAAATCCGCCGCTTCCTCCGTATCCGGCTCGATCAGCATCCCCCGAAGGATGCTGGCCCTCCCGTAGTCCCTCTTGCCTGCTCCCATTCCGGTCCGCAGGATCTTATACCTCTTAGGAAGCCTGTCTGCAGTCCGCACTGCCGCCACGATCGCAGCGCCGGTAGGCGTCACCAGCTCTGCCTCCGTATCCGTCATATGCAGCGTGATGCCATGATCCCCGGCAATATGTACCACCGCCGGCACCGGTACGGGGATGATCCCGTGCTGGCATCTCACAGTCCCTCTCCCCTCGTACAGTTCCGGTACAATCACTTCATCCACGGCCAGATTATCCAAACAGACTGCCGCCGCCACAATATCCACAATAGAATCTACCGCGCCTACTTCGTGAAAATGTACTTCGTCAATGGATGTTCCATGTGCCTTGGCTTCGGCTTCTGCCAATACCTGGAAGATGGCGAGCGCCGTCTTCTTCGCCCGCTCTGTAATACCGGAATGTAAGATGATCTCCCTGATCTCCGGAAGACCCCGATGGATATGATCGTGAGTATGTGCATGGTGATGATGATGCTCATGCTTATGTCCATGCCCATACAGATATTCATTGTCATGATCATGGTTCTCATGCTCTTTATCAAGAATCACACGGAAATCACAGGCATCCAGTCCTGACTTCTTCACCCTGCTGATCTCAATCTCGAATCCGGACACCGGAAGGCTCCTTAACTGTTCCTCAAGAAGCCGCTGATCCGCCCCCAGATCAAGCAATGCTCCCACCGTCATATCTCCGCTGATCCCGCTGTAGCACTCCAAATATAATGTTTTTGCCATTTCCTCTTATCTCCTTAATATTATAATCTGTGATACTCAAACCAATTTACTTCTGCCTCCGACATCAATCTATCGAATATACCCACATAGCCTTGATCTGTCCCGCGATCTCCGCAAATACCCACTCGGTATCGCTGTTCTTCCGGCTAAAGGGATCATTCACCCGGACCTTGCCGTCCGCATACCCTGTCAGCACGATAAAATGGCCGTTCTGTGTAAAGTTCCCGGGTCCCACCGTACAGATGACCGGATGTCCCTGTTCCAGTTCGCTCCTCACCTGATCCTCCGTCAACTGACCGTCATAGCAGGAAATATTCCAATTGGCGCCTGCTTCTTTCATAAACCGCCAATAGGTATCATTATTCCCATCTATATAACCATTCTCCATCGCATACGCCGCCACATTAGCCGGAGTGATGGACGGGTCGTTCAAAAGCCCCGACGCCACCATAGCCATACAGGTCGGTCCGCAGCCGCTGACGGCTATTATACTTGTCCCATAAACTGAATATCCCCATCGCTCATCCCACTGGTACAGCTTAGGGATCTGCCCCTTAACTAATTCATCTCCCAAAGTCTCCGCACCCGGCTCATTCATCTTATCCCCATAATGCGCCACGAAGTCAACAGTCTCAGGATTCTTGTCCAGCAACTCTATCACACTGTCCGGGTATCCCTGTTCCTGCGCAATTCTCCGAATACGGGCCACCTTCTCTTCTTCCGTCTCCTCCTCTATCGTGATCTGCCTGACCTTCCGGTCGCCCCCTCTTCCTTCGGCCTCCACAATCTTCTGAACCTCGGCTGTCATCTGGCTTCTTCTCACATACCAACCGGCCGCTCCTCCCACTATCAGAATCAGCATGCATCCCATCAGGAAAATCTGACGCCGTACCTGCTGTCTCCTCTTGGAATGTCTTCTCTTCCTGTAATTTCTATTCCTATAAGCCCTGTCTCCATAGCTTCTGCCTTCATAACTTCTGCTTCTATGTCTTACGGATCCTCTTTCTAAACTTCTATCCAGGCTCCTGCTCACGCACATCATCCTTTCACTTGCAATTCACTTGGCGCTTGTTATGTCGTTAATTATACCCCTCTGTCGAGAAGGTGGCAACTTAAAGTATTCTTAATATTCTTAATATTTTTTATTTAATACTTGATATTTTTACCAAAAGATGATATTATATAACCCGGTTAAAGAAATAACAATAATTTAATATCTGTCGGGGTGTGGCTCAGCTTGGCTAGAGCGCCTGGTTTGGGACCAGGAGGTCGCAGGTTCGAATCCTGTCACCCCGATATCCATGCGGGTGTAGTTCAATGGTAGAACACTAGCCTTCCAAGCTAGATACGTGGGTTCGATTCCCATCACCCGCTTTTTTTCTATCCAAAACAGACCTGTCATCATTCATAATTTAAGGAGGTAATCGAATGAAGATCGTATTTTTAGACGTGAAGACCATCGGAGAAGATATCGACCTGTCCGGCTACGACCGATTAGGGGAAGTTGTAAGCTATCCCTTCTCCACACCCGCCGAAGTCCCGGAACGGGTAAAAGATGCGGATGTTATCGTACTGAACAAAGTTACAGTCAGTGAAGACACCATCGGAAGTGCATCCCGGCTCAAACTGGTCTGTGTGACAGCTACCGGAACGAATAACCTGGACAAAGAATACTTAGACAGCCGCGGCATCGCCTGGAGAAATGTGGCCGGATATTCTACGGAATCTGTAGCACAGCACACATTCGCCATGTTGTTCTATCTGTCAGAGAAGCTGCGGTATTATGACGACTATGTAAAAGAAGAACGCTACGCATGCGATACTCTGTTTACACATTTTGAAGAACATTTCTATGAGCTGAACGGTAAGACCTGGGGAATCATAGGCCTTGGCAATATCGGAAGACGGGTGGCTTCTATCGCCGGAGCCTTCGGCGCACATGTTATCTATACCTCCCCGTCAGGCGCCGCCCCTCAGGAAGGGTATCGCCAAGTCCCCATGGATACGCTGCTTGCCGAATCGGATATTATCTCTGTCCATGCGCCGCTGAACCAATATACCGAGAATCTGATCGGAGCTTCGGCGTTCAGGCAGATGAAGAGCTCTTGCATCTTCCTGAACCTTGGCCGGGGACCGATCGTCATAGAACAAGACTTATATGACGCACTGAGGCAAGGAGAGATCGCCGCGGCCGGACTGGATGTACTGTGTACAGAGCCGATGAGCCCGGACAATCCGCTCCTTCAGATCAAAGACAGCCGGAGGCTGCTTATCACACCGCACATTGCCTGGGCGAGCGTGGAAGCCCGGACACGGCTGATGGATATCGTACTGGGACAGATCAAGGAGTTCTTCTGCCTGGTATGATAATCAACTGACACACTAAATCTCTCAGCATCAGAATAAGCCCGCCGCATGCTATGAAGCAATCTCCCAGATTTGCCGTGATCCGATCGAGATGCCTTTCCCCGGTCCGTATCCCGATATAATCGATCACCCTGCCTCTTACCAGTCTGTCGAAGATGTTGCTCGCCGCTCCGGCACTTAAGAGGGTCATGCCGAACTGCCTGAGGTATGGTCCTCTTCTGATACCGAGCCGAATACCGCCGGCCTTCCCGTCAACACGCGCAGTCCGTATAATCCGAACCGGAAGGAATGTCAGGATATCCCAGATCAGGAGCCCGATTCCCGAAACGATCGTCGCATACCTGACCACCTTAGGCTTCCCATCCAGGATATTCATCAGGAATCCCCTGTTGTAGACCTTGCGTATGACGATCCTTCCGCCTGCAAGCTCCTTTTCTTCTCCCGGTTCTATGTTCTCTTCCACCTGCTGCTTTATCAGCACGTCAATCCCCAAAAGCGACGCAAATATTACGAGCATCGATGAGATCATCTTATATCTCCTCTTTGATCTTCACGATCTGTTCTTCCTGCTTCTCGACCTCTTCCTCACGCTTCTCGATCTCTTCACACAGGGAAATATATTCTGTATCGCTTACCTCTCCCTTCTGGAACTTCTCATATACCATACGTCCGATATCCTTATAATCCCTCTCATTGGCACGTTTGAGAGAGCGGATCTCTCCCTTGATCTTCTGGATCTCCAACGTATCCTCCGCTTTCTTACTCAGATCACTCGCCGTATCTGTGATCTTCTTCCCTAACTCACCAAAAAAATCTGCCATCGTAATTCCTCCTATTCTTTGCTGTCTCCGATAATGAACCTGTAAACAGACTGTCAAACCCAGCCTTTGAGACAGGTGTATGATTCTATAACTGTCTCAGGATATCCAGAGAACGGTACAGATTCATAGCTCCGAACCCCCATTCCCGGTTCGGATTCTCCATCCCCGGTCTCTGCTCCGCTCCAAGCAGGATAATATTCCTGACCTGGCTTGAATTCACACCGTATGGATTCGGCTGTGCAAGAACCCACTCCATCAGAAGCGCCGATGCCCCTGCCGCGATCCCCGCCGCAACACTGGACCCGCTTCTGACTACAAATTCTCCGTTAAGTCCCGCACCGGTCACCATCGTGCCAGGTACCGCATAATCCGGCTTGATCCGTCCATCTCTAGTATACCCCCTCCCCGAGTTAATATCAACCGTATTATCGATTCCATTGTAATAAGCCACCGTCATCGCAACCTGGCTCGTTCCCGGTTCTGCAAGGGTGGTATCCGGATCCGCCTGCAGGAAATTTACTTCCCCGGACAGAAATTCCTGTACAGGAAGCCACATATGGAATCTTCCGTCTGACATCCGCACCGGCTTCACGTTGATTTTCCAGATTCCCTGCGCCGGATTCCTGAACCGCATAAATATCAGCTGAGAATCATTGTTCTCCAACAACAGACGATATTCCACCTGTATATTCGTCTTATCGAACAGAAAATTCTCCTGATACTCATAGCCCTGCTTGATAGATATGTAACCCGTCCGCTCCCCGGAAGGCGACGTGAACGCAACCGTCATAACATTGGGAACCGCCGTCCACAATTCCGCAACAAACCCGTCTACTCCCTCTTCCACACGGATCTCGGCCTCTGCCGAATCGTTCATATCCTTGAATTCGTAGGAAAAATGATGCCTGTGGACTGCCCCATTCCCCGCGCTTACCACCACACTGCGGTTCAGGACAGAAGAATAGGCGTCAAGCATCATCGACAGAAGAGACGAGCCGTTATGCCCTCCTAAGTTCGTCCCCAGGGCAACACAGACAGCAAGCGGCATATCTCGCTTCTTTGCGAGATCATTCAGGTATTTCAAGGCAAGCATGATATCATTTTCCTGAAAGCAGGTTGCATCCTGGCGGATCGCATAGAATTCTTTCAGATAAGTCTTAGCCTGTTTAAGCTTCACTACTGCGATCGCCGCCTCCGGGGCTGCCCCGATAAACCTCTTCTCCAGGTTCGCGCCTCCCGCCGCGACACTGGCAAGAAATGTTCCGTGACCCTCCGTATCCATACTCGGAACAATCTCAAGCGGATTCTCCGAGCGGAGCGCTTCATTGATCATCTCCTCTGTATATTCACTGCCGTAATCCAGTCCTTCCGGGGGTGTCCCATCCTGAATGGTCTGGTCCCAGATCCCGGCAATTCTAGTGGTGCCGTCAATATTCTTGAAGAGATCGTTGCGGTAGTCGATTCCCGTATCCAGGAATCCCACCATGATCCCATTGCCCTGTAGATTCAGCGTCGGATAAGTCTGGACAACACTGATCCCTGCGGCATCCATCGCCTCCATATCCATCAGCTCGAAACAGTTCGGTATAGAATTATACCGGTAAGACTGCAATGATAAGGGCACCATACCCTCACGGTTCGCATAGACTGCCCGAAATCCGAAATCCATCTCCTGAACACAGACGTCCGCCCCGCCGATCTCCGACGGTTTAACCGCTCTATAGATCGGAGAGATAAAGTCATAATAATCCTCTGACAATATCTTCTCCCTGCAAGAATTTCCATTCATAATATAAAATACCCCATATACTTTTTATAGAGTATATGAGGTGTTCTGTTTATCCTATTCTTCATCTTACTCGATCCGCGCCGGTTCCTGCCCTCTTAACATGATCAGCGGCCCGCCGGTTCCTTCTATGTACTCTCTGGTGATCGTCACCTGCCCGATACTGTCGTCCTTGGGGATCTCATACATGATATCCAGCATGAATTCCTCAATAATCGCCCGAAGCGCCCTTGCCCCCGTATCCTTCTCCATCGCCTTCTTCGCGATCGCAGACAGGGCGCCGTCGTCAAACTCTAACTTCACCTCGTCAAGCGCCAGTAGCTTCTGATACTGTTTTAAAATGGCGTTCTTAGGCTCCTTTAAGATCTTGATCAGCATCTCCTCGCTCAATCCCCTCAGGGTAAATACGATCGGCAGACGTCCAAGGAATTCCGGTATCATACCGAAGCTTCGAAGATCCTCCGTCGCCACCTTCTCCAGGATCGTCTTGTCATGGTCATACCGGTCTTTGAGTTCCGCGCCGAAACCGATAGAGGACTGCTTGGTCAGCCGTTCCTTGATGATCATATCCAGATCCGGGAACGCGCCGCCGCAGATGAAGAGGATATTCTTCGTATTCACCGTAGTGAGCGGCACCATGGCATTCTTACTGTTGGCTCCCACCGGAACCTCCACTTCACTTCCTTCCAGGAGCTTGAGCATCCCCTGCTGAACGGATTCCCCGCTCACATCCCTCTGGTTCGTATTCTTCTTCTTCGCGATCTTGTCGATCTCGTCGATGAAGATGATCCCCTGCTCCGCTTTCTCCACATCATTGCCTGCCGCAGCCAGGAGCTTGGATACCACGCTCTCGATATCATCGCCGATATAGCCCGCCTCTGTAAGCGAAGTGGCGTCCGTGATGGCAAGCGGCACGTCAAGAAGCCTTGCCAGCGTCTTGACCAGATACGTCTTCCCGGAACCGGTCGGTCCGATCATCAGCATGTTCGACTTCTCGATCTCGATCTCGTCCATGGTCCCAGTCGCCACACGCTTGTAATGGTTATAGACCGCCACAGACATGGCCTTCTTCGCATATTCCTGCCCCACCACATACTCGTCAAGCTTCCCTTTGATCTTGTGGGGAGCCGGAATATTCCGGATGTCGATCAGAGGCTTCTTCTCCTCCCCTTCCTTCTTCTTCTTGACCTTCTGCTTCTTGGGGATGTTCTTCTCCATATCCGCCATATTCAAGATCTGAACGCCCGGTATATTCATATTCATCAACTGGCTGTAATCGATCTGTCCGCTCATCATAGCGTCAAAGCTCTTCTGCATACAATCGCTGCAGATGGAGATCCCGTTGGGAAGGTCGATCATCTTCCCCGTAACCGTCTCCGGCCGCCTGCACACGAAACAGATCTTCTCATACTCGTCCTCATGGTTTTTGGTCTCTTCTACCTGTCCATTCTCTGCTTTCTCTATATCGTTCTCATGATTATCCTGACTGGACATCTTTTTTCCTCACTTTCTGCTCAATCTATACCTAAGCCCAGCTGGCTAACTCCCTACGCTTCCGCAGTATTCTGCTGCACCATATCAAGAAATGTCTCCTCAGATATGATCGGGATACCCAGGTCGTTCGCCTTCTTATTCTTAGATGATGCGGACGTCACGTCATTGTTGATCAGATAATTGGTCTTGGATGTGACAGACCCCGTCACCTTGCCGCCCAGACTTTCGATCAGTTCCTTGACCTCTCCCCGGTTGGCAAAATGCTCCACACTGCCGGTGATCACAAAATTAATCCCCGCAAATATCTGCTTCGCCTCTTCCGCCTTTTCTTCCGGGATATTAAGCTCCTCTAAAAGCTCCCGAAACCGCCTCACATGCAGCTCGGAGGAGAAATAATCTACGAACGCCTTCGCGATCACTTCCCCGACGCCCGGAATCTCATTTAACTCTTCCTGCGTCGCCCGAAGCATGGCTTCTGCATCATACCCAAATTCCCTGCAGATCATCTTCGCATTGGCAAGACCGATGTTGGCGATCCCAAGCGCATAAATCACCCGGGGCAGCGTCGTCGTCCTCGCCTTGTCTGCGCTGTCGATCAAGTTCTGATAAGACTTCTCCCCGAATCCCTCCAGAGACCGGATCTCATCCCGGTATCTGTCCAGATGGAAGATATCCGCATATTCCCGGATATATCCAAGGGTAATGAATTTCTCCAGAGTTGCCTCAGACAGTCCTTCGATATTCAGCGCGTCTCTGCTGACGAACAGAGCAAACGACTTCACATGCTTGGCCTGGCAGTCGGGATTAGTACAGTACAGCGCCTTCGCATTGGCGACCTGCCGGATCTCGGTCTTCCCCCGGCACACCGGACACTGCTCAGGGATATCCTTCACACCGCTTCGCGTGAGGTTCTCCGCGATCTGCGGAATGATCATATTCGCCTTATAGACCTCGACCCGGTCGCCGATCCCAAGCTCCAGATCCTCCATAATACTGATATTATGGACGCTTGCACGGCTGACCGTCGTACCCTCTAACTCCACCGGCTCGAATATCGCGACCGGATTAATAAGCCCTGTCCTCGACGGACTCCACTCGATCTCAACAAGCTTCGTCTCCCGGATCTCATCCGCCCACTTAAACGCATAGGAATCCCTCGGGAACTTAGACGTCCGTCCAAGAGACTGACCATATGCTATATCATCATATATTAGCACAAGTCCATCCGACGGAAAATCATTATGCGCGATTTTTTCTGAAAATTTTATAACTTCCTGCTCTGCCGTATCCGCCGTCACCATATGGTACTCGACGACTTCAAAACCCTGCTCCCTAAGCCACTCCATCTGATATGCCCTAGAATTATGGAAGTCTACATCCTCCGCCTGCACTAGTGAAAATGCGAAGAACCTGACATTTCTCCTGGCTGTGATCTCATTATTGAGCTGCCTTACAGAACCGCTGCAAAGATTCCTTGGATTCTTATATCTTGCATCCGCATCCTCGATCTCTGCATTGATCCGCTCAAAATCCCGGTATCCGATCACTGCCTCGCCTCTTAAGATCAGCTCCCCCTGATAAGCGATCTGAAGCGGAATATTCTTAAATACCCTGGCATTGTTGGTTATCACCTCGCCAACTTCTCCGTTTCCGCGGGTTACCGCCTTATAGAGCCTCCCCTCACGATAAGTAAGGACGATGGTCAGGCCGTCCAGCTTCCAGGACATCAGCGCCTTCTGATCTCCCAGGAACTTCCTTAATTCTTCCACCTCCTTCGTCTTATCCAGCGAAAGCATCGGACTTTCATGCCGCTCCTTAGGAAGCTCGCTTAACACCTCGTACCCTACGTTCACCGTAGGGCTGCCCGCCAAAGTGATCCCAAGCTCTCTCTCCAGCCCCAGAAGCTCATCATACAACTTATCATACTCATAATTACTCATAATCTCCCTGGATTCCTGATAATAGGCGCGTCCGGCATCACCCAAGATCTGCACCAGCTCCAGCATTCTGTCTTTCTTCGATCCGCTCATATAATTCCTTTAACTCCTGTTCCGTTAATTTTCTGCTCTCTCCCGTCTTAAGTCCCGAAAGTTCAATATTCATGACCCTTATCCTTACCAGTCTGGTCACCCGGTATCCCAGCGCCTCGCACATCCTGCGTATCTGCCGGTTAAGCCCCTGGGTCAGTACAATGGTAAATGTATATCTGCCTGCCGCCTTCGTCCTGCACGGCCTGGTCACCGCATCAAGCTTCTTCTCCCGGTCTGTGATCCTGACACCTTCTGCCATCTGCCTTAAGAATCCGTCTGTCACCGGCTTATCTACCGTCACCTTGTATTCCTTCTCATGCCCGTATCTTGCCCGCATCATTCCATTGATCAGATCTCCGTCGTTGGTCATGATCAGAAGGCCCTCCGAGTCCTTATCCAGACGGCCCGCATACGTGATCCTCTGAGGGTAATTCAAGTACCGGATAATATTCTTCCGCTCTCTTTTGTCCTCTGTACATACGATGCCCGCGGGCTTATTCACCGCCAGGACGATCCGTTTGCCGCCGCCCCCGATCAGCTTCTTCCCGACTCTGACCTCCTGATGGGCCTCCACCTTCATCCCCGGGACAGCCCTGATCCCGTCAACCGTCACCCGGCCGCTCTCGATCAACCGGTCTGCCTCCCGCCTGGAACACACTCCGGCATCACTTAAGTATTTATTCAGCCTTACCATCACCTAAGCACCCCGTTTATATTCTCATCCTCTGCAAAAGTATTTCCATTATACAGGAATAATACGCTTGTAATCTTATTCTCTTCCATGATATCATCCAGGCTGCCCTTGTAATACGCCGGGTCGATCACGATCACTTCTCTGTAATAAGGCGTCAGAAACGGAATCAGGCAGTTCGCGTAGGAATCCTTCACAAGCAGCAGCCGGTCCGTAGTATCCGCCGTAGTCCGAATATTTACCCTGGCATGGTCGCCGCCAAGGAACAGACTATATGCGTCAGTTTCCTTAAGCTTCGTCCGGTCATACAGGGTAGACGTCTTCCTGCCCTCATCCACATATTCAACCACGATCTGAGGTTCTTCCCCCTTCTTCTCTGCGTCATATATATAGATGGACTCTTCCACGCCTCCCCCATATCCGCTCCTGGCCGACAGATTCCCGTTAAATATATTCGTAACCACATATTCCTGCCACTTAGGCGTCTTCTCCTGAGCAAGCCCCATAGTCTCCGAGAGCTTCTGAAAAGCATAATATGCTCCCCGCGTTGTCCACCGGCTGTCCGTGCGGTAGTAGATCTCTTCCTTCCTGTGCTCCTTCAATGTCTTGCTGACATCTACCCAGACGACCTGCTCTCCAAGCTCCTGACGGATATCTTCAAAGATCTGCTCCTGATCCGCCGTGACCGCGAATCTGGGAAGCTTATCCTCCAGAATATTGGCAGAATTCGGAACCAGCATCAGATACATGGGAACCTTACCGTAGCTTGACCGGAATTCTCCCATGGCATCCAGCTTCTCCTTCATCTGCTCCTGATCCGGCCTGGCCACGTCTTCCAGCAGATATTGATCCTCTCCCTTGAATACACCGTTAGAATCCCGCCTTCCCGCCAGCAGATCCATATCGTTCCGCACCGACAGCCACAGGCTCCGCCCCGTAAACTGATCGGACCGGTACTCCTCATACTGTCTCATAAAGCTCCCGTCTGCGACCGCCTTAAGAGATATCTCTGGCCGTCCCAGGAGCTTGCGGTTCTCCTTTCCCGAGTATGATCTCTGGATCGGAATCAGCTCAATCAGGAACATCAGCCCCAGCATCCCCAGGAGCACTGCCGCCGCTGTTTTTCTTCTATATAGTTTTCCGGCTTTGTTTGATCTCTGTTTCATCATTCTTCTCCGAATTCCCAGAATATCCCTAAAAGGCAAGATACAAAAACGGTCCGTGAGGTCCCGTAGTCAGATACGCAAAACACACCGCAAAAATCAGGGCATATACCGCGGCATTCACCACGGCCCAGCCCTTGTCTCCCTGATCCGCAATGCTGTCAAATCCCTTATGTATGAACGGCATCAATCCCAACACCATGATGATGAACCATGACAGATTCGTGACCAGAAGGTACATTCCCTGATCGTCAACCAATCCAGAAGCTCCCGCCCCGAACATGACTCCCAGATAAGACAAGGCTTCACCGATTCCCGGACTGAAGAAGAATACCCAGCCGATCAGTACCAGCACAATACTGTATATATGTCCCAGGAATCCCGGCAGCCCATCCAGCATTCTCCACAGGAACAGCTTCTCCGCAGCCATCAGGATTCCGCAATACAATCCCCACACTATATAGTTCCATGAGAGACCGTGATACAGACCGACCAGAAGCCATACCGCAAGGATATTCCTCACCTGCCTGCCTTCATCTGTCTCCCCGCCGCCAAGAGGATAATACACATATTCCCGGAACCATCCCCTAAGAGACGTATGCCACCGATACCAGAACTCCGTAGTGCTCCCCGCAATATAAGGATGGTCAAAATTCTTCGGCAGGTCAAATCCCAGCATCTTCCCAAGTCCAACCGCCATATCCGAATATCCGCTGAAATCATAATAGATCTGAAGCGCAAACGCCGCACATCCAAGCCACGCACTCAGTACAGACATCTGCCCGGTCTCGAGCGATATGACCTTCGCGTACACCACTCCTATCGTGTCCGCCAGCACCGCCTTCTTCATAAGCCCAAGAACCAGATACATCATCCCTTCTCCAAGCTTCCCCACCGATAGCTGCCTTGTATGAAGCTGTTTCTCAATGTCGGGATACCTCACGACCGGACCTATAAGAAGCTTCGGGAACATGGTAACATAAAGCGCAAAGTCCATGATATTCTTCTGCGCCTTTACATTCCCTCTGTAAACTTCTATAATATAAGATAATATCTGGAAAGTATAGAAAGTCATGCCGATCGGCAGCCTCTCTCCCTGATACGGTATATCGACCGGAAGCACAGCGCCCAAACCAGTAAGTACCGCTCTTCCGTATTTAAAAAATCCCAGAACACCGAGATTCACCGCCAGATTGATGATCAGACTAAGCCTTGCTCTGCGGCGGTTCTTCGTCTTGCCCGCAATATCCAGCCCGCAGATATAGTTAAATATGACAGAACATATAAGTACAAGTACCCCCACCGGTTCTCCCCAAGCGTAGAATACCAGACTTGCCAGAAGAAGCACCGCTTCCTTAAGCCTGCCCGGCACCAGGTAATACAGGATCAGAACCACCGGTAAAAATGAAAACAAAAAAACAACACTGTCAAATAACATGAATATAAGCTTCCTTTACTATCTACTACAATTCCGCAATCTCAGCCATATGATCCGCCCATTCCGTGTAGTATTCCGCCGTCAGATGAATCCCATCCTCATAATAGTACTCATCCTTGACCAGACTGCTGTTATCAATAAAAGTCACGCCCACTTCGGCGCATAATTCCTTAAGCTTCTCATTATATTCGGGAATACAGCCGTACAGCTCGTTTTCGTCGGTCACAGCCTGCTCGACCGGCAGAACACTGTTGACATAGATCCTTGTCTCTGGCAGCTTCTCCTTAAGCGTGTCCAGTACGCTCTTATATGCCATTGCAAATATATCCGCATTCCCCGATGCCGCTTCTACATCCTTAAGACCGTAGCATAAAAACAACACCTGCGGACCTACCTCCACCGCTCTTGAAACATGATTATCGATCATGCTGACTTCCGATCTGCATACGCCTGTATCCTGCTCTGCCGTAACATATGCACCGTCCAAAACCGCATGCTCATACAAGCCCTGGGCAATTGAATCGCCTATCACATATGAATTGGCGAACTTCTCGCTCAGCGGCCTGTTGGCCCACGCCTCATCCGCCGCCCGCTCTGCCTCCTCTAACGCCTGGATCTGACCGTCGATCTCTTCCGTATCTTCCGCCTCCATCTGTTCAAGCCTTGCAAGACCCGCCCTTGGATCTTCCCTGGGGTTCATCACGCCTATGGCAAAAACGATCCCTCCGAAGATCATCCAGACGATCATGGCAGTAACCGCCATGCGCAGGACGATATCCCTGTCTTCACTTTTCTTCGTCTTCTTCTCTTGTTTCTTCACGATAGCCGCGTACTCCCTCTGTCAGACAACAGTTCAGACAAGCTGCCCTGTTACATTCATACAGCTTATAATCTGTACACATTGTACTGTTTTTCCCCTTAAAAGTCAAATATATGCTATACTAAAATTATACCCATCAGAACACACCCTAGCGGAAAGGAGATCATTATATGAATCTGTTTACATTATCAGCCAAATCTTGTATGTCTCATCTGCTCCTTCGTGATACCTTCGATCAATTTGCATTGATCGAGGGAGAGATCACCACATTCTGCAGATATACCATAGACGGCTTCCTTCACAAGGATTTCTTCGATGAGAAGCCGGAGCAGGATTACGCCTGCTGGAAGGATCTGCGCGAGTATTGCCTGAGCATCATCCGCGGGAAACGCACCCCGCTGAACTTCAAGATCATACTGTCGCTTGCCCCCGGAGACTTCAAAGCATTCCTCCTGGAACATCAGATAACCTCTTTCAGCCCAAAAGACATTACCGGGTTATATCTGAACTTTCATTATGACGGATCGATCCTTCAATGTGTCACAGGCATTTCCATGAACACCTTCTCCATGGACAAAACACTGGAAAAGGAATGGGACGCCTATGCCGAAAGATTCCTCTCGTCAAAGGGAATCGAGCGGGAAGCATAGCAATGCATATTGCTGTCGGGGCTTATTTCTGATTGGCCGGCTCGACTGCCACTGATTTCCCTTTGATCTTCGTATGATTCACAGAGTTGATGATTTCCCTTGCATACTCTGTAGGGACCTCTACAAACGTGTATTTATCGTACATATCGATCGTGCCCACGACTCTGCCCGGAATCCCGCTCTCGCCTGCCAATGCCCCAAGGATATCTCCCGGCCTTGCCTTATCCTTCTTACCGACATTAATAAACAGACGGACCATCCCCGGTTCTTCCGCCCCCGTATCGGCAAATGTCTCCTGGGGCTCTTCGCTGCCCCCTGCGCACAGCTTCAAAAGCGCCGCCGCAATATCCATACTGGTATAATCGGAATCATTGACCTCCGACTGGACCAACTGCAGATATGCGGTCAGATCTTCTTCTTCGATCATCCGGTTCACCGTATCCATCAGTTTCTCTATCTTGGTATTCGCCACGTCATTCAGCGACGGAACCTTCTGCGCATAGATCTTCGTCTTGCAGTACCTCTGTATCTCCTTAAGCTTGTATGCCTCTCTGCCGGAAACAAAGGAAAAGGAGCGCCCCACGCGTCCCGCTCTTCCGGTCCGGCCAATACGGTGTACATAATATTCATCATCCTGCGGAAGATCATAGTTGAAGACGGCCTCTACTTCATCCACGTCGATCCCCCTCGCCGCAACGTCCGTCGCCACCAGGATATCCGTCTTCCCCTTACGGAAGCCCTCCATGACCCGGTCTCTCTGCGCCTGCTTCATATCTCCGTGCAGCCCCGCGGCAAAATATCCTCTGCCTAAGAGCCCGTTTACCAGAAGATCCACCTGCTTCTTCGTATTGCAGAACACGACTGATAGCTTAGGATTATAGATATCAAGGATTCTTGACAGCACTTCTTCCTTATTCTTCGGTTTTACTTCATAATAATACTGCTCAATGCTCGGAACCGTCAGTTCCTTCTTGGTCACCTTGATAAGCTCGGCATCCGTCTGGTATTTCTTCGTGATCTCCAGGATCGGCTTAGGCATGGTCGCAGAAAACAGAACCGTCTGCCGCTCCTTCGGCACCTCTTCCAATATCGTCTCGATATCTTCCCTGAAACCCATGTTAAGCATCTCGTCCGCCTCATCTAGCACAACCGTGTGAAGCTGGTCCATCTTCACCGTTCTTCGCCGCATATGATCCATCACACGTCCAGGTGTTCCGATAATCAACTGTACGCCGCTCTTCAGGGAGCGGATCTGCTTCACGATCTCCTGCCCGCCGTAGATCGGCAGCACCTTGATGCCGTGCATATAATACGCCAGATTGCGGATCTCCTCCGCTACCTGTATGGCAAGCTCTCTGGTCGGACACAGTACGATCGCCTGCAGCTTCTTATTCTTAGGATTGATCTTCGCAAGAAGCGGTATCCCAAATGCGGCCGTCTTGCCTGTCCCGGTCTGTGCCTGCCCGATCAGATCCTTCCCCGACATCATAACCGGGATCGCTTTTGCCTGGATCGGCGACGCTTCCTCAAAACCCATCTTCTTCACTGCTCTCATGATCTCCGGACACAGTCCCAGATCTTCAAATCTTACTTCTTCCATATAAAAACATTCCTTCCTGATTTATCACATGAACATCATAGACTTTAACACTTTATAACAGCACGGTCTTTGGTAAGATAAAAAATACCCCCTGCCTGATACCAAGCAAAGAGTATTCACATAGTGTCGGTGTTCATCATACCACATCCGCATTCCGGTTGTCTATAATATTTTTCATTTCTAAGTCTCTGCTTGACATTTTCTCAATGTTCCCGCACGATTATATGGAGGTCTCTGATTATATGGCTGATCATCTGATTGGCAGCTTATACGAATAATAAGGAGAATTCCTGTAACAAAACGTACCCCGGGGAGTCTAATTAATAAAGGAGGTGATACACCATGGATTTCGAGGAAATGTACCGATTGTATTTCAAAGACGTCTATCTCTTCATCCTGGCCATGAGCAAAAGCCCGGATATTGCCGAGGAGATCACTCAGGAAACCTTCTTTAAGGTATTGAAGAATATCAACAAATACCGCGGCGAATGCTCCGTTAAAACCTGGCTCTTTCAGATTGCCAAGAATACTTACCTGTCCCACATAAAAAAGACGAAACACCAGGAGACAGAAGATAAGATCTCTGACAGTGAGAGTTCTTCACAGCACAGCATGGAATCCATGTGTATCAGCAAGGATGAAGCGCTCTCTATCTATAAGGTCCTTCATTATCTGGAGGAACCTTACAAGGAAGTGTTCACGCTGAGGACGCTCGGCGAGCTGTCCTTCCGGGAGATCGGCGAGATATTCGGCCGGAAGGAAGGCTGGGCAAGGGTCACCTATCACCGGGCAAAATCAAAAATCCGCGAACAGATCATTTTCAAATGAAAGGGGTACGAATATGAATACTACGAATAATACGAATTCCAAACATGACCAAAGCTATCTGAACGCTTCGAAGAATGCACCCGTACCATGCGAGGTGATCCGGGATCTGCTGATCCTGTACGAAGACGACGTTTGCAGTGAAGAAAGCAGCCGAATCATCAAGGATCATATCGAAGACTGCACCGGCTGCCGCAAGGCCTATGAACAGGCCAAAGAGACGTTCCCGCCTGTCTCTGCCATCCCGGAAGAGACTGACAAAGAAGGGGCGCGGTTCGTAAAATCTCTCAGGAAGTACCGCCAGAAGATCACCTTCCTGAACATTATAATACTCGGTTTCTTTCTATTGGTTGGCGGAGCCTTAGTTAAGATCGGCTGGACGGAATTCCTGGAATCAAGCGTCTTTGCCGTACCGGCAGAAGATATTAAGATCACGGAACTCTACCAACTGGCGGGCGGGGACATCTACTGTACGCTGGAATTCCCGAAGCTGGTCAATCCGCCGATACTGGGATCAATGGACATTATTGACAAAACCTCGGACAAACACGAAGGCTTTTACGAATTACATTGTCAGTATCCGTTGTCTGTAGACGAAGAAAAATATTTTTATTATGACACCGTGAGCATCATATTCCCCGCGGAAGTTTCCGGAGATTTCTATTCAAATCTTTACCCTGATTCTACTTATACTTGTACTTCTATCAATTATCGGGGAAAAGGCAAGAAAGACAAGCTTGTGATCTGGGAAGAAGGGCAGACGCTTGAGAAGGCCCCGAAGCATATAGAAGAAAAAGCGATCCAGGCATACCAGATTGACGGAAATGCTCAGAAAGCGCTTGATGAGATGGAATTAATCGGCGAGACAACGTCTCAAGATGAACTCCTTGAACGCTTCATAGATTATTACCGCAATATAAAAAATCCTGCAGATTGCTTCCCTATATATGTTTCTAAGGAATAAAGACAATGCTAAGGGGCAGTCGGCTAATACCGATTTCTTCCGATTTTAAAGAAAAATAGAGACACCCTGCGGAAATGATGCCGTTTAGCACTGGCACATTCTGTGGGGTATCTCTATTTATAGGAGGAAGCATTATTTTTGGCTGCACTAAATAAAGGTTCCCCTTCTGTTGAACCACACCTTTCATGAAGCGATATTTTCTTCTTTTTTTCCTTTAAATTTCTGGAGTTTGCTGTTCAAGAAGCGATGATATTTATTGTTATTTCTACCTATCGCATACAGCATAAACTCCTTATATACTTTCTCGGTTGAACGGTGATTGAACCGTCGAAAGTCATCATTTTCCTTGATATCTCCAAAATGTCCTTCTGTATAGTTGTTACTATTTAGAATGTTATTGATGTCTGTTGTATTTTGCATGTTTTTCGCCGTATTGGGCATATTTTCAGTCTCATTTGCTGTATTCTCAATCAATACGGCCTCTTCCAGTCCCAAATCTCCAAACAACCGTAGAAAAATATCCACGTTCCCCTCTTTGTCCACTTCGATTTTCTGGATAATCTGTTTGAGCTGCTCATTGGTCATCTGATGAACGTCTGTGATATCTTCTACTGCTTTGAAAGTATTACCAAGGATATGCTCTAATTGCTCTCCTTTTGTCAGATGGTATGATACCATTTTCAGTTCATTCTCAAGCCACTCAATTTCCTTACGCATACCGCCAATTTTGGTATTCAGTTCTTCGCGGGAGATTAAATCGTCTGTATACATATCTGCATATAATCTTATGAGGGTATCGCCTGTGCGGATGGTGTATTCGGCAAAAAAAGCTTTTTGAGCTTCGAGACTGTTTAGTTGGTCTTCTTTGTCCGTGGATACACGGCAGTATGCGGCTATGTTCATATCAAATAACCTCTCTAATACTATACATTAGTAATCATTTTACTATATACCACTTTGCATACCGGTTTTTACCTTTTGTCGCAATTATTTTCTCATTTTTTAATATTTGCAATAGATTTGATACTTTTTTTGATTTTTGATTTTCACTCAATACATCCGGTAATGCCTTGTCTAATACATCCATCAATTCATGCTTACTTGCTTCTCCCATAGATTCTAAGGCCTTTACTATTAACTGTTTGCAAATATCATCATCTAATCCTTTGTTTCGTATATAGTCCGCTTTTTGTCCCACAATATCTGCTACTTTAAAAGCCACAAATAAATTTGGATACCTCCCCTCTATCAAGCCTTGCTTTTTTAATATCCTAAAATTTTCTTTAGATATTGTTTCTTTCTTTTGAACCTTATCTAACAAAAATACAGTTTGTATATCTAAATCGCCATTTGAATATAAAAGTTGTGTGTAATTTTTATCTATGATTTTTCCAAATACAGTCACCTTAACCCGGTTGAGTGTTTCTAAATCATATGTTGGTAAAGGAAAACACTTATCTCTTTGAATTTGATACATCATCGGTATTCCCATAGAATTAGTATCAATCATATACAAATTTACCATTGCATTGCACAAAAATACATTTCGATAATAAGGCGGTTTATATCCTGGCTCCAACGCTTGTTCAATAGTTTCCGGGATAAATGCTCCTTCATTCATAAAAACAAGTTTATCCTCAAACTCTTCAATATTGATTTTTCCACGTAAACGATAATCTTGATGAGCAATACAATTGTTTATAATCTCCTTTATCAATTCTGGCTCATACTGATCAACCTCATCCGGAAATAGTGTTTGCTGCCCAGCAATATAGCGATACTTTACATTTCTAATTCGAGAATATACTTCGTCTACTGCCAAAAGTAGAGGCATGTCAAAATGCTCATATGTTTTCACTGTATTGTCAGCATTGTACAGAGTCCATGTTAATCTTGGAATAAAACCGTCAAAAAAATAACTGGATTCACTTTTCCCTAAAAGAAGCAATGCCGTCCTGGTAATTTCTCCTTTAATTGTTATTCCCGCTTTATTTAACACTTCAATGTCTGATAACTTTTTTAAAATCTCCTGCGCTTTCTTACGATCCTTTTGGCGTTTTGAAAAAAGTTCACGTGCCCGTTTAATTGCTTCCTCATCCAAATCTTCTATAGATGCTTCTTTTACTATCTCCTTTGACCAGTCCACTCCTATCTGGCTTCTGATTAAATCAACCTTATTCATAGGCAAAGGCGATACAGATTCATGTTCTCTTGCATATGCCGCTCCTTGCCATGTGGTCGGTATTCCCCGTATTGCTGGAGGGATCTGAAATGCAATAATTCGACATCCATTCATAGTTAGTTCATAGATTTCCATAAATGTCAATCGCTCATTTGTTCCATTCACTATTTCCTTCTTTAGGCTGTGCAGTCCTCCTTGTTTCCGAAATTCCGTTCCAACAATCTCTTTCTCATCAGATATTCCAAAGACCAGCCATGCTTCTTGCAATCCTCGCAAATTAGCTTCATTACTCAAAGCAGAAAAATATTTTCCAATATCATTGAAAGAATAATTGCTCCTTGCTTCTTTAAATTCAATTACTTCATTTTCAAAAGTATCCATTAATTTTAAGATCTTCTCTTTTAGCTGATTGTCTGCATAAATCATAGTATCCACCGCCTTTTATTATTTCTATGACTAAATTCTATGACTAATCTATAACTTTCTAGAACTAATTTAAAACTATTTTATACCAAATCAAGTCATTATACAACGACCCCCCACAAAATTAGTGAAGCCTTTCAGCATAAAAGACTCCACTTCACTTTGTGTTTCCATTTTTTCTGTAGTTTCCTGTAACACTTGGTCAATTTTAACCTGATTGACCCTTGAGGCAGTCGCCAAATAATTATGCTAGTACATCATTGCGTTAATCTTGAAGTAATAGTGCTTGATATTCGTGTCAGCTGTGCGTCTACGAACCGACGGTGTAGCGGGCTACATCTAGGTTCAAAGGCGTGCAGATGGCATGGATAGCAAGTGCTTATTACTCAAGAATTAATGCAATGTTGTACTAGCATGCTCACTTGGCTTGTTACTCGCAGGAATAGATATACTTGTTTTTACTCAAGAAACTTAGATTTTCTTCCGTAGCTTGTAATGTAAACGCTTTTCTGTGCACGGGTCATCGCAACATACAGCAGACATTTCTCTGATGTTAAAGATTCTGCTTCAGAGATAGAATCCGTTTTGTTGATTGCAGATAATAACGGAATAATTCTGTTATTCACGGCGGCAATAAACACATATTTGAACTCCAGCCCTTTTGATTGAGAGCAAAAAGCAGTTTTCATTTATCTGACTAACTTATTCATTAAAAAATCAATCCGATGTCATTCAGAAAGGCGCACAATCGAATTAGCTATTTCTGCCATATGTGAATCATGCGTGATAATGATACAAATTTTATCTGCAAATAATATATTTACCGATTCCCGCACCAATTCTTGGGTATCGACATCTAAGTTGGATGTTGCTTCATCAAAAATCACAACATCTGGATTTTTGATAATCATTCTTGCAAACGCAATTTTCTGTCTTTGTCCACCAGATAAATTCTTCCCGTTTTCACTTATTATAGTTTTTAGTCCATTTTCAAATTCAGACATATCAAGTCCCGCTTTTTGGAGAATTGAAGTAATTTCGTTTTCTGTCAGCTGTGGTGCAGCATACATCAGATTATCTATCAAAGTTCCAGAGAACAAAACAATATTTTGTGCCACAATGCCTATTTTTTCTCTTAAATCAGATAACGAGATTTCTTTCAATTCTATGTTGTTTATCTTTATAGAACCTTTGTAGTTTTTATAAAATCCCATGAGCAACTTAGCAATCGTTGTCTTACCGCTTCCGTTTTTTCCGAGTAATGCAATTTTCTCATTTTTATGAATAACCATATTAAAGTCTTGAATAACATTGTGGTTCGTGTACCCAAATGAAACATCTGTAAACGATACTTTGGTAACTTTCTCTATTTTTCTCTTTCCCTCAATTTCATTCTCTGTTTTAAGCCTTAAAATAGTACCGATTCTAGATAAAGCAGCAGTCCCCGGCTGCACCATAACACTAATACTTGCCAAAATTTGTATAGGTGCAAATATTACTGTTGCATACTGTGAAACTGCCCAGTAATCGCCCATAGACATTTTTCCATTAATTATAAATAATCCAGAACAGATAATGAGTAAAACTGAAAATATATTAGTAAAACCTTGTATACCCTCAGAAGCAAGGTTCATTTTCTTATTACGTTTTATGGATTGGTCTGCAACATTTCTTATTTGCTTAGCCATTTCATTTGACCGCTGTTTTTCTAAATTCATTTCTTTAATCGTTGAAATACCACCTATATTTTCTTGAATCTTCCCGGATGTTTGTGCATTAGATTCAAGTAATGTTTTTGAAACTTTTTTAATTTGTATACTTGAATAATTAGTAAAGTAATACAAAACAGGCAAAAATATAATCAATATCAAGGATAATTCCCAACGTATCGACAATATAAATATCCACGCTCCAACACACGAAAATATACTGGTCAAAAATTTTAAAAATACAGGTGAGAAAAAAACATTTAGGGAATCAGTTTCTTTTACACGTTCTAAAATATAGCCTGTCTGTTGTTTATCAAAAAACTCCATAGGTAATTTTAAAACCTTTGAAATCAAGTCATTTTTAATATCTGCAACAAAGTAGTTGCTAGTCCGGATCAATGATTGGCTGATTAAATAATTAGCAAAAAAACTGATAATATAAACAAATAGCAGACATATTCCACTCAACAAAACGGTTTTTATTGATAGACTTGCAATACCGTAATCCAGAAGGATTCTTGTAATGAACGGCGGACACAAAGTTATAAAGGATGAAAAGAGCATTAGTGCAAATAACGCACAAACTTTTTTCCTTTTGAAATAGGATAATAAATAGCCATAGTTTTTCATAAATATTCCTCCAATATTTGATTTAATTCAATAAATGCAGACGTTTTTCTTATTATATCAAACGGCTGGCTTGAAAAGCCTGACACAAAAACATTGATAAGCATACTATCTTTTATGGGATTTTCCTTATACATTGTGATAAATTTTTGTATTAATTCTAAAGCTGCATTTTTTTGACTGCTTAGACAATAAACATATGCCATGTTCATATAAACCATAAAATATAAATTGCGGCTTAGCCCTAATACTGTTATAAGAGTGCATTGCTTTTCTAAAATATCTTTTGTGTATGTCAAGTCGTTTTTTATCCAATATGATACCTTATTACGCAATTCATATATCAACTGTATTCCTAACATATTTATTGTTGAATCTATTATGTCAATGGCATTTGCATTATTTTCTCTTAGTATTAGGCTATTCTTCATGTCTATTGCCATAAATTCATTTTCATCAACAAGGCAGGCAGACGCATCTTCGTATTTTTTAATCATAATAAACAAATGTGCAAGCAAGAAATGTTTTTGTGATTGAACGCTATCATCTATACATCTCTGACATATCAAAATCATCTGACGGATTAAATTTTCACGAATTTCGGAATCTTTTTCTAAAGCTAGATATGGAAGTACATTTTTTAGCAAATCAATCTTTATCCTATCATTTGTTGGATATAAATAAACCAGCCTTTTAATCCGTTCAATTCCATTAAGGCACTTCCCACTTGCAAATAACTTTATACATTCCTGCCTGTTTTTTAGATATTCTTCTTCCGACAAATCATTTGAAAATCCAAACAGACAATCAATGGAAATATTAAAATATCTGGCAATCACGGGGAACAGTGTAATATCTGGATACATTTGTCCATGTTCCCATTTAGAAATTGCTGCGCTTGAAACGCCCAATACTTCCGCTAACTCTTCTTGTGTAATACCCTTTGCTTTGCGTAATCCTTGTATAATTTTTCCAACAGGTAATCGCTCCATAATATTTTTCTCCTCTTCGTATTGTACGATTTTTAAATTCTGATTTCCATGTATAAGCGGTTAACAATAACTACATTTTTTTATAACCTATTGTTAATATAGCATTGTACCCACAAATTATCTACAATAGGTTTTATGGAATAAAGAATGAGAGGGATTCCGTAGTAGTCGGCATTGTGGAAAAATCCAAAAGTTTAGATTTTTCCACAATGCTTGTCTTTTGGTCTTTGGTTTCTTTGGTTCGGAATAGTGTGGTGCTGGCGGTCTATCTCTTGTTTTCGGTTGCTTGCTTCTTTACCGTACATGAGCATTGCGCCAAGGTTGTCGTTGCCGTAACCTTCCAGCAGGTTGATAACGCCCCACACGCCAAGGCCAGCGCCCAGCGCGATAACCAGTACCTTCAAAGTGTCGATTGCACTTGTAAAAAATTCCATACATTTTCCTCCTTAAATTTGTTGTGATTGGTTGGATAGGGACAAAAAAAGCCCGCCGGTTGAAAAGTCAATCGGCGGGTGCATCAGACGCGGGCGGCGCTTCGAGTTCACAGCTTTCAAAAACGTCGTCCGGTCGGACGGTCAATCTCCGGCTCAGATATTTTGCAATCAATGTTAACAACTTAGTAGTGGCATGATATCACAATAGGATTAAGCTATTAAACCAATAATAGCAGATGATAGAAATGATTAAAATACACTGAA
>CAJTCH010000009.1 GCA_910574715.1 Lachnospiraceae bacterium | reverse complement strand
CTCAAGATGAGATATCCCAACGCAAGTTGTAAGACCCCTTGAAGACGACAAGGTAGATAGGGCGGAGGTGGAAGTGCAGTAATGTATGGAGCTGACCGCAACTAATCGGTCGAGGGCATGACCAAAGCGGAGATAGGTAGAAGAAGGATGAACAGGATTTCTTGTATGCAGTTTTGAAGGTATATGTGAATAGATGTATTTTGGGAGAAACAGCTAACGTGTGTTAGTTGTTTTTTACTATGCAAAAATGTTCCAAAATAAATGGGGAATCCGAAAAGTATACTTTTGGATTCCCTAATATAAATATAATTATTCTTGAACTACCGTAGATAATATCTGTGTAAGAGATTCAAGTGCTAACGGTTCTAATCCGCTTCCGATGTTCTCAGCAGTACAGGAAAGAATACACCCATTATCCAGAGCTGTCCAGATCCGGTATCCCTCGATCCCCTCCAGTGAATAGGTGAAATAAGAGAACTGCTTCTCTCCGGCAGCCTGTGTCTGCACTTCTCCGGCAGCGCCGCCGTCAGAATTCGCACTCAGAAGATATTCTACTTCCTGCTGTGCCGTCGTCATGACAGTATTCTCGTCCTCTGTCATGAGACGCAGATTCAACTGTGTGCTGCTGGTGCCGTCTGCACCTAACCGCTGAAATGCTACCTGATGTTCGGAACTGTATTCGGAATCATCGAAGCCCTCTGGCCTTGTCACAGTTACACTGATACTCTTGTCATCAGTACAGAGAGTAGAAATACCATCTTCATTCGGTGTGTCTGTATCTGCAGAACCATTTGCCGTATCGGTGATATCTTCCGTATCTGTATCATCGGTTACAGAGTCTTCGACCTGATCCGGCACAGCGTTCTTGTCTTCGTTCTTTTTGTCTCCACAGCCTGTAAATACCATGCTTGCGACTGCGATCAGTCCTATTATGATAAGCTTTTTCATATGCACCTCATTCTTTGTTCTAATCCTGTATTACAATATTTTACAATAATTCGAACTTCTTACATTCTATCATGCTTCCGGTTACTTTTCAAGACTATACAAAAACAGATATTCTGCTATAGTAATAATGATAACTAGTGGATCATCATAGAAAGGAATTACCTATGGATTTAAAAGATAAGACTATTCTTCTGGGGGTTAGCGGAGGGATCGCTGCTTATAAGAGCGCTTCTCTTGCGAGTATGTTAGTGAAAAAGGGTGCAGATGTCCGTGTGATCATGACGAAGAATGCCGTCAATTTTATCAATCCGATCACATTTGAAAGTCTGACAGGCCACAAATGTATCATTGACACATTTGATCGTAATTTTGAATTCAAGGTGGAACACGTAGCGCTGGCCCAGAAAGCGGATGTGATCATGGTTGCTCCTGCAACGGCTAATGTCATCGCCAAGCTGGCGCATGGTTTGGCAGACGATATGCTCACTACCACGATCCTTGCAAGCAAGGCGCCTAAGATTATTGCTCCGGCCATGAATACCGGTATGTATGAGAATCCGGTCACACAAGATAATCTGTCTGTTTTGAAGCAATACGGTATGGAAGTGGTAGTTCCTGCGGAGGGTTATCTTGCATGCGGTGATATCGGATCGGGAAAGATGCCGGAACCAGAAGTCCTCTGTGGGCATATATTGCGGCGCTGTGCCTGCAGGAAGGATATGGCAGGGATGAAGGTGCTGGTTACTGCCGGACCGACGCAGGAGGCTATAGATCCTGTACGTTACATCTCCAATCATTCCTCCGGCAAGATGGGCTACAGTGTTGCCAGGGCGTGTATGCTCCGGGGAGCAGAGGTGATTCTGGTTACCGGCAAGACAGCTTTGGCGGCGCCGATGTTTGTAGATGTCGTACCGGTCATTTCTGCGAGGGAGATGTATGATGCGGTCATTTCAAGGAGCAGTGATATGGACATAATCATCAAGGCAGCCGCGGTTGCGGATTATCGACCCCAATATACCGCCTCAGAGAAGATGAAGAAATCAGATTCCGATCTTTCAATCTCGTTGGAACGCACAGATGATATTTTGAAATATCTGGGAGATCATAAGAAAACCGGACAGTTTTTGTGCGGCTTCTCTATGGAGACAGAGAATATGCTAGATAATTCCAAAAAGAAGCTATATAAGAAGAATCTCGATATGATCGTTGCAAATAATTTAAAGATGCAGGGAGCGGGATTTGAGACGGATACGAATATCATTACCATGATTACGAAAAATGATGTGACAGAGCTTCCGATCATGGAGAAAGAAGAAGCCGCTTTTCGTATATTAGATAAGATTCTGTCCATGGGATTCCCTGATCGGCAGTAAAATTGACGGATTTCCCATAAAAAGGGAGGATGCCGGGTCACCGCTATTCGCAGTGCCCGGCATGTATTATGAAAAAGTTTATTCAAAAAATAGTATTTGTCTAATTGATAGGTTTAGTATAAATCAGACCTGTGAAGAAATAATGTTAAAGTAATGAAGGTTTTTTAAAAGATAAATGAACATTCTATGAACGGTATTATTTATGTAAGATTTTGCTGAGAACCGGTTGAAAAAAATCGGAAATGATTTATACTAATGTAATATGTGCAGTGATACTATATTTAGGAGGAAAATAGAATGAAATATATTTCATTTGCAATTCCATGCTTTAATTCGCAGAATTATATGTCCCGGGCTATCGACAGCCTCCTTACAGGCAAAGATGAGGTTGAGATCCTGATCGTAAATGACGGCTCCAGGGATCAGACATCAGAGATTGCCCATGAATATATGGAAAACTATCCCGATATTGTCAGAGTTATTGATAAAGAGAACGGAGGCCACGGTGATGCCGTCAACGCAGGTCTTGGCGCTGCTCAGGGGAAATATTTTAAAGTGGTGGACAGCGATGACTGGGTCGACGAAGAAGCATTGAAGAGGATACTCACGCTCATCAGGAACCTGGAAGAAGACGGGGAACAGATAGATATGCTTGTGTCGAATTTCGTATATGAGAAGACAGGGGCATCTCATAAGAAATGTGTTCACTACCGCAATGCATTGCCGCAGGACGAGATCTTCCGGTGGGATGATATCGGCCATTTCCGGCTGGATCAATATATATTAATGCATTCGGTCATTTACCGGACGGATCTGCTGAAGCTGATACAGATGAAGCTGCCGAAGCATACATTTTATGTGGATAATATTTATGTATATTATCCGCTGCCCCATGTCCGTAAGATATATTATCTGGATATAGATTTTTATCGGTATTTTATCGGCAGAGACGACCAATCGGTGAATGAGAAGAATATGATCGCCAGGGCAGATCAGCAGATCTATGTCACCAAGACGATGATCGATATGTATGAGATGGGAGAGATCTCAAGCAGGAAATTAAGGCTCTATATGGTCAATTATCTGGCGATTATGATGACTGTATCCTCCATTATCCTGATTCGCTCTAAGACAGAGGAGAATATTGAGAAGAAGAGAGAGCTATGGAGATATCTTAAGAAGAGAGACTTTAAGATGTACCTTAAGATCCGTTATGGGATCCTGGGCCAGACAATGAATATTCCCGGCAAGTCCGGCAGGAAGATATCATCTCTTGTATACAGTGTAGCGAGGAGAATTATAGGATTTAATTGACACCGTATCTGCAGAACATGAATAATCTGGTTATTATGTCACATAATAGTAGGTAAGAATGAAGAAGAAGGAGTATGTGACATGGCGATTGATTTTAAAGAGAGTAAGACCAGAGTGAATCTTATGCGTGCATTTGCAGGAGAGAGTCAGGCAAGGAACCGATATACGTTTGCGGCGGATACCGCAAAGAAGCAAGGGTTGTATTCGGTTCAGCAGGTATTTCTGTTCACGGCGGATCAGGAGAGAGCGCATGCAGAGCGTTACTATGATCTGCTCAAGAATCTTTCAGGGACTACCATCGAGATATGCGGAGGATATCCGGTGGATCATTTTGACGGTGTGGTAGAATTGCTGAAGAAGGCGGAACACAATGAGATGGAAGAGGCGGATGATGTTTATCAGGCTTTTGGCAATGAGGCGAAGACAGAGGGCTTCACGGAAGCTGCGGCCGCGTTTTTTCAAATTGCGGAGATCGAGGCGATTCATGCCAGGCGGTTTCGTAAGCTGGCTGAATTATTAGAGCAGAATAAGTTTTTTGAGAGTGATTCCAGCGGAAAATGGATGTGCATGAACTGCGGGCATATTCAGATTGGGAAGCTGGTTCCGGCAGAGTGTCCGGTATGCCGGCATGATCGGGGATATTTTATTCCGGTGGAGATCGCACCGTATCTGGGATTTGATTTTTTGACGAAGTAAAAATAATCAGGTAAAGAAGGAATTGTATGGCGAGCCAGAAGATTGAAAATTTGTTGAACTTAGCGTTGGATGCGACGCCAGGGGAGCGGGAAAAGTCCTTAGAATTGGATGTGGGATACGATTCGGCAGAGAATGAATGGGATCTTATCGTGAAGTATTCGGGAAGCCTTGAGAGGGTGAAGGAACTGGCAGCCAAGGTGGTAGAACTTCAGAATGAATATGCGATCGTTACGATTCGGGAGTCGGAGATTGAGAATCTTGCACAGATTCCGGAAATAGAATATATAGAAAAACCAAAAAGATTATTTTTTCAAGTTGCAAACGGAAGACGGGTATCTTGTATCGATACGGTACAGGATGCCCGTTTCGGATTATATGGACAGGGAGTTCTGACCGCGGTCATCGATTCAGGCATTGAGTACGAGAATGCAGATTTCCGCAATGAAGACGGAACAACGAGAATACGTGCGCTTTGGGATCAGTCGCTGGCCCCAGGAGAGGGTAGAATTCCGCCGGAGGGTTATGTCATGGGTGCAGAGTATACGGCAGAACAGATCAATGAAGCGTTGAATCAATCGACACTTATGGAACGAAGAAGGATTGTACCCAGTGAAGATATTTCCGGTCACGGGACTGCGGTGGCCGGAATCGCCGCCGGGAACGGCAGGAACAGCGGCGGAAGATATGCCGGGGTTGCACCCAGGAGCGAGCTTCTGGTGGTGAAGCTTGGCAATCCAAGGCAAGAGGGATTCCCCCGGACAACGGAGTTAATGCAGGGAATTGATTATGTGATAAGAAAGGCATTGGAACTTCGGATGCCGGTTGCGGTCAATATCAGTTTCGGCAATACTTATGGTTCCCATGACGGAACCTCTCTGTTGGAAAGATTTATTGACGATCTGTCAAATATATGGAAGAGCAGCATCTGTATTGGATCAGGGAATGAAGCGGCAAGCGCGGGTCATACGTCGGGGGTAATGACGCCGGGAAGGGAAGAGATTATTCAATTGGCAGTGCAGGACAGCCAGACGGCTATCAGCATTCAGTTGTGGAAAGAGTATACGGATATCGTGGATATATCGCTGATGACGCCAAGCGGTGTTACGTTGGGGCCGCTTCAGGAGATACTTGGACCGCAGAGGTTCGCGGTTGGAGGGACGGAGATTCTGCTCTATTATGGGGAGCCGAGTCCGTATAGCACGGCTCAGGAGATTTACATCGATATGCTTCCAAGGGAAACATATATTACGGGCGGGGTATGGAGGATCATCCTGACGCCGAGGAAGATTGTTTCGGGAGCGTATGAGCTGTGGCTTCCCAGCGAGAATGTGCTGAATAAGGGAACGGGATTTTTATTTCCCACGGATCACACAACTCTTACGATTCCGTCTACGGCAGGCAGAGTGATCACGGTAGGGGCTTATAATGCATTGACGTTCGTCTATGCGGATTTTTCCGGAAGAGGATATACGAGAGAGACGAATCTGATAAAACCGGATATCGTGGCTCCGGGAGTGGATGTGACCGCGGCGGCGGTTGGAGGGGGTTACGCACAGTTTACGGGAACTTCCTTTGCGACTCCGTTTGTCACGGGCGGAGCGGCGCTGTTGATGGAATGGGGAATCGTGAGGGGGAATGACCCATACTTGTTTGGGGAGAAGGTGAAGGCGTATTTTAGGCGCGGGGCGAGGCCGCTGCCGGGATTTACGGAGTATCCGAATCCCCAGGTGGGGTATGGGGCGCTGTGTGTGAGGGATAGTATACCAGTATGAGTTTAGGAAATACATCGAATAATAAGTAACCAGCCCAATGACCAGCCTGATTTGCCATCTGCTGCGTTGTCGTCAATCAACGTAGCCACCGCTACGCCTCATTCCTCCGCCTTGTATATGAAAAATCATTCTGCGTCGTTTGGCTAGTACATCATTGCATTAATTCTTGAGTAATAAGCACTTGCTATCCATGCCATCTGCACACTTACGAACCTAGATGTAGCCCGCTACACCGTCGGTTCGTAGACGCACAGCTGACACGAATATCAAGCACTATTACTTCAAGATTAATGCGATGAGGTACTAGAAACTTTGAACAAGCAGCGAATGAATGTGGATTTACTATGATTGATGGGTTCTCTTTTACTTTCCCAACCTGTCAGATATTACAGGCAGGAAATAAAACCGATAAACTAAAAATGAAGATATTTTACAAGACGCAGGAAAAAATAAGAGGTAAAATGGCTTTTGAGGAGGCGATCCATATGAAGAAAGAAACAAGAACAGTGGTATATGATGATGAATTAAGGCTTGAAGCATACTGCTTTGAGGGAATTATGCAGCCATTTCCGAGCCATTTCCATGAGCATTATGTTATAGGATTTGTGGAGAAGGGGGAGCGAGTGCTTTCTTGCAGGGACAGGGAATATGCCATAGAGAAAGGAAGTATCGTGCTTTTCAATCCGGGAGACAGCCATGCCTGCGTACAGAGTGACGGAGGGACATTTGATTACCGGGGCATCAACATTTCAAAAGAGATTATGCTTAATCTGGCGGAGGAAGTCATCGGGAAGAAAGTGCTTCCCGGTGGGAAACGGGAACTTCCGGGATTCTCGGAAAATGTTGTTTATGATGAGGAGGCAGCCTGCCACCTGCGGCCGCTCCATGAGATGGTCATGAAAGGGACAGGGGAGTTTAAGAAGGAGGAAACCCTGCTGTTCCTGCTTTCGTATCTTATCCAGAATTACGGGCAGCCCTTTGAAAGCTGCATTCAGGAGTGCAGGCAGGAGATTGAAAGAGCCTGTGAATACATGAGGGAGCATTTCACGGAGCGTATCTATTTAGACCAGATATGCCGCCGCGCAGGGCTTAGCAAATCAACGCTGCTGCGGGCATTTACGAAAGAGAAGGGGGTCACGCCATACCGTTACCTTGAGACAATCCGTATCAATGAAGCAAAAAAACTGCTGTCAGAAGGGATTCCCCCTGTGGAGGCAGCAATCAGGACAGGGTTTTCAGACCAGAGCCATTTTACGAATTATTTCAACCAGTTCATAGGGCTTGCACCGGGAACTTACCGTGAAATATTCTCAGAAAAAGAGGGGGATGGTGGGCAGCATGGGAAATAGCAGATCAGCCGGGCATTTGGCGGCACTGTTCACGATCATCATATGGGGAACAACATTCATATCCACCAAAGTCCTGCTTACGGATTTTAAGCCTGTGGAAATCCTGTTCTTCCGCTTTGTCATGGGCTTTGCGGCATTGTTTCTGGTTTGCCCGCATCGGTTGAAAGCTGTGAGCCGCAGGCAGGAGGCGACATTCGTACTGGCAGGGCTGTGTGGGATATGTTTGTATTACCTGCTGGAGAATATCGCCCTTACATATACGATGGCTTCCAATGTGGGAGTTATCATATCGGTTGCTCCATTTTTCACAGCGATACTGTCGCGGCTATTCCTGAAATCGGAAGGGAAACTGCGGGCAAATTTTTTCACTGGTTTTGTGGTGGCAACGGCAGGTGTTGCGCTGATCAGTTTTAACGGCTCTAAACTGGAACTGAACCCTGTGGGCGACCTGCTGGCAGTTCTGGCGGCTTTTGTATGGGCGTGTTATTCCATACTGACAAGAAAGATCAGCAGCTTTGGCTATCCGGTTATCCTTGCCACACGAAGGACATTTTTTTACGGCATCCTTTTTATGGTTCCGGCATTATTCCTTTTCGATTTCAGAATCGGGATGGAACGGTTTGCTGATATGACGCATCTGCTCAATATCCTGTATCTGGGATTTGGGGCGTCCGCACTCTGTTTCGTTACATGGAATCTTGCGGTAAAGACGCTTGGGGCGGTTAAGACCAGTGTCTATATTTATATGGTTCCCGTCATAACAGTGTTGACATCTGTTTTGGCACTGAAAGAGCCAGTGACATGGATATCTGCCGTCGGAACGGTTATGGCGGTTGCGGGACTTTTCCTTTCTGAATACAGCGGAAGGTTTCAAAATAATTGAAAAATTTCATATTCAAATGGAGAACTTTTGCTGTATATAGCCAAAAGAATATGCAAGTCAAAAGAAGTTGCCCTCCATAAATTTGTCTCCATTCGATTTTATTGCCCTGTCTAATTCAGAAATATCGTAGCTTTTACGGACGCTCACGGTGGACAAGCCCAGTATGCAGTATGTAGATACTTTAAATTCCTTTGCCACACCTATGAGAATATCACTGCTGACCGTTCTCGTTTCGCCGCTGACAATGCGGCTCAACTGGGAAGCGGAAACGCCTATCTTCTCCGCAAGTTCTTTTTGTATGAGGTGGTTCCCGTTGCATAAATCGGAAATCCGCTGTCCGGGTGTTTGGGGATTGCATTTGTATTCATAATACGATATGCTTTTATAATACGGGGATAACATATCAGAATACTGGAAGAAGAGAGGAAGAGTTATGAGAGAGGATTCATTTGTTTTAAAGGGAAATATTTGTTATGCCAAGACAAAGGATCAGTTGTCTGTTACAGATCAGGGATATCTGGTCTGCTGTCAGGGAGTTTCTAAGGGGGTGTATCCGGTGCTGCCCGAAGAATATCGGAATCTGCCGGTTACAGATTATCAGGATATGCTGATAGTCCCCGGAATGACAGATCTGCATATCCATGCGCCCCAGTATCCCTTTCGGGGGCTGGGAATGGATCTGGAGCTTTTGGAGTGGCTTGATACCCATACATTCCCCGAAGAGAGCAGGTACAAGGATCTGGATTATGCCGAAAAGGCCTATGAGATCTTTGCAGAAGATCTTAAGCAGAGCGCGACTACGAGGGCGGTGGTATTCGGAACGGTGCATGTTCCGGCTACCGAAATTCTGATGGAGAAGCTGGAAGATACAGGACTGATTACTTATGTGGGCAAGGTCAATATGGATCAGAACAGTACGGATGATCTGAGGGAGACGGATGCGGTGACTTCTCTGGATGTAACGGCTGCATGGATCGAGGAGACAAAAGAAAAGTATCAGAATACCCGGCCGATCCTTACACCGCGGTTTGCACCGACCTGCAGCGGTCCTTTGATGAAGGGATTAGGGAAGCTGCAGCGGGAATACGGGCTTCCGGTTCAGTCCCATCTGTCGGAGAATCTGTCGGAGATCGAATGGGTGAAGGAATTATTCCCCTGGTCCTCATGCTATGGAGATGTCTATGAGCACTACGGTCTGTTCGGGGGACAGGCGAAGACGGTCATGGCCCACTGTGTACATTCTTCGGACACGGAGATGGAGCTTATGAAGAAAAAGGGTGTGTATGTGGCGCATTGTCCGCAGTCGAACATCAACCTGTCTTCAGGAATCGCACCGATCCGCAGATACCTGGAAGAAGGGATTCCGGTAGGACTTGGAACCGATATGGCGGGCGGCGCGAATTTATCTATGTTCCGTTGTATGGCCGATGCTGTCGGTGTCTCTAAGCTGTATTGGAGGCTTGCGGATCAGGGGAAGAAACCGCTTGCGATGGAAGAAGTATTCTATCTGGCTACGAAGGGAGGAGGTTCTTTCTTTGGGAAAGCCGGAAGCTTTGAAGAGGGATATGAACTGGATGCACTGGTGCTTGACGATAATGGGATCCGCAGTACAAGGACGCTTGGAACGAAAGAGAGGTTGGAGCGCTGTATTTATCTGGCAGAGGAAGGCAAGAGACTGGCGGGCAAATATGCAGCAGGAAGGAAAGTGATATAGAATAATTTTGGCTTTTACCGGAATGGTTTCGTGTTTTAAGAGAGAAGGTGATTGGCATCGGTTTTACCTAAGCCAGTAGGAACAGACTTTCTGCTTATAATCCTAGTTCCAGTAGTTATATATTTGATAGTTGATATAATCAAGAACGAAAACAGAGAGAAAAAGTAAAAATTCCTGTTTGTGGGACAAAGGGGGACATCCTGTCATTATTGTTGTAACATTGGCGGCGATGGCTGTAGGCGCGATTTTGGGAGCGGCTGAGAGGGGCGGAGAACTGATAAAGGATTTGTATTTTTATATTCTGCATGTTATTATTTTCTCAAAGGGGGAGATCACATGCAGAATATTTTGATTGTAGAAGATGACGCCCGGAACAACCAGATGCTCAAGGAGTATCTGGAGGGGCATGGATATATGTGTACACAGGCTTATTCCGGCAGCGAGGCGAAATTGTTATTCTCTATGGAAGAATATGATCTGGTTCTTCTGGATCTGATGCTTCCTGGAATCTCAGGGGAGGAACTTGTATCCGTATTCTCTAAGAAGGCTCCTGTGATCGTGTTGTCTGCAAAGAGCGGGCTTGAAAGCAAGGTGGAGGTATTGTCTGCCGGGGCAGAGGATTATCTGTGCAAGCCCTTTGACTTGCCGGAGCTGTTGGTGAGGATACAGGTACAGTTCCGCCGTCGTGAGAGAGAAGAGGAGGAGACAGAAGCCAGACAGAGCCGCTGTGTAAACGGGGGAGAGAGTTCCGGAGGGATACCGGCATGGCAGACGTATTCTTACCGCGAATGGACCTTGAATCCGGATACTCAGGAGATGACGGCGAAGGGAGAGCTTATAGAATTGACAAAGCATGAATTCCTGATCATGGAGCTTCTGATCCGCAATCCCAGGCGTGTATTCACGAAGCAGATGATCTATGAGTATGCCTGGGGAGAAGAATATCTGGCTGAGGATAAAACCATCAACGTGCACATCAGCAACATTCGTTCCAAGCTTAAGAGAAGCAGAACGGATACGTATATTCAGACAGTGTGGGGAATGGGCTTTAAACTTTCTTAAACTTTTCTGAGCACTTTTTGAAAACTCTTGTACTAGAATGTTTTCTGTAAGGAAGGATAAGAATCATACAAAAAGGAGACAACAAAGTGAGTACAGAAAGACAGGAACAGTTTGCCATAGAGACCATGGCCCTTACGAAGATGTACAGAGACAAGGCGGCAGTAAAGAATGTGACGCTTAAGGTTCGAGAGGGAGAGATCTATGGATTTATCGGCAGAAACGGAGCGGGCAAATCGACGGCCCTTAAGATGGTCAGCGGTTTGGCAAGCCCGACAGAAGGAGAGATCCGGTTATTCGGGAAGCCGGTCAGCGATCCGGCCGTGCGGAGGAGACTGGGAGTTCTGATTGAAGCGGCAGGCCTGTATCCCAATATGACGGCAAGGCAGAATGCGGTAATGAAAGCGAAATGCATGGGACTTGCAGATGAACGCAGTGTGGATACGGTACTTAAGGTCACAGGGCTTGCGGATACGGGCAGGAAGAAGGTGAAGCATTTCTCCATGGGGATGAAGCAGCGGCTAGGGGTTGCGCTGGCGCTTCTTGGCAACCCGGACCTGCTGCTTATGGACGAACCGATCAATGGCCTGGACCCGGAGGGAATCCGGGAACTTAGGCAGTTGATCTTAGAGCTTCACGCGGAGGGGAAGACCATCTTGATAAGTTCTCATATCCTGGGGGAACTGAGCAAGATCGCTACCAGCTACGGAATCATCAAGGATGGGGAGTTGATTGAGCAGATCAGCAGGGAAGAACTGGAAGAAAAATGCCAGGACTATTTCAGAATTGAAGTGCAGGATGTGCAGCGTGCGCTTGTTATGATACAGGAGACGTTCCCGGATGTGCAGGCAGAAGTGTCCGATGCCCGGTCGATCCGGCTGTATGGGGTGCGGGATGGGTCGGAGGTGAACCAGATGCTGATAGAGAACCGGGTCTCCGTGTATGAATCAGGATTCCATCATATGGACTTGGAAGAATATTTCTTAGAACGCATGGGTAAGGAAGGGGGGTGCTGATATGTTTAACCTGTTAAGTATGGATCTGTATCGGGTGAAGAGAAGTAAGTCTGTGTATGTATGCTTCTTGTTGCTGGCGGCGGCGACGGTACTGGTTTATGGAATAATGTGGCTGCTTGAGACGCCGCAGGGACAGGAGATCGCGCTGCGGATCGGGCTGCTTGTCCCGCAGGAACTAACAGAAGCAGAGAGTATACTGGACGGTATAGACTCGTTGGGATTCTTCCGGCAGATTTGTCTGGACGGAGGGATGTATAACGTTGTATTCGGTATCTGGGTGATGTTGTTCATATGTGCGGATTTTCAGAGTGGTTTTATCAAAAATATTATGGCGCTGCATCAGAACCGGTGGAATTATATCGGAAGTAAGATTATGACAGCGTGGATCGTGGATGGCTGTTATCTGGTGCTGCATCTGTTGTTTGCGCTGCTGATGAACCGGCTGTTCGATGATCTGGTGCCGTATGCGGGGTGGAAGGATATCCTGTTTTATCTGTCATGGGTGTGGTTTGTGACGGCGGCATTTGCCGCGTTGATCATTTTCATCTGCGTGCTGACCCGAAGTGTGGCGGCAGGTTCACTGGCGGCAGTATTCTTGGGCGGCGGTCTGGTAGTGACGACGCTGTATGGGGTATTGAATATGTTCAACATAGGAGACTGGCTGAAATATTCGATCTATTTGACTTGTGCGATGGGACCTCAGAAATATACTTCCGTGAAGAATCTCTATGTTTATGTGGTAGGATTTGGATTCCTGATCTTGTATACTCTGATTGCAGGAATCGTCTTGAAGAAGAAAGATATTTAGCAGATAAGATTGTGCGGGAGGCAGATATGGTGATTGTACTTGGGGTAATGGGCGTTGTCTGTGTCGTATTGGCAATACGGTTCGTCCGCGTCATCTTTGCGGTACGCTCCTTAAGCAGGCAGATAGAGGAACTTGGGCGGGGCAGCCATATGGAGATTGGCGTGCAATACCGTCAGAGAGACATACTGACATTATGCAGGCGGCTGAATCAGCTTGTAGAGTATTGGTTCCAGAGACAGAAGCGGCAGGAGAATGCGCAGAGGATGATGAAGCAGAATATCACCAGCCTGGCCCATGATATCCGGACGCCCCTTACAGGAGCGGCGGGCTATATCCAGCTTGCACAGGAATGTGACGACGCTGTTAAGCAGGACCGGTATCTGCAGACGGCAGACGACCGCCTGAAAGAACTGGGAGATATGTTGGAAGAACTGTTCCTGTATACCAAGCTGACCAGCGAGGAATTCAAATTGAATATGTCTGAGGTACAGGTATTGCCGCTGCTTGGGGATTGTCTGATTGGATTTTACCGTCAGTTCGAGGAGAGAGGGATTGAACCTGAGGTAGAATTCCAATCAGAGGGACTGAGGGTTCTGGCCGATGAAGAATGTCTTGGCAGGATCTTTTGCAACTTGATCCAGAATGCATTGCTGCATGGCAGGGGAGGAATTGTAATCAGGCAGAAGGGAGAGTGTCTGATCTTTGAGAATCTGGTGTCAGAGACCAGCAGGCCGGATACAGACCAGATATTTGAACGGTTCTACAAGGCGGATTCAGCCCGGAGGAAAGGCTCCTCCGGGCTTGGGCTGTTTATAGTAAAAGAACTGGCGGAGATGATGGGAGGAAGCGTGCAGGCAGAGCTTCATGGGGAGAAACTATGGATTATGTTATTCTTAAAACAATCTGTGATGCATGCTAAGATAAATGAAATAAAATCTGCCGACATTTAGGAAAAAGTGTTTTGGAGGAAGAGACAGTGGAATTATTGGAATTATATGATCTGATAGGTTTGCAGCCAGAGATGATAAAGACGCTGACATCGGCCGGTGACAGGATTGTTTTAGATCAGATTGAACCATATTTACAGGAATTGACGGATATACAGACAGCGCCCCAGGCCTATAGATATTTGAAAGATTTATTCGGAGAAGACAAAGACAACATGGCTATGTTATACTGTCAGTTGGAATGTGCCCGAAGGACATATGACAGATATCAGGAGAAGCATATTGCGAAAGCTGTATATGCGGACACGATGAGATGCTTTACGAGGTTTATAGAGGAATGCAGGAAGAAAAACGGCAGGATGTTTTTTGATCGGGGATGGTGGACTTACAGGCAGATCAGTATGAATCTGTTCCGTATCGGGGAATTGGAATATCAGTTTAAGGAGCATGACGGTGAGAACGTGATTGCGCTTCATATACCGTCAGACGCAGACCTGTCAGAAGAGGCAGTTGATGAATCTATGAGACAGGCGGCAATATTTTTTCGGACTTATTACGAAGAGTATAAGTATAAGAAGTATACATGTAATTCATGGCTGATGTCGCCGGCGTTGCGACCGTTGCTGCCGGAAAGGTCGAATATATTATCTTTTCAAGAGCGTTTTGATATTGTACAGGAAGACAGAGAGGATCAGGAATATATTGAGTGGCTGTTTCAGGTTCCGGTTGATACGGATCATAGAGAACTGCCGGCAGATAGCAGCTTGCAGAAGAAGGTTAAGGAGCTGCTTCTAAGCGGGGGAGCAATTGGCTCGGCATATGGATTTATGGAGATTTAGAGATTGTAATTGACAAACCGACCGACGGTATGATAATATGAAAAACATACCAGAGGTATGTTAAGAAAAGGGAGAAACCATGGCAAGAAATAAGCATCCGGAGGAGACTGTTAATTTAATATTGGATGTTGCCTACCGCCTGTTCATGGAGAAGGGCTATGAGCATACGTCTATCCAGAATATCATTCATAACCTGGGCGGACTTAGCAAAGGTGCGATCTACCATCATTTCAAGTCGAAGGAAGATATACTGTATGCGGTTATGGACAGGATGATGGCTGAATCCAATAAGATGCTTGCCGATATCCGGGACCGCATGGACCTTAACGGTAAGGAGAAGCTTAAGGCGATCTTCAAAGCGTCATTGAACCGGCCGGTTCAGGATGAGATATTTACGGTAGCGCCCAATCTGCGCAACAATTCGAAGCTTCTGCTCAGTCTTCTTAAGGAAACCATAGAAGATGCGGCACCCAATTATATTCTGCCGATCATCCGGCAGGGGATCGCGGACGGCTCTATTGAGACGGACTACCCTAAGGAGCTTTCTGAGCTTATCATACTTGTGGGAAATATCTGGACGAATCCGATGATCTTCGACAGTTCAGAAGAAGAGATCTATCGCAAATTCAGGGTATATGGCCAGATGCTTAAGGGATTAGGCGTGGATATCGTAGATAGTGAGATGTCAGAGAGAGCGAGCAGGCTGGCAGCTATCTATCAGCAGAACAAGTAACATTCTGCCCTGGTATACGAAATACAGGGCAGATCATTTTGGGTCAATACATACCGTCATGCGGTATGAAAATTGCAAGGAGGTATTATATGGAACAGAAGCTTTTTTCTAAGGATTTTACATTAGTTGTCATCGGGCAGATCATCTCTCTGTTCGGCAATGCTACATTGAGATTTGCGCTGCCCTTATATTTGCTGAATCTGACAGGATCATCAGCGCTGTACGGGACTGTGATGGCGTGTGCGTTCATACCGTCGATTCTGCTGTCGCCGGTGGGCGGCATCGTGGCAGACCGGGTGAATAAGAGAAATGTCATGGTGATATTGGATTTCTTCACGGCGGCGGTAATATTGGTGTTCTTCCTGCTTATGGATGGGGGGAATATCGTTGTCCTGCTGACGGCAACGCTGATGCTTCTGTATGGTATCGCGGGAGCCTATCAGCCGTCCGTGCAGGCGAGTATCCCGGCGTTGGCGGCTCCGGGCAATATTATGGCGGCGAATTCTATTATCAATACGATCAGCTCCTTTTCTTCTCTGACAGGTCCGGTGCTTGGGGGTATCCTATACAGTGCATACGGGATAAAGCCTGTCTTATGGGTATGTATGGTCTGTTTTGTCTTATCGGCAGTCATGGAGGTCTTCATACAGATACCGTTTCAGAGGCCGGCCTCGGAAGGGAGTATCTGGAAGATCGTCAAGGCCGATATGACAGAAAGCATCCGTTTTATCCGCAGAGATAAGCCTGTAATAGGGAAGACACTTCTGGTAGTATGCGGGATCAATCTGTTTCTGTCAGCCATGATCATTGTTGCGCTGCCGTATCTGGTAACGGAGGTATTTGCGCTGGAAGCGTCGCAGGCAAACAGGCTCTATGGTTATGCTCAGGGCGCCCTGGCGGCAGGAGGACTGGCGGGAGGAATCGGTGCGGGCATATTTGCCAGGAAGTTGTCGGTTCAGAAGGCGGGCAGTCTCATTACTGCCAGCGCCTTATGTGTATTCCCCATAGCTGCCGTGCTGATCTTGTTTCCATCCGGAATGGTTAATTATCTTGTACTTACCGTATGCTGTTTTATTATTATGATACTCTCGACGGTTTTTACGGTGCAGATGATGTCTTTCATGCAGGCGGAGACGCCCCGGAACCTGATCGGGAAGGTGATCGCGCTCGCTCTTACGATCGCCATGTGTGCACAGCCGTTGGGCAATGCGCTGTATGGTGTGCTGTTTGAAATCTGTGAGGGACGCGAATACGCGGTGGTTCTGTTTTCCGGCGCGGTATCGCTTGTGATTGCAGTGAGGGCGGGAAGTATTTTCAGAAATTTTCGATAGCATGTATGCCAAACGGCTGATTAGCGTTGCAGTAAAAATAGCCGGGAGAGGTTGATGAATTCAACCTTCCCGGCTGCTTTTTAGATGACAAGATAGAACTTACTGTATACGGAATTGGCTGATCAGACGGTTCAAAGTCTTTGCCTGATCGGATAGTTCATTGGAAATTGCCGCGCTCTCTTCGGCAGCATCGGAATTCTCCTCTGTCACCTTAGAGACTTCTTTGATCCTGTTCTCTATAGAAGCGATCATCTCAGACTGCTGGACGCTGGCAAGTGCGATATCATCCATCAATGTCTTGATGGACTGGATGCAGTCGCCGATCACCTTCATCGCAGAGATAGCATGGTTAGTGGATTCTGTGCCTGTCTTCACATCCTGAAGCGAACGGCCGATCAGCGTACTCGTGCTGCCGGCTGCATCGGCAGATTTGCCGGCCAGGCTTCTGACCTCGTCGGCTACGACCGAGAAGCCCTTACCCGCGGTGCCGGCCCGGGCAGCTTCGACAGCGGCATTCAGCGCAAGGATATTCGTCTGAAAAGCGATATCTTCGATCGTCTTTATAATGCTGCCGATCTGGGATGAGGACTGGTCGATATTCCTCGTGGCGGTGATTAACTGCTCCATCTTCGTATCGGCTTCGGCCGCATAGCCGGTAGCCCGGTTAACCAGATCGGTAGCGTCGTTGCAGCGGACGGTACTGTTCTGGATCTGTGCGGTGATATCTGTGACATTGGACACCAGTCCGTTGATAGAATCCTTCTGCTGCATGGTGCCCTGTGATAAGGCCTGCGCTTCGGCAGACACCTGGTTGGCACTGCTATTGACCTGATTAGCGATATGCGTGATATCGCGCATTACATCTGTAAGATGGGTCCGTATGCTCTTAAGGCTCTCGGCAAGGACTTTAAAATCACCGATATAATAAGACTCGTTCTTTACGACGTCCACCGCGATATTGCCATTGGCCATCTCGCCTAAGATCCGTCCGATATCCTCGATGGTCTTCCTGAGGCAGTTGCAGACATTATGGATGGTCTGTGCGATCATGCCGATCTCGTCTGCCCTTCCATAGAAGGACTCTAGTTCCTGATCGGCGGAAAGCTCCAGATTACCCAGATGACGGATGGAATGCTCCATAACCATGAGTTCCCGTCCTACACGGTGCAGGATCACTATCGTGACAAATATAATGGCTGCCGCTACGGCTGCACATAGAATACCTACGGTAAAACGTACAGTTCCGACCTCTCCGTAGACTTCCGACGTATTATCGTGTACCATGAATACCCAATCCCGGTCCTTTAGATACTTGTAGACAACTAACTGATCTACGCCGTTTTCATCCTGATAAGAATAGGTGCCCGCCTGCGTGCTGCCGTCTGATTGAATCTTCTCAAGGATCTTGAGATAACCCTTATCGGTTGTCTCGGTATTCAATAGCTCTTCGTCTTCATGGTACAGGTACATGCCGGTCGTGGCATTCAAGAATACGTACTCGCTGTTGGGAAGACCTTCGATGTCCAGATCCAGCAGAGCATCCATCAGCCGGCTGGCGTAGACGCCTGCGCCTACATAGCCAATACACCTGTCATTGTCAAAGAGCGGGTAATACATGGAGATGATCATGCTTCCGGTTCCCGGAGACTCCATGATCCCCAGGTTGGTGAGCTGCGGCTTGGACAGTATGGTATCGCGGAATACGTCCAGAGAATCGCCCTTCCGGGTGGTCATACCGATCGCGCCCTGAGAGGTATGAGTTAGGATATATGTATCAGGAGTGCCGATATAAAGTCCTTCGAACACACCTTTGACTGCTGCAAAATCTTCGGTATATTGCTGCCCTTTCTGCTGCAGGGCAGGGTCGTCAGGATTCATGAGAAGGTCGTGAACTTCGCTGCTCAAGGAAAAGGCCGTAAGATATTCTTCTGCGGAAGCAACATAGTCGTTGATAATGGCGGCCCTGGATTCCACAGCGTCGGTCATCTGGTTCGTGATATTATTTTTTACCATGGAAGCGACGCGGCTGGAGACGACAAACCATAGAAGAAGCATCCCTGCAAAGATGATTGCTGTCGTAATGATACTGATACGTGTAGCAAGCTTGCGATTTACAAGAAATTTCATAAGATTCCCCCTGAATAAATAGATTTTAGAATGAATAATACTCAAATTCCTTCAGGATTCTTGGAGTATAACTATATTTATTGATAATTTTATCACTCATTTTTTTGATTTTCAAGCTTGATTTTTTCATCTGCAAAGCTTATCATAATAAACTGTACCCATAGGATACTTGATGATGGATGGATGCCTGCGGGCGGCTTTGTCCGGCAAGATTTGATATCAGAGAGGAAGGCAGAATGGAGAATAAACAAAGAGAATATCTTTTTGACAATTATAAGGTGCTTTTGATCGTGCTGGTTGTGATCGGTCATTTTATTGAGCCCTGCTATGACCAGAACCCGTTCTTGTATGAGCTGAAATGGGGAATCGTGGCGTTTCATATGCCGGCGTTTATCTTCATATCGGGATATTTCTCGAAGAAGATTCCTTCGGTGAAGAAGCTGATTGGCGGGCTTGTGATCCCGTATTTTGTATATGAAGTGATCTATTACTTATTATATACGTTTGTTCTTGACAAAGAGACGGAGTTGTATTTTACCAGGCCCAAATTCACCTTATGGTATCTGATGGCGTTATGTGTGTGGAGACTGGCGGCGCCCGTTGTCAGGAGGATTCCTTATCATATGCCGATCACCCTGGCGGCAGGGCTGGCAGTCGGATTGGTCGGGATCGGGAATTTCCTCTCGATTCCGCGGATCCTGTTCTTCTTCCCGTTTTTCCTGGCGGGAATGGAGTTTGACAGTGTGTGGCTTGCAAGATTCCGTAATCGGCAGGGGTATATGGGCGCTCTGGGGATCCTGGGGATTCTGGCGGTATCCTTATTTGCCGACGACTATCATCACCGGTTATCGGTTAAGGTGTTCTACGGACGGTATTCCTATGAGGAGCTTGGCTTATCCCCGGCAGAGGGGATATTGGTCCGAGTGGTGTGCTACGCCATCTCGTTTTTGATGATCTATCTGTTCATGCTGGTGCTTCCGTCGAAGAAGAAGTCCTATTCCTATCTGGGGGAGCGGACGATGGCAGTCTATATCTTCCACGGATTGATCTATAGCTGTTTCAAGTACCGGTCGACCATCCTGGGGTCGGTGCGCAGCAACGGGGAGAGCATCTTGCTGATCCTGTTTTGCATAGCGCTGGTGTGGGCGGTATCCCGCAAGCCGTTTGTACGGCTTACGGAGAAGATCGCACATTTGGTATAGTTTCATATTAGTGTGATGCACTTCGGTACCTGCGGTATCCGAGCAGGATTCCTCCGGTCCCGGCTGCCAGAGCGATACACAGGTGCAGTATGAGCTGCCCCCTGGAAAATGAGAATCCGGGATTCTGCGGGAGATATGCCGGCATGGATGCCATGAAGTGGGTTACGAGCTTCGTGAGTCTTGGGCCAAGGATCCATGTAGGGGCAAATACCTTGATCCAGAAGACTGGCAGCAGGAATCCGGCGACAGAGATGACCAGCGCAAGGAAGGGGCTTTGGCAGAATGCGGAGACTCCCGCCGTAAGCCCGGTCAGGAGAATCGCCCCCGCAAGCCCAAGGAAGAAGAGGAATACCAGGAATCCTGCGGCTGTTTCCGGGTAATATCCATAAGCGAAGCTTAAGAGAGCGGCCGAAGCGTCTAGTCCCTGAGTGCCGTAGACGTCAAGGTAGATTCCCCACAGATAGGCGGTCACTGCCAAGGTCAGGACAACAGAGAAGAATAAGGCCGCCAGTATCTTCATCCAGATTCCGCTCTGTCTTCCTCTCCGCGTGGTTCTTAAGATATCCGCGGTTTTCAATTGGTATTCTTCTGAGAAGAGAGGAGTCAGCCCTATGATCAGCAGGATAAATAATACGATAATGGTCATGAGATATATTTCTGCAAGATCACTCCAGCCGTAGATATAGTCGAACCGGATTCCGCCATGGAGAAGCGGTTCGGCATTGTATTCCCAGTCCTGTCCCGTGTAGAAATGGACCTGTCCCGGATCATACCCGTCGGTCTGCATAAAATTCGTGAATTCCTTCGATATAAACCAGTTGCAGTAATTCCCCAGCCGTGTCTTATCATCCTTATCATAAGAGAAAAACCCATATTCCTCATAGATCTGCTCAACCTTATCAAGAGTCAGGGTTCCGGCATAGAGCCGGGTTAGTTCCTGATCCTTCTTGATTGCTTCTGCGCCCCGGTAGATCTTCCCGTCGATCGTCGAGGAGTAGGTGTTCTGCTCCGAATACAGACGGAAGGTGACGAACGCCAGCAGAAGGAGTACCCCCAGCCAGACGAGTTTGCGGGATGCGATCTTATAGAGCTCTTCTTTCCAGATTGTCCACATGTTCTGATACCTCCTCGAAATGATATAAATATACGTCCTCCAGGCCGGGATGTACCGGCACGGCGCCTTCGCGGGGACAGGCGTCCGAGACGATTCGGAGACGGACCTTCTCTCCCTCGTTCTTCAGATTGCTGACAGCGAAGATATCGTTCATACGCAGCGCTTCTTCCTGATCTGCCAGATATTCCCATACCCTGCCTTCTATATCCCTGGTGATTTCCCCAACGGCGCCCTGGCTTTCGATCCTGCCCTGCTTCATGAGAAGGATCTTATCCGCGATAAATTCCACATCGGAGACGATATGAGTGGACAGGATGATGATCCGTCCTTTGGACAGAGAACTGATGATATTGCGGAAGCGGATCCGTTCTTTGGGATCAAGCCCTGATGTAGGTTCATCCAGGATCAGGATCTCCGGATCGTTAAGGAGAGCTTGGGCGATCCCCAGACGTCTTATCATTCCGCCGGAAAATGTCTTGATCTTCGCGCGCTGGTCTGCTTCAAGCCCTGTCAGGCGGAGCATTTCCTGCACCTTATCGCGGGCAAGCTCTCTTGGAATCGCCTTGCATGCCGCCAGATATTCCAGGTATCTTCGGGCGGAGAAGTCAGGATAATAGCCAAAGTCCTGGGGCAGATACCCCAGCATACAGCGATAATCGCCGTCTAATCTGCCGATCTCGGCGCCGTCATAGCGGATCTCTCCGGCGGTGGGCTTAAGTACGCCGCAGATCATGCGGAGCAAAGTGGTCTTCCCTGCACCGTTTGCGCCAAGGAAACCGTAGATTCCTTCTTTTAGACAGAGCGAGACATTGTCTACGGCAACCTTATTCTTGAAATGTTTGGTAATGCGGTCTAATGTCAGTTCAGGCATATATGATCCCCTCTTTCTATTTTCGTAAGTATAGAATATATTTCTGCGATCAGCACAGACAGGCCGGAAAAGGCCAGAATCTTCCATATGATCAGGTTTTCCGGCTCATATGCCGGTGCCCACAGTACCGGGAACAGTGCAAGGATACCGCAGAGCAGTCCAAGGGCGAAGGAGCGGAAGCCGTAGGAGGTGCTTCTTATGTGTACCAGCATGTGCAGGTACAGCGTATCTGACCACAGAAAAGGAACCAGCATATAGAGCAAGGTTACTCCGATCCCCATGGTATTGTTATGGCCGGTAATTCCAAGAAACAGCGCCAGTATGATCAGATCGGCGATTCCTGCTTCCAGCATCCGGATACAGATCAGTTGCTTCAGGTTCAGGTAAAGTGTCTGCTCAAGCTCTGCCATATGCCAGGAAAACAGGCGTGCCGCATGATTTAAACAGATATTCCCGGCAAATACAAGGAACACGGAGCAGGCGGTAACTGAATTAAGGCTCCCGGTGTTCTCACGGCGCAGCCAAAGCGCCAGCAGCATGGCGGCTATGAGGACGCCTCCCTGGGTGAGCCATTGATCTAAGGGCCTGAAACGAAGCTGGTTCCATATGTGTTCCGGAAATGCCGGATAATGCCGGATTCGTTTCTTTAAAGCTTCCCGGCGGATGACGGCAAGGCTCTGGACTTTCCTTCGTTCGTCCAATGGAAATCGCCATTCATCGTCCTTTGGTATATGTGATGTCATAATAATCTCTCCTCTCTTTATAGATGTTCTCTGAAATCATCAGGATCCAGAAGTTTGCCGAGCTTCTGGAGTCCTTGTCGGATGCGGGATTTGACAGCATCATAAGAAGCGCCTGTCATCCGTGCGATCTCACGGTTCTTATATCCGTAGAAATGGTGGAGAAGTACGGCTTCACGCTGTGTCTGCGGGAGTGCAAGGAGCGCTTCGGCAAGTAAGACCGCGTTTTCAGAGGTTCTCGTACGGCTGTCTGCATGCGGCGTTTCTGAACTTGTCAGAATACCGTGCCAGGCGGCGGAGTCAATTATTTTCTCCTGCGAATGAGTCTTCGCGGCTGCCCGCATATGTTCCCGGCACAGGTTCATGGCGATGGTCAGAAGATATCCTTTCAGGTTACGGTACCGATAATGGTCTACATATCTTATGAAGCGCAGGAATGTTTCCTGTGCCAGATCGTAGGCATCTTCCCGGCTGCCGGTCTGATAGCGGCAGAAATAGTATATGTCGTCATAGTATTTTTCGGCGATCTTGTTCAGATATTCTGTTTGTCCGTTTTGGATCCGCCGGATCAGTTCCTTATCTTCCAACACGAGGCTCATCTCCCTTTTGTAAAACGTCTTACAATTAATATAACCTTTTTAACTGTAAAAAGGAGTTTATTTTGGAAAAATATTTTTAACGGCATGGGAGAGAACCGCAAATGCGTCGAAAACACGGGTATCTCCGTATTGACAGCGAATTATACAATTGTTACAATATATATGTGAAAGAATGCTTACTATTTATATGTATATATGAGGAGAGGACAGAGATGTACCATTGCCATATTCATTTCTATTTAACAGGTCATACATGCGGTACTTTTGATATTGTGAAGGAGATACGTCCTTTTGAGAATTTTACCCATGAGTTTATGGAGAGTGAGAGACCAGAAGAAGAGCTGTCGTCCGGGGCAGACGTAATACTGGCGAATCTACAGGGTATGGATAGCGTGAGTACAATGAAGACACTGGTTTCCGGGAAGAGACCGGATGCCAGTCTTATTGTGCTTGCAGATAAGGAACAGATTCTGTTATTGGAAGAATATATGGAGGAGATCCATGATATATGGACGATGCCGATGACAGACGCCGAGAGCAGATTTCATATTCTCAGGTGGCTTAGGGAGTGTAAGACAGAGAAGGATTACTGGCAGACCAGCCATTTCTTTGAAGCAACGATCAATCATATCCCGAATCTGATCTGGTATAAGGATAAGAACGGGATACATGAGAAGGTCAATGATAGCTTCTGCAAGACGGTCAATAAGACGAAGAAGCAGGTAGAAGGACGCGGGCATGCGTATATCTGGGATGTGGAGTTCGACGATCCGGCCTGTATCGAGTCGGAGCGGGAGGTCATGAGCAAGAAGAAGACGTTCGTATCTGAGGAGACGGTGATGACCGGTGATGGAACCAAGCTTTTGACGACTTATAAGTCTCCGCTGTATGATCTGGACGGGAGTGTGATGGGTACAGTCGGGGTCGCGATTGACGTGACTCAGGAGCGTGCCTATGAACAGGAGATCGTCAGGAAGAATCATACGCTGGAGACGGTTTTCACCAGTATGGACTGCGGAATCCTCTGCCATTCTCTGGACGGAACACGTATCATCAGGGTTAACAGAGCGGCGCTCAATATCCTGGGATACGAATCTCATGAGGAGATGCTCGCGGAAGGATTTAACATGGTTGCGGATTCTGTCGTGGCTGAGGATAAGGAGAGGCTCAGGGAGTGTATCACGAGGCTTAAGAAAGAAGGGGACAGCGTCAGTGTAGAATACAGCGTCCAGCATAAGGATGGGGAGCTTCTGCATGTGATGGGTAATATTAAGCTCCTTAAGGAGGACGGAGAACTGTTCTATCAGCGGTTCCTTCTGGACTGTACCCGTCAGAAGCAGCAGGAGAAAGAGAAGGAGAAGCATAATAAGGAACTGCTTCAGGCATTGAGCGTGGATTATAACATGGTCTGCTTCTTTGACCTTGACACAGGGAAGGGCAGACATCTGCAGGTCGCAGACGATCATATGCATATGTTTGATTCGATCTTCCATGGTGATCTGGTACTGGAAGAGTGCATGGAAACTTACATACAGAAGTTCGTGTATGAGGAAGACAGGGAGATGCTTAGATTAGCGGCTTCTGTAGACGGCCTTAAGAACGAATTGTCGGACAAGAAACTCTGTATCGTGAATTACCGGACTTTGTGGAATGATGAGATGAGATATTTCCAGATGAAGGTCGTCCGGACCGGAGCATGGGAGAAGATCCAGGGAGTTGTCATGGGTTTCCGCAGTGTGGATGTGGAGATGCGCGAGGAGATGGAGAAGAAGAGTCTGCTTGAGGATGCCCTCATGCAGGCGAACAGAGCGAGCAAGGCGAAGAGCGTATTCCTGTCCAATATGTCTCATGATATCCGAACTCCGATGAATGCGATCGTTGGATTTACAGCTCTGGCGATCACGCATATCGAGCATAAGGAGAGGGTAGAAGAGTATCTGAAGAAGATCATGACATCAGGAAATCATCTGCTGAGTCTGATCAATGATGTGCTGGATATGAGCCGGATCGAGAGCGGCAAGATGCATCTGGATGAGAAGGAGTGCAGCCTGCCGGAGATTCTGCATGGGCTTAAGAATATTCTGCAGGCGGACGTCCACGCCAAGCAGTTGGAGTTATATATAGATACGGTGGATGTCTTCGATGAGGAGATCTATTGCGATAAGCTTCGGCTGAATCAGGTGTTGCTGAATCTGCTCAGCAATGCGGTAAAATATACAGGAGCAGGCGGCATCATCAGTCTTCGGATCACGGAGAAGCCGGGGGCGCCTGCCGGCAGCGCCAATTATGAATTTAATATCAAGGATACCGGTATCGGTATGAGTCAGGAGTTCGTTGACCATATCTTTGAACCCTTTGAAAGAGAACGGAATTCGACGATCAGCGGAATCCAGGGAACTGGACTTGGGATGGCGATCACAAGGAATATTGTTGATATGATGAACGGTTCTATTGTGGTGAAGAGTGAGCAGAACGTGGGAACAGAGGTTACGGTCTCATTTACGTTCCGTCTGCATTCCGGGGAAAAGATTCCTCAGGATATCCCGCAGCTTAAGGGTTGCAGGGCGTTGGTCGTAGATGACGATTTCAATAGCTGTGACAGTGTTACTTATATGCTGGGGCAGATCGGAATGCGCGCAGAGTGGACCTTGTCAGGAAAAGAAGCGGTCTTACGCACCCGTCAGGCAGTCATGCGCGACAATATTTACAGTGTATACATTATTGACTGGCTGCTGCCGGATATGAACGGGGTAGAAGTTACACGAAGGATCCGCAAGGAGATGGGAGAAGATGTTCCGATCATTATTCTGACAGCATATGACTGGACGGATATTGAGGATGAGGCAAGAGAAGCCGGAGTGACTGCATTCTGCAGTAAGCCGATGTTCTTATCAGAACTTAGGAGCTGTCTGCATTCGATCGTCAATGCAGAGGAAGAGGAACGTAAGGGCGGGATTCTGGAGCAGAAATCATTCCGCGCAGGCCGTATTCTTCTGGCAGAGGATAATGAATTGAATCAGGAGATTGCGGAAGCGATCCTTGAGGAGGCGGGATTCACGCTGGAGGTCGCGAAAGACGGTCAGGAGGCGGTTGATATGCTGAAGGACTCTGAACCGGGGTATTACCAACTGGTGCTTATGGATGTGCAGATGCCGGTCATGGACGGGTATGAGGCGACCAGAACGATCCGTAAGCTTGAGGATCAGCGGCTTGCGTCCATACCGATCATAGCGATGACTGCCAATGCTTTTGAGGAGGACCGGCAGGAGGCGATAAAGAGCGGTATGAACGGGCATATTGCGAAGCCCATTGATATGGAAGCTTTGTTTGATATTCTGGAGAAGGTGCTGACGTAGTGTGCAGAATGGTTGCAGAGGTGATAGAAGGGAAGCTTAAGGTGAGCTCGTCACTGATGGAAGCCCTGTCTCTTGAACGGCAGGGAAAACCAAGGATAGCGGCGGTCGGCGGAGGCGGGAAGACGACGCTGTTGAAACGGCTGGCGAAGGAATACCAGGCATCCGGTGCGAAGCCGGCTGTGATCACAACGACACATATGAAGGCAGAGGATTTCCCGGGATTTCTGATCGGCCCGTCTGTAGAAGAGATTCTGGAGACCCGGGAGCGTGTGGGGTGTGTATTTGCCGGAGCCGGAGCCGGGGAGGGGAAGATCAAGATCCTTCCTAAGGCTGTTCTTGAGCGTGTGCTTGAGCTTCCCGGTCCCGTATTGATCGAGGCGGACGGGGCCAGACGGCTTCCGGTTAAGATCCCGGCAGAGCATGAGCCGGTGCTTCTGCCCCAGGTGACCTGTGTCCTGTCGGTATATGGACTGGATGCGGTGGGAAGACGGATCAGTGAGGTCTGTTTCCGGGCGGAGATGGCGGCAGATTTCCTGCAAAAGGATGCGGGGGATATACTTGAGCCGAAGGATATTGCTATGCTTGCTGTGAGTGACCGGGCGGGAAGAAAAGGAATTGCCGGATCTATGGAATATATGGTTGTACTGAATAAGGCAGATACGGACAGAAGGCAGGAGACGGCAGTAGATATCTGGCGGGAGATTAAGAATAGGAAATGCGGGAATACGAAGGTGCTTGTGACTTCGATGCAGGAAGCGCTTCCGGAGGAATATAAGAATGTATAGTTTTGACAAGAAGAACAAGAAGCCCCTGGGTGCACAGATCGAGGATGAATTGATGAAATATATCCTGCAGGAGCCGGTTGAGCCGGGACAGAAGATCCCGAATGAATTCGAGCTTGCAGAGCGGTTCGGCGTGGGGCGCAGCACGATCCGGGAAGCGGTAAAAGGGCTGGTATCCCGGGGAATACTGGAAGTGCGCAGAGGTTCCGGGACCTATGTGATCAGCACGAACACTCTGGATGAGGATCCTCTGGGATTTGGGAAGATGGAGGATAAGTATAAGATGGCGCTGGATCTGTTCGAGGTGCGGCTTATGATCGAACCGGAGATCGCGGCGATTGCCTGCAGGAATGCGGACGAGGACGAGCTGGTCACGCTGAAGCGTCTGTGTGACGAGACGGAGCAGCTATATCAGGGCGGGCATAATCATATCAGCAAGGACATCGAATTTCACACCTGTATAGCGCGGTGCAGTAAGAATCAGGTGGTGGAGACACTGGTTCCGGTAATCAATACAGCTGTCTATACATTTGCCAATCTGACGCATCGTTTATTAAAAGAAGAAACGCTGCAGACCCACAGGGCTATCACGGAGGCAATATGTAAGAGGGATTCTGTAGGCGCCAAATGCGCTATGATGATGCATCTGACTTTTAATCGTCAGACGATTATGAGGCTTCTTGAAGAAAGAGATAGTAAATCATGAATTGTAATGGATATGTGGTAAGATAACACGTCAGATGTATTTGACTTTTTTCAAATGACTCAAAAAACAGAATAGACATAATGCACAAAATGGAAGCTTTTCGTGTGACGAAAAGTTTCTTTTTTTGTGCAAAAGATAGAATGAAGAATACATACATCAGATGTATTGCGTGAAGATAAGTAAAATATTATAATGAAACCACAATAACATAAGACGTCAGATGTTGCAATGCTGTATTGCTTTTAGAGAAAGGAGAAGAGAGATTATGGAATTGAGAAGTCAGGAAATACGCAAAATTGCACCGGAATTGGATCCGCTGCGTATCGGAACTGGATGGAGAACTGAGGATCTGTCAAAGCCCCAGGTGATGATCGAGAGCACCTATGGCGACAGTCATCCGGGAAGCGGCCATCTGAATATTCTGGTAGAAGCGGTCCGTGTGGGAATTGAAGAAGCGGGAGGATATGGTGCGCGTTACTATTGTACGGATATCTGTGACGGGGAGAGCCAGGGAACAGACGGGATCAATTACAGCCTGGCAAGCCGCGAGATGATCGCGAATATGATCGAGATCCATGCCAATGCAACGCCTTTTGACGCGGGGGTATACCTGGCAAGCTGTGACAAAGGGATGCCTGGTAATCTGATGGGGCTGGCTAGAGTGGATATCCCTTCCGTGGTAGTGCCGGGAGGGACGATGAACGCAGGACCTGATATGCTTACCCTGGAGCAGTTAGGGATGTACAGCGCCAGATATCAGAGGGGAGAGATCGATGAGAAGACGCTTGAATGGGCAAAATGCAATGCCTGCCCGAGCTGCGGCGCGTGTTCCTTCATCGGTACGGCTTCGACGATGCAGATCATGGCAGAGGCCTTAGGCCTTGCGCTTCCCGGAAGTGCATTGATGCCTGCGACGAGCCCGGATCTTCTGGCTTTTGCCAGGGAGGCGGGGAAGCAGGCGGTGAAGCTTGCATCCATACCGCATATGTGTCCGAGTGATATCGTTACCATGGATAGTTTTGAAAATGCGATCCTTGTGCATGCAGCTGTCTCAGGGAGCACCAATTGCCTTCTACATATCCCGGCGATTGCCCATGAATTTGACATAGAGATTACCGGGGATACTTTCGACCGTCTGCATCGGAATGCCCGATATCTTCTGGATGTCCGTCCGGCAGGACGCTGGCCGGCAGAATGCTTCTATTATGCGGGCGGAGTACTGGCGATCATGGAGGAGATCCGGGATTATCTGCATCTGGATGTTATGACGGTAACTGGCAAGACACTGGGGGAGAATCTGGATAAACTGAGACGCAGCGGATTTTATGAGAGATGTCAGAAATGGCTGCAGGAATTTAATCAGCGTTATCAGGTTTCGCTCTCCAGAGAGGATATCATCCGTCCTTATGAGAATGCAATCGGTACAGACGGAAGTATTGCTGTATTAAGAGGTAATCTGGCACCGGAAGGAGCTGTTATCAAGCATACGGCATGTCCGAAGGAGATGTTCAGGGCGGTCTTAAGGGCGAGACCGTTTGACAGTGAGGAGGAATGTCTGGATGCAGTGCTTAAGCATAAGGTCCAGAAAGGCGATGCGGTATTTATCCGCTACGAAGGGCCTAAGGGGAGCGGGATGCCGGAGATGTTCTATACCTCCGAGGCGATCAGCAGTGATAAAGAACTTGGGAAAAGCATCGCGCTGATCACGGACGGTCGTTTCTCAGGAGCTTCCACAGGCCCCGTGATCGGCCATTGCAGCCCGGAAGCAGTGGATGGCGGCCCGATCGCGCTTGTGGAAGAAGGTGATCTGATCGAGATCGATGTAGAAGAGCGGAAGCTGAATATCATCGGGATTGCGGGAGAGCGAAAGACCATGGAAGAAGTGGAAGCGATACTTGATGAGAGACGTAAGAACTGGAAGCCGCACAAGCCAAAATACAAAAAGGGGGTTCTGCGTCTGTTCAGTGAACATGCGGTAAGCCCGATGAAGGGAGCGTATCTGGAATAGGTTCTCTTTGGGGCTGTTGAATTAGGAGGTAAGGAAGATATGAATACAATTGCGGAACAATTCAGTAAATATGGGGTAGTGCCGGTAGTGGTGCTGGAGGATGCGAAGGATGCGCTCCCGTTAGCGAAAGCTCTTACAGAAGGAGGACTTCCCTGTGCCGAGGTGACCTTCCGGACGGAAGCGGCCGAAGAATCTATACGTCTGATGACCAAGGAGTATCCGGATATGCTCGTTGGGGCAGGTACGGTGCTGACGGTTGAACAGGTGGACCGTGCTGTGGCAGCAGGAGCCAGATTCATCGTGAGTCCGGGCTTTGATCCGGAGATCGTGGATGATTGCCTGGAAAAGGGGATTCCCGTATTCCCTGGATGTATCACTCCTTCCGAGTTGGCGCAGGCGGCAAAGCGCGGTCTGGAAGTAGTCAAGTTCTTTCCGGCAGAGCAGGCGGGCGGCGTTGCCATGATCAAGGCAATGGCGGCTCCGTATACGATGATGAAGTTCATGCCGACAGGCGGAATCAGCGCTAAGAATCTGAAGGATTACCTTAGCTGTGACAAGATTGTCTGCTGCGGCGGAAGTTGGATGGTCAAAGGGGATCTGGTTAAGAACGGAGAATTTGACAAGATCCGCGAGCTTACGAAGGACGCGGTGGAGTTAGCATCATCTATCCGTAATTAAAGAGTTGAAATAAGAAGGGAGATAACAGGCAATGGAATTGAATTTGAGACCGGCAAAGGAATGCAGGTATGACGCGGTATCGTTGGGGGAAGTGATGCTGAGGCTGGACCCGGGAGAAGGACGGATCCGGACGGCAAGGAGCTTTAGGGCATGGGAAGGCGGCGGAGAGTATAATGTGGTCCGCGGGCTTCGAAGATGCTTCGGGATGAAAACGGGTGTGATCACTGCATTTGCAGAGAATGAAGTAGGGCTTCTGATGGAAGATTTTATCCTGCAGGGCGGTGTAGATGCATCTCTGATCAAATGGATGAAGACCGACGGAATCGGAAGGGTCTGCCGAAACGGACTGAACTTTACAGAGAGGGGATTCGGCATCCGGGGAGCAGTGGGATGCTCAGACCGTGCCAATACGGCGATCTCCAAGGCGGCGCCGGAGGATTTCGATTTTGAGTACATCTTTGGAGAATTGGGGGTACGCTGGCTGCATACGGGCGGTATCTATGCAGCGTTGTCCGAGCATGCAAGCGAGACGGCGCTTGCGGCGATCAGGACGGCGAAGAAGTACAAAACGGTGATCTCCTATGACCTGAATTACAGGCCGTCTATGTGGAGCGCCATCGGAGGGCAGGAGAAGGCACAGGAAGTGAACAAAGAGATCGCGAAATATGTAGATGTCATGATCGGAAATGAGGAGGACTTCACGGCCTGCCTTGGTTTCGAGATCGAAGGAAATGACGAGAACCTGAAACAACTGAACCTTGACGGATACAAGAAGATGATCAATCATGCGGCTGAGGTGTATCCGAATTTTAAGGTGGTCGCGACGACTCTGCGGGAAGTGAAGACCGCGACGGTCAATGACTGGAGCGCCATCTGCTGGGCGGATGGCCAGATCTATAAGGCGAAGGATTATAAGGGCCTGGAGATCATGGACCGTGTCGGCGGCGGGGATTCCTTCGCGTCCGGCCTGATCTATGGATTGATGACCACAGGCGATGCCCAGACGGCGGTCAATTACGGGGCAGCGCATGGTGCGCTTGCTATGACGACGCCGGGGGATACCACCATGGCGAGCAAGAAGGAAGTAGAAGCCATCATGGGAGGCGCCGGGGCAAGGGTGCAAAGATAAGAATGATGTGTTGATATTGCATTTGCGGATGCTTTCTCTTATAATGAATATACATAAGAGGAAGGAGCAGAATTATGTGTGATGCGGTAGAACTGACCCGTGAACTGGTACGAATTGAGAGTACGAATCCGGGAGCGGGTGAGAGTGGAATAGAAGCATTCGTCAGGCAATATCTTGCGGATCTGAGTATCGACCTGGCAGTTGATGAGGTACTGCCGGGTCGTAATAATATAGTGGCTACGATTCCGGTAAGCTGCAGGGATGAGCTTTCCGGCAGGCTGTCTGGAGATCGGGGACCGATGCTGGTGCTTGCCTGCCATATGGATACGGTGGTAGCGGGAAAGGATTGGACGAGGGATCCTTTTGGAGGAGAGCTTAAGGACGGCAGGATCTATGGCCGGGGCGCCTGCGATATGAAGGCGGGGCTTGCCTGCGCCTTGAACGTGTTCCGCAAGATGGCAGAAGCGGCGGCCAAAGGAATTCTTCATCTCCGTTATCCCTTGCGTCTTCTGTGTACGATAGATGAGGAAGCGGATATGCGGGGTGTTGAACATGCGATAGAAAGAGGTCTGGTAGGAAGGGATGACTGGGTGCTTGACTTGGAGCCCACAGACGGAGAGATCCAGATGGCCCATAAGGGCAGATTTTGGCTTAAGGTGAATGTGCATGGGATCACGGCGCATGCCAGCAAGCCGGAACAGGGGGCAGACGCGGTGGCTGCCGCGGCAGAGATGATCACACGTATCAGAGCGGCATTCGGACAACTTCCGGTGCATGATGAGATGGGTCCTTCAACGGTGACCTTCGGACAGATCGCAGGAGGATATCAGCCTTATGTGGTTCCGGATGAATGTGAGCTCTGGATGGACTTTCGGCTGTCGCCGCCGATCGATGATAAGGAAGTGCTTAGAATCGTAGAAATGGCGGTCGATGAAGCGAAGAAGATGGTTCTGGGAATTAGGGCAGATTATCAGGTGACAGGTAACCGGCCTTATATTGAGAAGAATGAGGATTCCGTATTGCTTGAAGGGCTTAAGAAGTCGGTTAAAAAGGTGACGGAGGAAGAATGTAAGGTGCGTGTATTCCCAGGATATACGGACACGGCCGTGATCGCCGGGAAGCTTGGGAACCGGGAGTGCATGTCTTATGGACCCGGGAGTTTAAGGTATGCCCACAAGCCGGATGAGTTCGTAGAAACTGCAGATATACGGCGCTGTGAGGCAGTGTTGGAGGCGTTGGTGGAGGAGATGAATGATTGAAGGAGGAACGGAAGATGGCATTGATGCATGTAGATTTTTTCTCGGATGTCCTGGGGATGAGTATGAATATGGATGTGATCCTGCCGCAGAAGACCAGCAGGCAGATCGGCATGGAAGGAAGGGCGGAGAACGGGCAGTATAAGACGATGTATTTGTTGCATGGCATGAGTGACGACCAGACGACCTGGCAGCGCAGGACTTCCATCGAGCGTTATGTGAGCCGTCTTGGGATCGCGGTGGTGATGCCAACGACCCATCTGGGCTTCTATACGGATACTACTTACGGGATGAGGTACTGGACATTTATTTCGGAGGAGCTGCCGCGTATCTGCCGTGAATTTTTCCCAAGGATGTCCCAGAAGAGAGAGGATATGCTGGCGGCAGGACTGTCTATGGGCGGTTACGGCGCATGGAAGCTGGGACTTCGGGCGGGTGATACCTTTGGCGCTGCGGCATCACTGTCCGGTGCGTTGGATATTGTGGAAGATTATAAGCGTAATATAACGGAGCAGTCAGACGTATTGCCGCTGTTTCAGGGAATATTCGGGAGTGCTGAAAAGCTTGCGGGTTCGGATAATGATCTTCTTGCCCTGGCGGATAAGCTCGCGGCTTCTGATAAGGAGCGGCCGCGCCTGTATGCGTGGTGCGGCACGGAAGATTTCTTATATCAGGGGAATCTAACAGCCTGGGAACATGTAAGAAAGCTTGGATATGACTTAAGCAGCAGTGAATCCGCAGGAGATCATCAGTGGAAATACTGGGATGAGAGGATCAAGGATGTGTTGTGCTGGTGGCTTGGGATAGATGCGGATCTTGGAGTGGATTAGTTCAGATCTTTGGCATTAAAAGTGAAAGGCACTGTTTTCGCGGTTAATAGACAGCGGCAGCAGTGCCTTTACTTGTCTTTATCTGGGCTGCCCGGTTATGTTTTTAGCTTTGCAAATAAGCTGTGTCATTGTTCCCATGGGGCAGTATACGCACCAGGAGCGAGGTTTGAATAGGACCATGGTAAGGAATCCTAATATAGTGGAGGTAAGCATCACACTGTAGAAACCGAAAGCAAACTGTGCTACACCGTCGGAGAATAGGGTGCCGTGATAAGCCCAATGCCAGGGCAGTTTGAATGTCCACAGCAGTGTTACCACAGTGCCGAGATTCTTAGCTCCGGCGAAGACCAGCCAGGTGTTCCATAGCATGAGAAAGAACATTACAAAGAAGAATATCAAAAATCCATACCGGAAACAGCCTGATCTCATCCAGCCGGGGATGTCTTTTTTTCGTGACAGTCCGAACCTGCCGCCGATCAGGGAAAATAGCTGGCCTCTGCCGCAATATTTGTTGCAGTATGCCTTATTGCCCTTTATGACCGCTATGGCAAGAGGGATAAAAAAGCACAAAAGACCCAGCCATGCACAGAGGATATTAAAAAATCCAAGGATCAAGTAAGTAAGAGAGGCAATCCAAAGATAATCGTACCATTTCTTTTTTCTTTTCATTCTTCTGTCACCTCCAATGAGATAATGCTTGCAGGGCATTCTTTCGCGCATTTCCCGCATCCGATACATAACTCTCTGTCAATGACCGCATGGATGCCGTGGGGAACGGTGATCGCATTTCGCGGACAGACTTTTATGCAGCATCCGCAGGCAACACATTCCCGGATACTGACAGACGCTTTCCTTTTTGCCATGGTAAAACTCCTTTTGTTTTTTCTTTATTATACAGGGAGAAAAAGATTGAGTCTGTGACGAAGTCACTCACAGACAATTCCTGAAAAGGAATAGACTTTATGCCGCAGGCATGATATAATACTTTTTATCAGGACGAGGTTGCATTGCATAAAGGAGTGATCGTATGGCATTGACAAGCGAAGATTTATTGGCAATTTCTCAATTACTTGACACAAAGCTGGACGCAAGATTGAAGCCGATGGAGAACGATATCAGGTTTATTCGGGACGAACAGATACTAATGAGAGATGAACAGAGCAGACTCCGGGATGAGCAAGCACTAATGAGGAAAGAACAAGCGCTAATGAGAGAAGAACAGGCGCTAATGAAAGAAGAACAAGCGAGAATTAACTTAATCATTGAGAATGATATTTTACATGCGATTAATATTCTGGTCGAGAATTATCTGCCGGCGGCAAAGCGATATGAGAATGCTACTGAGAAGATAGAGTCCATGCAGACTGATATTGATATCATGAAGAAAGTTATCGCTGATCATAGTGAGAAGTTAAAGAAGATTTCATAGATGGAATTTTGACAAGAAGAAATGATTTCCCCCTGCTCCGGCAGTAAGCCAGGGCAGGGGGAAATTGGTATATTTGTTTGTCAGCAGCTCTCTAAAATTACTGCTTTGCTTTTTTCACAACAGGTATCCATACTTCATATTGTGCATTTTGCGGATCCGGGTTCAAGTAGACTTCGACATCGGGAGCATTGCCGTATTCGTATCCTGAGGTTGGAAGCCATTCGGTTACAATGCGCTGTTCCAATTCTTGGATCGACTGATTCGTGCCCTGCCCGGGAAAGATTGCCCAGGTAGCCGCCGGTACGGTATATTCTTCCAGGTCTCCCTGTGCCTGTGAAGTAGATACGGCAATATAGTACCTCCACTGTTCTGTATCATTACAAGTGCTGACGCCGAGCACACCCATAGGCGGGGTGTCCATCATGCCGATCAATCTCTGTAAGGTCCCATTCTGAGATATCTCCTGCCACTTTGGCGGTATGATTGCAAAGTTTTTCTCAATCTCCTTATACAGAGGGACCGATACGCCGACGATACGGAATGCCTCTTTTGTTTCAATTCGATAATTCATCTCTTCCGCTCCTTTTATTGTGATTTTGAATGCAATAGGCGGGAAGGATTTTACAGATATACCCTCATTTTTAACGGCTGACGGGGCAACCCCATGAACAGACTGAAAAGCCCTGTTGAATGAAGTGGGGGAACTGTAGCCATATTTACCTGCAACGTCAAGGATCTTCATATCCCTTCCCTGCAGATCCACAGCGGCAAGTGACATTCTCCTTCTGCGGATGTATTCGGACAAGGGGATGCCGGCCATATAGGCAAACATTCTCTGAAAATGATAGGAGGAACAACAGGCGATGCGCCCAAGTTGTTCATAATCAATTTCATCTGTCAAATGCTCTTCAATATAATTGATCGTGTCATTTAATCTGTCTATCCATTCCATGATATCAATCCTCCCGGTAAAGTTCAGTATATAGTATCGTTTTGATTTTTTCCTCTTAATTTATGCACGATAAAGAGAGGTTGTTTTACAGCATAGTATAAAGTATTTTTTGGTGTAATGTCAACTTTACAAAACAGTATAGTTTAGAGTATGATTGTAGAAGAATATAAGATAATCATAGAATTCGGGAGGATAGTGTGAAGAAATTATATCTGATCGGAGGCACTATGGGGGTGGGGAAGACTGCCGTGTGCCAGAAGATGAAACGTAAATTACATAATAGTGTATTTCTCGACGGTGACTGGTGCTGGGATTCCGATCCATTTCAAGTGACAGAAGAGACTAAGGAGATGGTTATGCAGAATATCTGTTTTCTGCTTAATCAGTTTCTTCATTGTTCGGCATATGATCATATTATATTCTGTTGGGTAATGCATGAGCAGAATATCATTGATACTATCCTTGAGAGGATTGATAAGACGGATTGTAATAGAACAGTGGTTTCTTTGACTTGCGATCCGGATACGCTTTGCCGTCGTCTTGAGGGAGATATTTCGAGAGGTGTGAGGGGAAAGGATATTATTAAGCGGAGTATAGAGAGGCTTCCGCTGTATAATGAGTTGAATACCGTTAAAATTCATACGGAGAATAGGAGTTTGGATGATATTGCGGACAGTATCATCAGAATCCGGAGAGAAGAGGTGACATAGTGGCTAAGATATTCAATGTGACAGGACCTTGTATACCTGCAAAGCATTATATGACGGATGTGACAGAGCGTATAGGGCAGATCAGGGAAATGGTCGATGCCGGGTATTATTTTACGATCAACCGTGCAAGGCAGTATGGAAAGACAACGACTTTGGTTATGTTAGATGAGGAGCTTGGAAGGGATTATCTTGTGATAAGGCTTGATTTCCAGTCTCTTGGAAGCGCATCATTCAGAGATGAGAATGTATTTTCATTGGCGTTCTTAAGAATCGTTCTGAGGGAATTGAGATGGCGCGTAAAAGAAGATGCAAAGATAGCGGGGCTTATAGATCAGATGCAGGTGATTTCAAGAGAAAAGAACCGGGATTTTGATTTTATGGAATTATTCGAGTATCTTATGGAGCTCTGCAAAAGCAGTATAAGACCCGTTGTCCTGATTATTGATGAGGTGGACAGCGCGTCGAATAACCAGGTATTTCTTGATTTCCTCGCGCAGCTTCGAAGCTGTTATCTGGAGCGGGAAACAAAGGGAGCACCTGCATTTCAGGCAGTGATCCTGGCTGGGGTATATGACATTAAAAACCTGAGAAGAAAGCTGCGTCCGGAAGAAGAGCATAAAACGAATAGTCCGTGGAATATTGCGGCAGATTTTAATATAGAGATGGGATTGTCAAAAAATGGGATTGAAGGGATGCTTAAAGACTATGAGGCAGATCACCGGATCAGAATGGATATAGATGAGATAGCAGGATTGCTCTATGATTATACCTCCGGATATCCATATCTGGTATCGCGTCTATGCAAGCTGATGGATGAAAAGGCAAGTAATACAAGCGCAGCAGAAGAGGAGAGTGTATGGACGAAGGAGGGATTTCTGGAGGTAGTGCGTATACTGCTTTTGGACAATAATACATTGTTTGAGTCATTGACCAATAAGCTGACAGATTATCCTGAGCTTGGGCAGATGTTGAAGGAGCTTTTATTTTCAGGAAAATCAATCACTTATAATCCGACCAATCCAGTCATTCATCTGGCACTTATGTTTGGATTTGTGAAAAATGATGAAGGGAAAGTGATACCTGCAAACCGGATTTTCGATACGTTTCTGTATAATCATTTTCTTTCTCTCGATGAGATGGGGAAATCTGACATTTATAAAGCATCCCTTCAGGATAAAAATCAGTTTATCTGTGATGGGAAGCTTGATATGCGCAGGGTACTGGAGAAGTTTGTCTGGCATTTTCATGAGTTGTACGGTGGGTGTGAGGAGAGATTCTTAGAAGAAGAAGGTAGGCGGTATTTTCTTCTCTATCTGCGTCCGATCATTAATGGGATGGGAAACTATTATATTGAAGCCCGTACGCGCAGCCTTGGAAGGACAGATATTATAGTGGATTACGGCAATGAGCAATTCGTGATAGAGACCAAAATCTGGCGGGGAAATGAATATCACTCCCGCGGTGAGCGCCAATTAGAAGGATATCTGGATGATTATAATCTTCAGACAGGGTATATGCTTAATTTTAATCGTAGGAAGCAGATCGGTGTCCACGAGATCAGAGTGGGAGATAAGGTACTGATTGAGGCAATTGTGTAAAAAGGTACAGGGCAAAACGCAATTTGGTACGTAGTAAAATTGAATTTTACTACGTCCCTATTTGAATGTCTGCGACTAAGATATACAGCTTATTAAGCATGGAACATGGTTCCGGTCTTGCCCTGTACAGCGTCCCTTGATTTCTCAAGGAGTGTGATCAGTGCGGTGCGTCCTTTCTTGGAGGAAGCGAAGTCGACTGCGGCCTGTACCTTCGGAAGCATAGAGCCGGGAGCGAAATGTCCTTCGCTGATATACTGGTTCGCTTCTTCTACGGAGATATCGCCAAGCCACTTCTCATCCGGTTTACCGAAGTTTAACGCGACCTTCTCTACCGCGGTGAGGATGATCAGGTAGTCCGCGTCCAGTTCCTTCGCAAGCAGGCAGCTTGCGAAGTCCTTGTCGATCACGGCGCTTGCGCCTTTTAAGTGATTGCCCTGTCTGGTAACCGGGATTCCGCCGCCGCCTCCGGCGATGACCAGGTTTCCTGCATTCACCATGGTGCGGATGGTCTCGATCTCGATGATCTCCACCGGTTTCGGAGAAGCTACCACACGGCGGTAGCCTCTTCCGGAGTCTTCCTTCATAATATAGTGGAAGCTTTCTTCCATCTTCTTCGCCTGCTCGGCGTCCACGAATTTGCCGATCGGTTTGGATGGATTCTGGAAGGCAGGGTCATTCTCATCTACGCGGACCTGGGTGATCATGGTTGCCACCGGTACGTTAGAGATATTGCGGTTCAAAAGCTCCTCGCGTAGCGCGTTCTGAAGATCATATCCGATATAGGCCTGACTCATGGCGACGCATACGGAGAGAGGAGTGTTGGGCTGCGCCGCGTCCTCGTGGGTGAGGGCGATCATGGCGTTGTTCACCATGCCGACCTGGGGTCCGTTCCCATGGGATACCACAACCTCGCAGCCGTCTTCAATCAAGTCTACGATTGCTTTGGCGGTGATCTTGACGGCTGCCATCTGCTCAGGCAGAGTGTTGCCAAGGGCATTGCCGCCAAGGGCGATCACGACTCTTTTTTTCTTTTCCATAATAGATCCTCCTGTCAAATCCTACTTAAATACTCTGGGAGTGCTTTTCTCTTCCAGTCTCTTAAGAACATCGGCCGGGTCAGCGAATTTCGCAAGGAAGATCATAGCGGCGATGATGTATGGCTTGAAGCTGGCTTCCTTGTATAACGGATCTCTGTAGCGGTCGAATACGGAAGCGTCAACCTCGCCTGTCTCACAGCTTACGCCGGTGATGTCGGCCGGCAGACAGTGCATATAGAGTGCCTTGCCGTCCTTCGTCGTAGCCATCAGCTCTTCCGTACAAGCCCAATCCTTGTATTCCGCGTTCTGTGCGAGCAGTTCTTTCTCCAGAGCCTTGATTCCTTCGGTATCTCCGTTGCCGTAGAGTTCTGTACGCTTCTCCATGGCAGCGAACGGCGCCCAGCTCTTAGGATATACGATGTCGGCATCCTTGAATGCCTCTGCCATGTTGTTGGTCTTGGTAAATGTACCGCCGGATTTCTCGGCGTTCTTGGCAGCAACCTCTTCTACCTCCGGGAAGATCTCGTATCCTTCCGGGTGAGCCAGAACAACGTCCATGCCGAAACGTGTCATCAGTCCGATGATTCCCTGCGGAACGGACAGCGGCTTGCCGTAGGAAGGAGAGTAAGCCCATGTCATGGCAAGCTTCTTACCTTTTAAGTTCTCGACACCGCCGAACTCGTGGATGATGTGAAGCATATCGGCCATAGCCTGTGTCGGGTGGTCGATATCGCACTGCAGGTTCACGAGCGTAGGCTTCTGCTCAAGGATTCCGTCCTTGTTGCCCTGCGTTACGGCGTCAACAACCTCGTGCATGTAAGCATTTCCCTTGCCGATATACATATCGTCGCGGATACCGATCACGTCAGCCATGAAGGAGATCATGTTCGCCGTCTCGCGGACGGTCTCACCGTGAGCAACCTGAGACTTGCCTTCGTCAAGGTCCTGAACTTCCAGGCCAAGCAGGTTACAAGCGGAAGCAAAGGAGAAGCGTGTACGGGTAGAATTGTCACGGAATAAGGAGATGCCAAGCCCGCTCTCGAATACCTTCGTAGAGATATTGTTCTCTCTCATGAAACGAAGCGCGTCAGCAAGTGTAAATACCGCTTCGATCTCATCATCCGTCTTCTCCCATGTTAAGAAGAAATCTCCATTGTACATCTCTTTAAAGTTCAACGCATTTAACTTATCAATATAATCCTGTAATGTTTTCATAATCATAATCCTCCGAATTTTAATAATTTATGGTTGTATATATGGATACAGTATCCGGGTATGGCATGATACCCGGATGGGTAAGAAAATATATAGTTAGCTATGAATTATTTGCAATATTCTGTAGGGAGAACAGCATATACAGCCGCACATGTCACAAGGTCCTGCTTCCAGGTCTTCTCGTTTGGCGCGTGAGCCTGAGCCTCTGCGCCGGGTCCGAATCCGATACATGGAATTCCGTTTCTTCCCATGATAGATACACCGTTGGTGGAGAAGGTCCATTTGTCAACCAGCGGGCGGGCCTTTCTCATCTCAAGCGTCTCGGCAGCGCCGATACGGTCGTCGCCGTAGAGATTCTTGTAGGAAGCTTCCAGGGCCTTGGTTACCTTGTGATCCTTTGGGATCGCCCAGGTCGGGAAGTAGCACTCGATCTCATATACACATCCTGTGTAGGACGGACGATCATAGTTGTACATAGATACCGTCACATCATCGCCGTACTTCTGGACACTTGGCAGGGCGCGGATCTCGTCAAGGCAGCTCTCCCAGGTCTCGCCGAATGTCATACGGCGGTCAAGAGAGATCGCGCAGGAATCAGCAACCGCGCAGCGGCTAGGTGAGGTGTAGAAGATCTGGGATACGGTTACGGTACCGCGTCCAAGGAAACGAGCCTCTTCCCAATCCGGGTTGTACTTGGCGTCTAACATCTTCACAAGACCCTTGATCTCGGTTCCGTCTTCTGCGTCATTCTCATTCAGTGCGCGGACATCCTGAAGGATATCTGCCATCTTATAGATCGCGTTGTCTCCGCGCTCCGGAGCAGAACCATGGCAGGATACGCCCTTAACATCCACGCGGATCTCCATACGTCCTCTCTGTCCGCGGTAGATACCGCCGTCGGTCGGCTCTGTGGAGACAACGAATTCCGGGCGGACCTTATCTTCGTTGATGATATACTGCCAGCAGAGTCCGTCGCAGTCTTCTTCCTGAACGGTTCCCACAACCATGATCTTTAAGCCTTCCGGGATCAGACCAAGGTCTTTCATGATCTTAGCGCCGTACACGGAGGATACGATACCGCCGCACTGGTCAGACACGCCGCGTCCGCCGATCTCTGTCTCGTTCTCGTAACCTTCATATGGGTCGAAGTTCCAGTTCTCGATATTGCCGATACCGACAGTATCAATATGTGCATCATATGCGATGATCTTGTCGCCGGTCCCCATGTAGCCGATTACATTTCCCTGCGGGTCGATCTGGACCTCATCGAATCCGACCTTCCTCATCTCGTCAGCGATCGTAGTAATGTGAGCCTTCTCATCACAGCTCTCGCCCGGATTCTTCACGATTGCACGTAAGAAAGCAGTCATATCCTTCTCATACCCCTGTGCAGCTTCTTTTACTTTGTTAAAGTCTAACATGTTTCTTCTCCTTTATTATATTATTATGTATATTGTATCCAAGATAAAATTTCACGAATTGCCTGGAATCACCGTAACAGTTCAGATACCTTCATGGTTACGAATCACCTTCCAGATACCTCTTATAATCCTGCAAATAGTTCCTTATCGGATCCGCATAATCCTTCCCAGGTAATCTCGCGGTAACGGTCCGGATCAGTATCGCCTTCGGAGGATACCAGAAGGACTTCGGAATCTGCGTCTAACTTCAAGGCTTCCTTGATATCCTTGTATTCCGGCTTCGTCATCAGCGCGTGCACCAGCCCCATAGTGACAGAACCAGACTCACCGGAGATGACCTGTGTATCACCTTTGACCGGAGCGCCGTAGATACGCGAGCCGTTCGCGCTTACCCAGTCGGGGCAGGAGACGAATGCGTCGGCGTGGTTCCTTAAGATATCCCAGGATACGGTGTTGGCCTCGCCGCAGGCAAGACCTGCCATGATGGTCAGCATGTCGCCGGTCACATCCACACGGCTTCCGTCGCCCTGCATAGCGGAGCGGTAGAGACAGTCTGCCGCATTAGCTTCCACAACGACCATGACCGGAGGATTCTCCTTGAAGCGGTTCGCGAAGTATCCGACAACCGCGCCGGCCAGTGATCCAACGCCTGCCTGGATAAATATGTGAGTCGGGCGGCATCCGTCTTCGGCTAACTGCTGGTCGGCTTCCATGGCAAGTGTTCCGTAGCCCTGCATGATCCAGGTCGGGATCTCCTCATAGCCTTCCCATGCGGTGTCCTGCACCATGATCCCGTGCTCTGTGTTCTCGGCTTCCTTAGCCGCCATGCGTACACAGTCGTCGTAGTTCAGGTTCTCGATGGTAACGGTCGCATTCTCCTTCGCGATGTTCTCAAGCCTGGTCTGGGTGGTGCCCTTCGGCATTCTTACAACACATTTCTGTCCCAGCTTGTTGGCGGCCCATGCGATTCCGCGTCCGTGGTTTCCGTCGGTAGCGGTGAAGAAGGTCGCCTGACCGAACTCTTCTCTTAACTTCTCGGAAGTAAGTACGTTATAAGGAATCTCACTTACATCCTTGCCGGTCTGCTGTGCGATATATCTCGCGATCGCGTAAGACCCTCCAAGTACCTTGAATGCATTCAGGCCGAAGCGGTATGACTCGTCTTTGACATAGAGACGCTTAAGTCCCAGGTGACCGGCCAGACCGGATAAGCGGGTCAGAGGTGTGACCTCATACTGAGGGAAGCTCTTGTGGAAATTACTTGCCTTCTCCATCTCTTCCAAGGACATATTCTGAACCTGCTTATCATCGCTTTTGGCAATGTTGTTGAGCGTCCATTTGATTGTTCCAGTGCTGCTCATTTTACTAAAAACCTCCTTATAATATGAAATGATTATTTGTTGATGTCTACATAACTGTAGAGTGTGTACTTGGAGATGCCGAAATATTTCGCTACTTTATCTCCTGATTTTGTAATTAGGAACGCGCCTGCATCGTTAAGGAAATTGATCGCCTTGATCTTATCCTCTTTCGTCATGAGCGGTACAGGTACGCCTACCAGGGCAACGGACTGTTCGATCAGCTCGGATAACAGCTTGTTGACGTCATGGGTGATGACGTTAGGCGAGCTCTGCTCTGTGTGTGCATCCGAATCCGCACAGCTTGTGAGGGAGTGGATGCTGCTTTCTATCGCAAGGAGATTCGTGATATCGTAATTGATAGAAAGGATATAGTGCAAGTCTCCATTGTCATCATTGATATAGATGGTGCTGGATTTGAAGATCCGTCCGCTCTCGGTTCTGGTCAGGTAAGCAAGTCTGTCCTTAAGCGGTCCCTTCTGATGCTTGAGAGCGCTTAAGACTGCGCCGGACGGACCATCGCCGATCTGACGGCCGGTGAGGTTCCCGTTCTCGATATGTACGATAGAACTGTTCGCCGGTCCGGCAGTCAGGTCGTGTACGACAATCTCACAGTTCTCTCCGAACTGCGCAGCGAGTCCGGCCGCAATCTGTTTTAACATATCTAATCTGGATATTGCCATATGGATACCTCCGTTTCTTCGTTCTTCAATTTTCATTTTTTTCGGTCTCTCTACGTCCATCATAGCACAAAAAATTAAAAAAGCAATAGAAAAATAAAAAATTTTTAGATAAGCAAAAATATTTTTGTATTTGAAAATGTACAATCCCAGTAACCACAAGGCTTTGCGGATTTATGCGATAAAAAATTTTTGTGGAACAAAAAAAATATTAAGATATAGATTGCACTTTGAGCAATTTGATGTTATTATAGAGTCAACAGGTGCGGAAATTGTTAAAAACTAATGAAAGAATATGGAAGGATGCAGGATTGGTCTCTCTGAAATTACTAATTTAAGCAGATGTTCCGATTTGAGAAAAGGAGGAAATGAAAAAAGAGATGAGCAGAGAATCAATGAGTGGAGCCTCGGGTGAATTATTCAGAATCGACGGAAAGCCGTCAGCCTCACAGGCAATTCCGTTGGCGCTGCAGCATGTAGTAGCGATGATCGTGGGATGTGTGACCCCGGCGATCATTGTGGCAGGGGTGGCGGGATTATCATCGGCAGATTCTATCATATTGATACAGGCGGCGCTGGTTATGTCTGCGCTGACTACCTTTATCCAGTTATTTCCGCTGCGCAAGGGAGCGCTTGCCATCGGTTCCGGACTTCCGATCATTATGGGGATCAGCTTCGCCTATGTGCCGACGATGCAGGCGATTGCCGGAGATTATGATGTGGCGACGATCCTGGGCGCGCAGATTGTGGGCGGTGTGATAGCGATCATCGTTGGGATCTTTATTAAGCAGATCCGTAAGTTTTTCCCGCCGTTGATCACCGGTACGGTCGTATTTGCCATTGGATTGTCACTGTACCCGACCGCGATCAACTATATGGCAGGCGGCGCGGGCAGTGAGAATTACGGTTCCTGGCAGAACTGGGTTGTGGCATTCATCACGCTGATCATTGTAACGGCGCTGAATCATTACGGGAAGGGAATCTGGAAATTATCTTCTATATTAATAGGCATTGTTGTAGGATACGTGATCTCACTGTTTTTCGGAATGGTGGATTTCACGTCCGTCGCGGCGGCATCCTGCTTCCAGCTTCCAAGGGTGATGCATTTCGGGATCACATTCGAGCCCTCATCCTGTGTGGCGATCGGCGTATTATTTGCCATCAACTCCATCCAGGCAATCGGCGACTTCTCGGCGACGACGACCGGGGGACTGGACCGGATGCCGACGGACGGGGAGCTTAACGGAGGAATTGTTGCTTATGGGATCAGCAATATCTTCTGTGCATTCTTCGGCGGGCTGCCGACTGCTACATACAGCCAGAATGTGGGAATCGTGGGAGCCACGAAGGTGGTGGCGAAGAGAGTATTCGCGATGGCGGCAGGGATCTTGCTGATTGCGGGACTGATCCCCAAGTTCTCGTCGGTACTCACGACGATTCCTTCATGCGTTCTTGGCGGAGCCACCGTATCTGTATTTGCATCCATTGCAATGACAGGTGTGAAGCTGATCACGGCATCGCCGATGAATTACCGCAATACAACCATCGTAGGGCTTGCCATTGCGCTTGGAATGGGGATCACCCAGGCGAATACGGCGCTGGCGGCATTCCCGGCATGGGTGACGACCATATTCGGCAAATCACCGGTGGTACTGGCAACGATCACGGCAATCATCCTGAACCTGGTACTTCCCAAGGATATGGAATATGAGGAAGTGCTGGACCAGGTGAAGTAACGATACATGGTATATTGAGATTTAAGGAGGAGACGATATGTTAATAATAGGAAACGGCAAAGTGATTACAAGAGATGCAGCCCGTCCATTTCTTGCCAATGGAGCGGTGGCAGTCGAGGGAACGAAGATCGCCGCAGTAGGGACCTTAGAAGAGATTCGGGGGAAGTATAAGAACGCGGAATATATTGACGCCAAAGGCGGGATCATCATGCCGGCGTTTATCAACACCCATGAGCATATATACAGCGCTATGGCAAGAGGGCTTAGTATCAAAGGTTATGATCCGAAGGGATTCCTTGATATCCTGGACGGACAGTGGTGGACCATTGACCGGAAGCTGACATTAGAGCAGACGAAATACAGCGCGATGGATACCATGATCTCCTGTATCAGAAATGGTGTGACAACCATCTTCGACCATCATGCAAGCTTCGGTCATATCAAAGACAGCCTGTTTACCATAGCGGATGCGGCGAAGGAATTGGGAGTAAGGTCTTGTCTGTGTTATGAGGTCTCCGACAGGGACGGGTTGGATAAGGCAAGAGAAGCGGTGATGGAGAACGCAGAATTCATCCGGTATGCGCTGAGAGATGATTCGGATATGCTTGCCGGAATGATGGGAATGCACGCGCAGTTCACCATATCTGACGAGACCATGGAGCTTGCGGCGGCGAATAAACCGGATGAGGTAGGATACCATATCCACGTGGCAGAGGGGATCGAGGATCTCCACGACTGCCTGAAGAGATACGGCAAGCGAATCGTTGACCGGCTGATGGATTTTGGCATTCTGGGAGAGAAGACGCTGCTTGGACACTGTATCTACATTAATTCCCATGAGATGGACCTGATCAAGGATACCGATACCATGGTGGTCCATAATCCGGAGTCCAATATGGGCAATGCCTGCGGCTGTCCGCCGACCATGGAGCTGGTTCACCGCGGAATCCTGGCAGGGCTTGGTACGGACGGATATACCCATGATATGACAGAGTCCTATAAGGTGGCGAATGTTCTCCACAAGCATCATCTGTGCGACGCTAACGCGGCATGGGGCGAGGTGCCAAAGATGCTGTTCGAGAATAATGCGGCGATCGCGAACCGATATTTCAAGACACCGCTTGGAGTCCTGAAGGAAGGAGCGGCAGGTGATGTGATCGTTGTGGATTATGATCCGCCGACTTATCTGGATGAGAATAACATCAACGGACATATCTTATTCGGAATGACCGGACGAGATGTTGTGACGACGGTCGGTAACGGGAAAGTGCTTATGAAGAACAGAGAAGTACAGGTTGCAGATGTAGAAGAGACCATGGCGAGATGCCGTGAAGAGTCTGCGAAGCTGTGGAAGAGTATTAACGGATAAGGAGGAATTGATATGAGTGATATTATGACATGTATGCCTTTTGAACAGTTGTTGAACTGGATTCGGAGAGAGCATGACGAGAAGAATACGGTATTTGGAGTACATAGACCTTATACGGCGGACGGTAAGAAGGCGCAGACCATCTTCGGACGCAGGCTTGAGACGCCGATCGGACCGGCGGCAGGCCCTAACAGCCAGCTTGCGCAGAATATTGCGGCAGCCTACTATGCAGGGAGCCGGTTCTTCGAATTGAAGACGGTGCAGATCATGGACGGGGCCGAGCTTGCCGCATGTGTGAATAAGCCCTGTATTAAGGCGGATGACGAATGCTATAACTGTGAGTGGTCCACAGAGCTCTATGTGCCGCAGGCGCAGGAGGAGTACATCAAGGCATGGTTCCTGCTTGCGTTCATGGCGAAGGAATACGGACTTGGAAGTATGGACGGCTATCAGTTCAATATCAGTGTGGGCTATGATCTGGCAGGCATCAAGTCCGAGAAGGTGAACACATTCATCGAGAGTATGAAGGATGCAGGCCAGACGGAGACATTTAAGAAATGCAGGGAAGTGCTTCTTCCCCATGTAGGAGAGTATCGGAATGTGACGAAGGAAGATATTGAGAGCATTACGCCTTATATCTGCAATTCGGCAACGATCTCAACGCTCCATGGATGCCCGCCGCAGGAGATCGAGAGTATTGCCAATTATCTGCTGACAGAGAAGAAGATGCATACCTTTATCAAATGTAACCCGACCCTTCTGGGGTATGATTTTGCCCGTGAGACATTAGACCGGATGGGATATGATTATATTGCATTCGGAAGATTCCATTTCGAAGACGACCTGCAGTACGAGGACGCGGTGCCGATGCTCACAAGGCTGATGAAGCTGTCCGGTGAGATGGGGCTTGAGTTTGGCGTGAAGATCACCAACACCTTCCCGGTAGATGTGAAGGCCAATGAGCTACCAAGCGAGGAGATGTATATGTCCGGCAAGTCCCTGTATCCGCTGTCCATTTCTCTGGCGGCGAAGCTGTCGGAAGAGTTTGGCGGGAAACTTCGGATCGCATATTCAGGCGGAGCGGATGCATTCAATATAGAAAGAATCGTGGGAAGCGGGGTATGGCCGGTGACGGTTGCCACAACCATACTGAAACCGGGTGGATACCAGAGACTTTCCCAGATGGCGGAAGCCCTGGATGCTATTGGAGTCAGGGCATTCGACGGAATTGATGTGAAGGCGCTCTCTGGGCTTGCGAAAGACGCGGTCGCAGATCCGCACCATGTGAAACCTGCGAAGCTTCCGATATCCAGGAAGTCCAACGAGAGAGTTCCGCTTCTTGACTGCTATACGGCGCCGTGCGAGGATGCCTGTCCGATCCATCAGGAGATCACGACCTATGTACAGTTGGCGGGAGAAGGCAAGTATAAGGAAGCGTTAGAGGTGATCCTGAACAAGAATGCGCTGCCGTTCATCACAGGAACCATCTGTGCACACGGATGCCAGAGCCATTGTAACCGTAATTTCTACGAGACTCCGGTGCAGATCCGTGATACCAAGCTTACCTGTGCGAAGAATGCGTATGACGAAGTGATCGGCAGCATAAAGCCTCTTGGAAGCTCCGACAAGAAGGTGGCGGTCGTAGGCGGCGGTCCCGCAGGTATGGCAGCGGCATATTACCTTGCGAGAATGGGAGCAGAGGTCACCATCTTCGAGAAGCGCGGCAGGCTTGGCGGTATCGTGAGCGCTGTGATCCCGGATTTCCGTATCGACGACAGCGTAATCGGCAAGGATGTATCCCTGCTGGAGCGATTAGGTGTGAAGATCCTTACCAATACATGGGCGCCGAATGTAGAAGAGCTTAAGAAGGAATATGACGATGTGCTCCTGGCTGTAGGTGCGTATGAGAGAGGACAGCTCAAGCTTGAGAGCAAGGAAGCGGTAAATGCACTGGCATTCCTGGAAGAATTCAATGAGAAGAAGGGCAAGGTAGACCTTGGCAGGAATGTGGTGGTCATCGGCGGCGGAAATACGGCGATGGACACCGCAAGGGCGGCCAAGAGATGCGAAGGCGTAGAACATGTATATCTGGTATACAGAAGGACGAAACGCTACATGCCGGCTGACGAGCATGAACTGCTGCTTGCCATCGAGGATGGCGTGGAGTTCAAGGAGCTTCTCGCCCCTGTGAAGACAGAAGAAGGTAAGCTGATCTGTAAGGTGACGAAGCTTGGCGAGCGGGATGCTTCCGGACGCGCGGGCGTGGTTGAGACGGACGAGACGGTATCCATCCCGGCAGATACGGTGATTGCTGCGGTGGGCGAGAAGGTTCCGACCAGCTATTATCAGGCAAATGGACTGAATGTGGATGACCGCGGACGTGTGAAGACAAGTCAGACATTGGAGAGCAGCATCAAAGGCGTATATGTGATCGGTGACGGCTTGTACGGCCCGTCCCTGGTTGTAAAGGGAATGGCGAACGCCATGACGGCGGCGGAGGCGATCGTGGGCGCTCCGGTATCCGGCGATATGAGCAGACCGGCAGATATGGCTGCTATATATAAGAAGAAAGGAATCCTTACGGAGCCGGGAGACAGCAAGGAGGCGAACCGCTGTCTGGGCTGTTCAACCGTATGTGAGAATTGTGTGGATGTGTGTCCGAACCGTGCGAATATCTCCGTCAAGGTTCCGGGCATGGCGAAGGCACAGGTGATCCATGTGGATTATATGTGTAATGAATGCGGGAACTGCAAGGTATTCTGCCCGTACGCGAGTGCGCCGTATCTGGATAAATTCACCTTATTTGCCAATGTGGTGGATATGGCGGATAGCAAGAACGATGGTTTTACCGTATTGGATAAGGATGCGCTGGAGTGCAGGGTGAGATTCGTCGGGAAGGAAATGGTATGGAAGAAGGGCGAAGCCACAGAAGTACCGGAAGGACTTCAAAAGCTGATCGAGGCGGTATGCGAAGATTATAGTTACCTGTTGGGTTAACAAGACGCGGACGGTTCGTCTTATGGGGCAGCAGATTGCAGGAGTGGATGGTATGAGAACGATTATAAAGAACGGGCATATTTTTACAGAATCAGAAGATTATCAGGCTGATCTATTGATTGAGGGCGGGAAGATCGTCTGTGTTGGGCGAAAGCTTCCGGGGGATGAGGCCGAGATTATTGATGCAAAGGGATGTTATATCCTTCCGGGAGCCGTGGATGTACATACCCATATGGATCTGGATGTTGGAATCTCCCGCGCGGTGGACGACTTCTATGACGGGACGGTGGCGGCTGCCTGCGGCGGCACCACCGCCATCGTGGACCACATGGCTTTCGGCCCGGCGGGAGTACCGCTGCATCATCAGTTCGAGGTCTATAAGAAGCTTGCCGAAGGGAAGGCTGTGATCGACTATGGCTTCCACGGAACGGCCCAGCATGTGAATGATGAGATTCTTGAGGAATTAGCGGCAATGGCTTCTGACGGTATCCCCAGCGTGAAGGTATATCTGACCTATGGGTTTCGGTTAAATGACGCGGATGTGCTGCAGATCTTGCAGAAGATGAAGGAGGTCGGCGGGGTTACGGCATTCCATTGTGAGAATCATGAGGTGGTGGAATTCCTGAAGCAGAAATATAAGCTGGAAGGTAAGACCGCGCCTGTCTACCATGCCAAGAGCCGTCCGAACCTTGCAGAAGCGGAGGCAGTAAGCCGCGTGCTGAATTTGGCGCGGATGGCAGACGATGCTCCGGTATATATCGTACATCTGTCCTGTAAGGAGAGCTTAGAGGCGGTCAGAGATGCCAGAAGGCACGGTCAGAAGAATATATTTGTAGAGACCTGTCCTCAATATCTGGTGCTGACGGAGGAGTGTTACCGGAGGGAAGACGGGCTGAAATACATCCTGTCTCCTCCGCTCAGGACCAGGGAGGATTGCGAGGCGCTGTGGGAAGGGATTGCAGACGGGACGATCCAGGTGGTCGCGACGGATCACTGCCCTTTTAACTACGGCATAGAGAAACAGATGGGGAAGGATGATTTTACAGCCTGTCCCAACGGGGCGCCCGGAGTGGAAGAACGGCTGATGCTGATGTTCTCCGAGGGTGCGGCGAAAGGCAGGATTACTATGAATCAGTTGGTGAAGACGCTCTGCGCAGAGCCGTCCAGGATCTACGGGCTGTATCCTGAGAAAGGAGTGATCCAGCCGGGGGCAGATGCGGACCTTGTCATCCTGGATCCAAGGGGGAGCTATGTGATGACACAGGAGAGGATGCATGGGGCGGCAGATTACACTGCTTATGAGGGGATGCAGATTACTGGAGAGATCCGAAAGGTCCTGCAGAGAGGCAAGGTGATCGTAGACGGCGGAAAGTTCCTGGGTAAGAAGGGCGATGGACGGTTTATCAGGCGCAAAGGCTTAAATTGATTGAAAAGGCGGGTGGAACGAATGAAGGTATTGATCAAGGGAGCAGGCGATCTGGCTACGGGAATTGCATATGAGTGCTGGCTTGCCGGATATGAAGTATTGATGACGGAGATAGAGATCCCTCTTGCCGTGAGAAGGGCGGTTTCCTTCTCGCGGGCAGTCTATGAAGGAGAGGCGAAGGTCGAGGATGCGACAGGTATTCTTGTCCATAATATCGAAGAAGCCCTTAAGGTTACAGAGGCGGGGAATATCGCTGTCATCGTGGATGAACATGCGGATATCAGGAAAGAATACCGGCCGGACGTCCTTGTGGACGGGATCATGGCGAAGAAGAATGTCGGGACCGGTATCGAAGACGCACCGGTGGTGGTGGCGATCGGACCGGGATTCGAGGCCGGCGTCGACTGTCATTATGTGATCGAGACGCAGAGAGGTTCGACACTTGGGCATGTGATCCGTGAAGGAGGCGCCCTTCCCAATACCGGAGTTCCAGGAGAGGTGGGCGGCTATACAAGAGAACGGCTGATCCAGGCGTCTGCCAACGGCAGGATGGAGCCGGTTGCAAGAATTGCCGATGTGGTGGAAAAGGGACAGATCGTAGCCAGGACCGGCGGCGTTCCGGTCTATGCGCAGATGTCCGGGATTGTGCGCGGGATGCTTCAGGAAGGCGTGGAGGTGACGAAGGGCTTGAAGATCGGAGATATCGACGCCAGAGAAGTCGAGGCTTATTGTTATCAGATCTCAGATAAGGCAAGACGCATCGGGCAGGGAGTGCTGGAGGCTATTTCGTCTGCCCGGATCTGAAATCTGTGAGAAAGGGTTTTCGGACAGTTGGTTATGACAAATTACAGAAAAAAGAAGGTGAGAAATTAGTGTATACATTTACAGTAAATGGCCAGGTTGTTACCACCAGGAAGAAGCAGACGCTTCTGCGGTTCTTAAGGGATGAACTGCATCTGACTTCGGTGAAGGACGGATGCAGCCAGGGAGCGTGCGGAGCATGTACCGTTATCATAGACGGGAAGACCTGTAAGGCCTGTGTTCCGACGACGGACCGGCTGGAGGGTAAGAATATATTGACGGTGGAGGGCTTAAGCAAGTGGGAGTCAGAGGTATTTACCTATGCTTACGGCGAGGCCGGAGCGGTCCAGTGCGGATTCTGTATCCCGGGGATGGTGATGTGCACGAAGGCGCTTCTGGATGTGAATCCGGATCCTGCGGAAGCCGAGATCAAGTATGCGATCCGCAATAATTACTGCCGCTGTACCGGTTATGTGAAGATCATTGCGGCGGTGAAGCTTGCGGCGAAGATCTTACGGGAAGGCGTGATCCCGGCAAAGAGCGCGGACGACTGGAAGATCGGTTCCCGCGTGCACCGTCTTGATGTGGAGGAGAAGGTGCTTGGATTCGGGAAATATCCGGACGACTTCTATATGGACGGAATGTGCTATGGTTCTGCTCTTCGGAGTAAATACCCAAGAGCAAGGGTGATGTCTATTGATGCTTCGGCGGCGAAAGCGCTGCCGGGTGTGGTCGCGGTGCTGACCGCTGAGGATATCCCCGGGGAGAATAAGATCGGGCATCTGAAGCACGACCAGTATACGCTGATACCGGTGGGCGGGCTGACCCATTATCTGGGAGATGCCGTCGCGCTGGTTGCGGCAGAAGATATGGAGACAGTGGAGAGGGCAAAGAAGCTGATCAAGGTAGAATACGAGGTGCTTCCGGCGGTACATAGCATAGAAGAGGCGAGAGCCATGGATGCGCCGCTTGTATTTGACGAGGAAGAGTCTAATGTGCAGGCGTACAAGCATGTGAGCCGGGGAAATGCGAAGGAGGCCATCAAGAACGCGAAGCATGTGATCACACAGCATTTCGAGACGCCATGGACGGAGCATGCGTTCCTGGAACCGGAATGTGCAGTGGCATATATAGACGAAGACGGGGATTTGAGGATCATTTCTACGGATCAGGATGCGTACTGTACCTTCCATGAGTGCAGCCTGATGCTTGGAACCGATAAGGTGAAGGCGGAGAATGCACTGGTGGGCGGCGGTTTCGGCGGCAAGGAGGATATGACGGTGCAGCATCATGCGGCGCTTCTTGCGTACCGTACCGGGCGGCCGGTGAAGGTAAGACTTACACGGGCGGAATCCTTGCTGATCCACCCCAAGAGGCATCATTTTGTGATGGATTTCACCATGGGATGTGACGAGAACGGCAGGATACTTGGCGTGAAGGCCAAGGTGGCTTCCGATACAGGGGCTTTCGCTTCTCTTGGAGGACCGGTTCTGGAGCGGGCGTGTACCCATGCGGCGGGACCGTATGCTTATGAGAATTTTGAGATCGAAGGAACGGCGTATTATACCAACAATCCGCCGGCAGGAGCGTTCCGGGGATTCGGCGTGACGCAGACTTGCTTCGCGACGGAGACCCTGTTAAATATGATGGCGGACGAGATCGGCATTACACCCTGGGAGATCCGTTACCGCAATGCCATCCGTCCGGGCGGTGTGCTGCCTAACGGGCAGATCGTGGATGAATCCACCGGGCTTGCAGAGACATTGGAGGCAGTAAAGGAAGAGTATGACGCTGCAATGGCGGCAGGGAAACCAGTGGGTCTCGCCTGTGCCATGAAGAATGCCGGTGTGGGTGTTGGGATTCCTGACTGGGGCCGTGCGAAGCTGATCGTGGAGGAAGATCAGAAGCTCCATATCTATGCCGGAGCTTCCTGTATCGGGCAGGGACTTGGAACGGTGCTTGTCCAGATGGTGGTCTCCAATACGGACCTTAGGCGGGACGATATCGTCTATGAACGGAGTAATACCTGGATCGCGCCGGATTCCGGCACGACCTCCGGCTCCAGGCAGACCATGATCACGGGAGAAGCAGTAAGGCGCGCCTGTGAGAAGCTGATGGAGGCAAAGAAGGACGGGAAGACGCTCGCCGATCTTGCGGGGCAGGAGTTCTACGGAGAATATCTGGCGAAGACAGACCCTCTGGGTGCGGATGTACCGAATCCGGTGTCCCATGTGGCTTACGGGTATGCGACGCAGGTGTGCATCCTGGATTCTAAGAGCAGGAAGATCGACACCATGATCGCTGCCCATGATGTAGGCAAGGCGGTGAACCCGCTGTCCTGTGAGGGACAGATCGAGGGAGGCGTGGTGATGTCTCTTGGATTTGCCTTGACGGAGCGGTATCCCATCGACGAGAACTGCAAGCCGATTGACAAATTCGGTGCGCTGGGACTGTTCCGCGCCCATGAGATTCCGAAGATCAAGGCGATCGTGATCGATAAGCCGGGACTGAACGTCGCCTGCGGCGCCATCGGTATCGGAGAGATCACGTCGATCCCCACGGCGCCGGCAGTGACGGACGCGTATTACCGGCTGGATGGAGAGCGGAGATTCACCCTGCCGATTTCCGGCACACCATATGAAAGGAAGGGATCATGATGGCAGTAAAGAAGAAATTCCCCTATCGTGCGGCGGTGGTGGCGTGTAACGGCGATTGTCCGGCAAGCGCGGGATTCAGGTGCAGTTACGGTTGTGTGGGCTGCGGCAATTGTGCCGCAGTCTGTAAGTTCGGCGCCATCTCTCTGAATGCGAACGGCGTGGCAGAAGTGGATGAGGAGCGATGTATTGCCTGCGGCATGTGTGTAAAGATCTGTCCGCAGCAGGTGATCCGCATCCATGAGTGCGCCAATTCTATCGTGGTGAAATGTTCGAATCAGGATAAAGGGAAGGAGGCAAGAGAGGTTTGCGCGGCAAGCTGTATCGGCTGCGGGATCTGTGAGCGTACCTGTACGGCGGAGGCGGTAAAAGTAATAGAAAATTGTGCGAAGATCAGAGAAGAGGACTGCTTAAGCTGCGGGATGTGCGCGGTGAAGTGCCCAAGAGGGGCGATCATGGATCTGAGAGGAATATTATAAATAGAAGAGTTATGTCATGACAGAAGAACTGGAGATGTTAATTTTCCAGTTCTTCTGTTTTTTTGGAGGAAAATACCCCTATGATTTATCGGTATTGTCTTTGATGTGCTGGCAAATATCCTCAACCTCGCAATCTAATATTTCACAAAGCCGGTCAAGGGTAATCGTTTTTATCACTTTATTTTTTCTTAGGCGGTGAAGCTGTGCTTCGTTTACGTGGTAATCTTTGATCAGTGAATATTGTGAAATTCCTTTTTTCTTCATGGTTTCCCATAAACGGTCATATACAATCATATTCGTTCCTTTCTGGAGTGTATATACTTATTATTCCATGAGATTCGGAAATATAATATTGTGCGTGTAAAAACAATATTTTTTGGATCTTTCTATTGATTTATTTTCAAACTTGCACTAGAATAAGTGAAATAATATTGTTCGTGAAAGAACAATAAAGAGAAAATTTTATAAGATGATTTTTTTGATAAATGCATTAAGAATTTGATACATATTGGAGTTTGAGAAAGGGTATGATAGTTAATGTTATTTAGTAGGGCAGAGTGGCAGAGCGGGGTGTACTTGTATGGAGAAGACGTTGGATTATATCTGTAACCATATCATGAGAACAGCACATACGCAGATTCGGTGGTACAAGATTAATGAAGAAGGGATCTCTGAGTTACTGTATTATTATGGAGACTCGCTCCAAGAGGATATTGTCTGCTCTGATCAAATATTTACGCAGCAATTATTAAGTATCAGGTCAGAGGAATATCCAATTTTATATGCAGAAAAGTATCCGATATATTTTGCGGTAATTTGCCAGTTACATTGTTGTTTTATTCTTGGGCCTGTAAATGTAGAACAGCAGCAGATTTATTATGAAGGTATGACGGTAGAACGTTATCTGGCACAAAAGCATAATGTCAGAAATACAAAAGTTCCGTATTGTAAGTATGAAAATTTTTGCCAGGAAGTATTGCTGCTGTTTTATATGATGAGTGGCAGGGAAATGTCATACGTGGAATTAAATGAAAAGAATTATATAACGGAGAGCCTGCTTGCGTCAATGCAGATAAAAAAGAGTGAATTATTTTTTAACTATCACGAGCACTCAAGAGTCCACAATCCATATGAACTTGAGGCGAGAACAATGGAGGGGATCAGGAAAGGAGATGTTGAGAGAGTGATAAAAAGTCTTGATGAGACATTTACAGGAGAATATGGAATCTTATCAAAAAGCTCATTGCAGAGTGCCAAGAACCTGGGGATTATTGGTTTGACGCTTGCCTCAAGAGCGGCTATTGGTGGCGGAATGCCCTATGAGAAAGCCTTTTCTCTTCATGACAGCCAGGTACTTAGGCTGGAAGAGATAAATAATATTGGAGAAGTAGAGGTGATGATTCGGCAAAGTAAGATCCAATATGCAGAAATGGTGCATGAATTAAGATCCGGATGTGACAGGAAGAAAAATTTATTGATAGAAGAATGCAAGAATCTGATTTTCAGAAAAATGCACACGAAGATTATTATACGCGAACTTGCCGATGAATTGGAGGTGTCTGTGGAGTATTTATCTGCCCTGTTTAGAAAAACTGAAGGTATATGTATTAAGGATTATATTACGAAAGAAAAAGTACAACTAGCGGAAAATATGCTGATCTATTCTCAATATTCTATTGAACAGATTGCATTATATCTGGGGTTTAACTCACAGAGTCATTTTGGATCTGTATTTAAGAAACATGAAAATATGACTCCAAAACAATATAGAGATAATTTTGCTAAAAAAATGTAATAACCAATAATAATCAGACAAAAACATTAATAATTTGATATAAAAATGCGGATGACATATGTATAGTGTTAACAACAGACGATTTGATGTTTATTTCCAAATTGTCAAAAAATACACAAAACATTAAAGGAGGAAGCACATGAAAAAGAGATTGATAAGCAGTGTTTTATGTGTGATGCTGGCGTCATCCATGCTGATGGGCTGCGGTGGCGGATCATCTGACAGCGGAACAAAGGATGATACGGCGGCAGAAGACGGCGGTAACGACAGCGGAGACAGCGGCAGCGAAGAGGGTATGACGCAGGGGAAAAACAAGTTCGTAGACGGAGGAACAGAGTTATCGCTCTGGACATTCCAGGAACTGCACGTGGCCTTCTACACGACGATGGCAGACCTGTGGAATGAGGAGCATCCGGATGAGCCGATCAATCTTACGGTAACAACCGGAGAGTCACATTCTCTGCACAGCAAGCTTCTTGTGGCATGCCAGGCGGGCGAGGGAACGCCTGATATTGCGGATATTGAGGTTGGTTATTATGGTTCATTTTTAAAGGATGATTATCTTCTCCCGATCAATGATGTTGTTGAACCGTATGAGGATGAGATTGTAATGTCACGTGTTAAGATGTATGGGAAAGATGATAACTGGTATGGTGTTGACTTCCATCTTGGCGCTTCCGTTTGCTATTACAATATGGATGTCATGAAGGAGGCAGAGGTTGATCCGGCGGAAATCGTGACTTGGGATGATTATATCGAAGCGGGAAAGAAAGTGCTTGAGAAGACAGGTAAGCCGATGTGCGCGGCTGAGACTGCTGATCTGTTCCTCCCTCAGTTAATGTTGCTTGAGAAGGGCGTTCAATATGTGGACGAGTCCGGACAGCCGAATATCAATACGAAGGAACATGCGGAGGTTATTGAATATATCAGGGATATGATCGATTCCGGTGTCTGCGAGATCGCTCCCGGCGGCGGTTATCATATGGAAGAATGGTATGGGCATCTGAACGGCGGAGAAGTTGCATCTGTTGCATTGCCGCTGTGGTATATGGGACGATTCCTGGACTATTGCCCGGATCTGGAAGGAAAGATCGGGATCTATGAGATCCCGGTATGGAACGAGGGAGATACTCGCGAAGTTCTTCAGGGCGGTACCGGCACATCTGTTATTAAGTTTACAGAGCAGGCAGATCTTGCAAAAGAATTCCTGGCATTCTGTAAGTTGTCAGAGGAAGGCTGTAAATACGAGTGGAATGAACTTGGATTTGACCCGATCAGGGTGTCTCTGTGGGAAGACCCTGAGATTACAGAGAATAAAGACAACAGATTCCTCAAGTACTTTACGACCAATCCGTTTGATATTCTTAAGAAAAACGGTACGGATCTGACAGCGCCGGATATCTCCGGCGGATACTCGGCTACCTACAGTACGCTGGTATCAACCACTTATGCGAATGCATTCGAACTGGATACGGAAACCCCGGCAGAGGAACTGCTTGAGATGGAGGAAGCTTCTATCATTTACGATGAATAAATTGAATATGGATAAAGTGCTGTTGAAGCGATATTGAAGGGTAAGTGGAAGGTGCGTTTGTGAATGCACCTTCCACTTTAAAATGGAATCGATTTGGAGAGGAAAGGAGAGAAGATAATGGAAAAAAAGAGTGTTTTTAGGCGTTTCCTATATTCTCAGAAGGTAGCACCCTATGTGTTTATCCTTCCCTTCATTTTAACATTTCTGATTTTTTTCGCTTATCCGATCGTCAGTACGGTTGTGATGAGTTTTCAGAAGGTAGCGGGGGAGAATACTACTTTTGTAGGATTAAAGAATTATAAGACACTGATGAATCCCGTTTTTTACAAGAGTATGAAGAACAGTATCTTCTATATGCTTGTAAGCTGTGCGATCATGATACCGATTCCGATGGTTCTGGCAACAATGCTGAACAGCAGGCATATGAGGGCGAAGGGGTTTTTCCGCAGTATGATGTTCGTCCCGGCGCTTACGTCAGTGGTCGTGGCGGGGGTTGTATTCCGATTGATGTTCGGAGAACTGGAAGGATCCTTTATGAATCAGGTTCTTGCCTTTTTTGGCGGGGATCCGGTGATATGGCTGAGAAAGCCTCTGACTGTGTGGATCGCATTGTTCATCTTGTGCCTATGGCGTTGGACGGGGGTAAATATGATGTACTATCTGTCCGGATTGCAGCAGATATCAGGAGACTTGTATGAGTCGGCCAATATCGACGGCGCATCCTCTGTTCAGCAGTTTCGCTATATAACACTGCCTTTATTGAAACCGACAACGGTCTATGTGCTGACAATCTCCATATTCGGCGGTCTGGCGATGTTCACGGAATCGTACCTGTTGTTCAACGGAAATAAATCGCCGAATAATGTAGGTACGACGATCGTGGGATATCTATATCGTATGGGAATGGAGCAGAATAATCTCGGTATCGGGTCTGCGATCGGTGTGTTGCTTCTTGTGATCGTAATGATCATTAATGTGATTCAGCTTGCCCTAAACGGCACATTTAAGAAAGGAGAGTAGCTATGAAAAAGAAAAATAAGACGTTATCGATCCTCTTGTTTTTGTTCTTTGCGGTGGTCGTATTGATCACGATGCTGCCTCTGATCCTGCTCCTTGCGTCATCCTTTCGGCCGGGATCCGATCTGATGCGTTTTGGGCTTAATTTTGATATTGACTGGACAATGGCGAATCTGGACAATTATAAGCTCTTGTTCAGCGGACAGAATAATTATTTTAACTGGTATAAGAACAGTCTGCTTATTACTGTGATCCAGGTTGTGCTCGCGTTGTTTCTAAGTGCCTGTGTCGGTTATGGGTTCGCAATGTATGATTTCAGATTCAAGAATCTGGCTTTTGCCTGTGTACTTGTTGTTATGATGATTCCGACAGAGGTGATCATCCTTCCGCTGTACCGGCTGATCATCGGGATGGGAATCATGGATAACATGTGGGGGATCATGCTGCCCTATATCGTAGCGCCGATGCTGATCTTCTTCTTCAGACAGTATTTGTCGGGGATATCGAAGGAGTTCCTGGATGCGGCGCGTGTAGACGGATGTACGGAGTACGGGATATTCTTCCGGATTATGCTGCCGCTTATGAAGCCGTCCTTTGCGGCAATGGGTATTTATCAGGGTATGTCAAGCTGGAATAACTTCCTATGGCCCATGATCGTCATGCGTACGCAGTCCAAGATCACGCTTCCGGTCGGCCTTCAAAGTCTGATGTCTCCTTACGGCAATAATTATGATATACTGATTGCAGGATCTTGCTTTGCGATCATACCTATATTGATTCTGTTCGTATGCTTCCAGTCCTACTTTATTGAAGGTATGACGGCAGGCGGTGTCAAGGGATGATAGCATCAAAAGATGATTAGACAATAGACAGTTGAACTGACTGATAAGACCAGAAGAGGAGAATAATAAGATGAGATTGTATATCAATGGGAAGCGGAAGATTGGGACAAGGGATATCATGATCTACGGACATTTTATTGAACATTTTCACCGGCAGATCTATGGCGGAGTGTATGATCCGGGGAATCCGCTGTCAGATGAAGACGGGCTCCGTAAGGATGTGCTGGAGGCGATGCGGAGGATCAAGGTGCCGGTATTAAGGTGGCCGGGGGGATGTTTCGTATCTTCTTATCACTGGAAAGATGCGGTAGGAGAGAACAGAAAACCTCTTTTTGATAAGGCATGGAGAGTGGAAGAACCCAATACTTTTGGGACAGACGAGTATATCCGGATGTGCAGGAAGATTGGCTGTGAGCCTTACATTTGCACTAATGCGGGGACGGGTACGGCGGAGGAGATGAGCGACTGGGTGGAATACTGTAATCTGGAATCAGAGGGGCAGTATGCCAAATGGAGGATCGCGAACGGGCATCCCAAACCGTATAAGGTCAAATACTGGAGTGTGGGCAATGAGAATTATGGGTTCTGGGAAATCGGCGCTAAATCAGCCGAAGAATGGGGCAGACTCGTTGCGGAGTCATCTAAGATGATCAAGCATGTAGATCCTGAGACAGAGCTTACGGCGGCAGCGCTTACAGATCTGAACTGGAATATTAATCTGTTGGATCACAGTGCGCAGTTTCTCGACTGGATCTCCATTCATGAGTATTGGGACGGCATCAATCAGACCAATGACTATGCGGATTATGAAGCGGTTATGGCTTATACCAACCGGACAGAGCATTCGATTGCTGAGGTGCGTGGTCTTATCACTGCCATGAAGCTTGAGAAGAAGATCAAGATCGCCTTCGATGAGTGGAACTTAAGAGGCTGGTACCACCCCAATGTCCATACCATTGAGCAGGGAAGAACGAAGGAAGAGTATCTCTATCCCCGTGACAAGAATGACGATAACAGCAAATATACGATGGCAGACGCAGTGTTTACCGCATGCTTCTTAAATGCGTTAAACCGGAACTGTGATATCGTGGGGATGGCGAATTTTGCGCCGATCGTCAATACCAGAGGATGTATCTTTACCCATAAGGATGGGATTGTGCTTCGAAGTACCTACTATGTATTCGACTTGTATGTCAATTATCTGGGAGATGTGGTTCTGGATTCCTGGTGTGCGGGCATGGAGAGTATCCGTGTACGCAATAAAGCGGGAGATTTGGAAGAGACAGATACGCTTGACATAGCGGCAACATCCTTCAGTGACAGAGCAGGATATGCGGTTGCAGCCGTGAATAAATGTGCGGATCAGGAGAAAGAGCTGGAGATTGACCTGGAGGCTTCAGGGGACATACGGATATATTACATCTCGGGTAGGAGTACGGAGTCCTATAATGACGTTGGCCGGGAAGAGGCTGCGATCCAATGTGAAGAACTAGGGAAGTATGTTCCCGGAATGAAGGTTACGCTGAAACCGCACATGGTAGGAATCATCCAGATTGGCATGTAGACAGAGCTGTATGGATGACGGAAATGATACAGGACAGAAGGAGATAGGATGAATATGGACGGCAGAATTATGGGATTACTGAATCGACTGGGTGATCTGTTCCTCTTAAATATCATATATCTTGTAAGCTGTATTCCGGTTGTGACGATCGGAGCCGCCACTACGGCGCTTTATTATACGACATTTAAGATGGCGGAGAACAGAGAATCCTATGTATGGCGGGATTATCGGCAGTCCTTTCGGCAGAACTGGAAGCAGGCGACCGAGATTTGGATGATCCTGTTGGCAATGATCCTCGTATAAGGAGCGGATCTGCTCCTTATAGGGGGAATGAGCCAGGCTCTGGGGGCGGTGGTTGCCCTTGTAGTCATTGTACTTAGCATTTTTTTGATCATGATGGGTATCTATGTATTTCCGGTGCTGGCAAGATTCGACAACACGATAAAAAATATCATGAAAAATGCGCTGATCATGTCGATCAGGCATCTGCCGTCCACAGCAGTGATCGTGATACTTCACGGGGTGCCGCTTTTGCTTTTGCTGTTTTCCATGGAGGTGTTTGTAAGAGGGGTACTGGCGGTGTTGCTTTTTACCGTATCGATATTGGCATATATTCAGTCGAAGCTATTTGTAAAAATATTTAAAAACTATTATCCAAGAGAAAGAACAGGAGATTTGTGTGCATGATGAAGAAAGCGAAAATGATTATTGACAGAGATTTTAAGGTTGCCGAGGTGGATAAGAGAATCTATGGCTCTTTTATTGAGCACCTTGGGAGAGCGGTGTATGACGGAATCTATCAGCCGGGGAATCCTAAGTCCGATGAAAACGGATTCCGGCGGGATGTGATAGAGATGGTAAAGGAACTGGGGTTACCGATCGTGCGCTATCCGGGCGGGAATTTTGTGTCAAGCTTCGTGTGGGAGGACAGTGTGGGTCCTGTAGAGTTAAGGCCAAGGAGATTGGAACTGGCATGGCAGAGCCTTGAGACAAATGCGGTTGGCGTCAATGAATTCGCCGGATGGGCGAAGAAGGCAGGAGCAGATCTGATGATGGCAGTGAACCTGGGAACCAGGGGAATTGCCGATGCGTGTAATCTGCTTGAATATTGTAACCATCCTGGCGGGACGAAGTACAGTGATATGCGTATCAGCCATGGCGTGAAGGAGCCTCATAATATCAAAGTCTGGTGCCTGGGGAATGAGATGGATGGTCCATGGCAGCAGGGCCATAAGACGATGCATGAATATGGCCGGCTTGCGGAAGAAACCGGGAAGGTGATGAAGATTATCGATCCAACGATCGAACTGGTATCCTGTGGCAGTTCTTATCGTGAGATGCCGACATTTCCGGAATGGGAGGCGGCTACTTTAGAGTGTACTTATGATGTGGCAGACTATGTGTCGCTTCACCAGTATTATGGAAATGAAGCAGATGATACGGCGGATTTCCTGGCGAAGTCCGACGATATGGACGAATTTATCAAGACAGTTATTGCAACCTGCGATTACATCAAGGCGAAAAAGCGTGGCAGGAAGAACATCAACTTAAGCTTTGATGAGTGGAATGTATGGTTCCATTCCAAAGAAAAGGAAATGGATATCAGAGAGAATACCCCCTGGCAGATTGCGCCTCCGATGCTGGAGGATATCTATACCTTTGAAGATGCTCTCCTGGTAGGGCTTATGCTGATCACGCTGATGAAGCATGCCGACCGTGTAAAGATTGCGTGCCTGGCGCAGCTTGTCAATGTGATCGCTCCGATCATGACGGAACAGGGCGGCGGTCCGGCCTGGAGACAGACTATATTCTATCCATTTATGCATGCGTCAAGATATGGAAGGGGAATGGTCTTAAGACCGGTCATCCAGACCCCGGTCCATGATACTTCAGAGCATGAGAATGTAACGGATATTGTGAGCGTTGCCGTGTACAGTGAGGAGAAGGAAGAACTGACAATATTTGCGGTTAACCGTAATATTGATGAAGATATTCAGGTTATGATTGATGTCCGCGGGATGGAAGGATATCAGATTAAAGAGCATATTGTATTGGAGAACAGCGATATGAAACTTATCAATGGCGCAGGCGGGGAACTCGTATCTCCCAAGACAACGGATCAGTCAACGCTTGAAGGCGGAATAATCACAAGTATGCTCCATAAAGCTTCCTGGAATGTAATCCGTCTTGGAAAGTAGTTTGAAAAATTAAAATAATTGCAGGAGAAGAGTGGAATGAATATGATGAAAGCATTGAGAATGTATGCCCCTGGGGATTTCCGTTATGAGGATGTTCCGGTACCGGAAGTAGATGAGGATGAAATCCTTGTGAAGATCGAGGGATGCGGGATATGTGCCGGTGATGTGAAGACTTTGCACGGCGGTGTGCGGATATGGGGAACGACACCGGAAAAGCGTTACATAGAGGCGCCGGTTATCGGTGGGCATGAATTCGTGGGACGTGTTGTGAAGTATGGGAAGAATGTGAATGGTGTGAAGGAAGGGGACCGTATGGTCTCGGAACAGATCGTTCCTTGCGGTGAATGTCGTTTTTGTAAAGCGGGTTATTATTCTATGTGCCAGAGACATTATATTTATGGTTTCAAAGAAGAGACGCAGGGTGGATTTGCAGAATATATGAAGTTCAATAAGCAGGGAATACATCACCATGTACCTGATACATTGACGTTGGAACAGGCTGTTTTGATCGAGCCCATGGCATGCGCTATGCATGCGGTAGAGAGAGGGAAGATTCAGCACAATGATGTAGTAGTAATCAGTGGTTTAGGTGCGATTGGCTTGGGAATGGTAAGCGTAGCAAGAAAAATGCAGCCTAAATTAATCATTGGTCTGGATCTTCGTCAGAATCGCATGGACAAAGCGTTAGAATGTGGGGCAGATATGGTCATGAATCCAGCGGCGGTCAACGTTGGAGATAAGATTCGGGAATTGACGCAAGGATATGGCTGTGATGTGTATATTGAAGCCTCCGGCAGTGAAAAGAGTGTAGTCCAGGGCATGGATGCGATTCGTTTCTGTGGAAGATATGTCCAGTTCGGCGTGTTTCCGCAGGCAATCAGGGTTGATTGGAATGATATCGGTGACGGCAAGGAGATCGAGATCTATGGAGCACATCTGGCGCCGTATTGCTATGAACCAGTGATGAAGGGGATGATAGACGGATCCATTTATACGGAGGGCTTGATTTCTCATTCTTTTAAAATGCAGGACTGGGAAAGAGCTTTTGAAACAGCGGAAAAGGATCCAACAGCTTTTAAGGTGATGCTGATTCCGTAAATATGCAGAAAGCTTACTTATAGGACTTGAGGTTTTGCGGCGGGCGGCAGATAAAAGACAGTGTTGATGTTAATAAAACGGGCAGAACTGTACGGTTTTGTTGGTGGCGTCCGGGCAGTGGGAGTATTATAATCAGGTATATCATATTTCAGGAGGTAATGCCATGGGGTTAGGGAATCATTTATTTCATGCACGGAAGAAAAAGGGGCTGTCACAGGAAGAGGTTGCTGAAAAGCTGGGGATAAGCAGGCAGACCGTTTCAAAATGGGAAACGGATGAGACGCTCCCTGATATCTGTCAGTCAAAGAGGCTTGCGGTTCTGTATGGACTGTCACTGGATGAACTGGTGGAGTTTGATATTGACATCAAGGAGATACAGGAAGTGATTGACCGGACCAGTGAGGAAGTATCGGATAAGATTGACTGGACGAAGGCATGGAGCAGAAAATATCCGGTTCTGTCCCGGTATCAGGAAGAAGTGGATACGGCCTGTTATGAGGCAGAGCTGGATAAGCTGTTAAGGGAGCTGGAAAAGAAATACGGGTATAGTGAATTGAATTCTATGCTTGTCCTGAAGGATATCCTGGCATCAGTCTGGAAAGGCAGGAAGAAAAGCGGCATTGGCTTATGAAGATGCCAGGACTGCCGCGAGGGTCAAATATCTCGTTGCTCTGCCGCGGGGTATTTGACCTCGCATAATAACATCCAAAAAATCATTGCCGGTGTGAATGTAATTCTCGAATCTGAAATCTGCCGGCTAAACTCTGATACCATCTGCTTGGTCTCCTGGCTGTTCTGTCTCCAATATAAGCAGATGGTTTTTCATGTCATGGTACAGAGCACGTACACGCTTCTCATCCTCTGCTTTCTCCCGGTAATAGGAAAACTTCTGAAAAAACTTAATGATACAGCTAAAGCGTCTTTTCCTCTGAAGCGTGACGTTGAAGGGATTTTAGGGAAATAGAGAGTGATTTTTAGCGGGAGATCCTGTATAATGGAAAGCATGGATCAGAATTTGTAGGAGGTACGAAACTATGAGGAATATGATTGCATACTGCGGACTGGATTGTGAGAAATGTGACGCATATCTTGCGACAATCCATGATGATCAGGCATTACGCGAGAAAACTGCAAAACTGTGGGCAGAGTTAAATCATGCGCCTATTTTGCCGGAACATATCAACTGTGAGGGCTGTCGTGTGGATGGAGTTAAAACCGTATATTGTGAGAGCCTTTGCGATATTCGCCAGTGTGCGCTGAAAAAGGACATGACGACATGTGGCTGCTGTCCGAATGTGGAAACATGTCAGACTGTTGGGGAGATTATTTCTAATTATCCGGATGCTCTAAAAAACTTGAAGGGGTGAGGTAGGTAAGGTTCATTCGTAAGTTTATCAGCAATGGCATTTGGAAGATCAGTGAGGAAGGTGATCAGAATGATATTAGAGACAGAACGCCTGATCTTAAGGAAGTTTACAGAAAAGGATATGGAAGCTCTTTTTCTTATTTTGAAAGATGAAGAGGTGAATCGGTTCCTGCCATGGTATCCTGTGAAAAATCTGGAAGAAACAAAGGAATTTTACGAGGAACGGTATGCTTCAAAATATGCACAGTCGCAGGCATATGCCTATGCGATCTGCTTGAAGGAAGATGATTTTCCTATTGGTTACATCAAAGTTGACATGGAAGAGCACCATGATTTTGGATACGGGCTGCGTAAGGAATTCTGGCATAGGGGGATTGTTACAGAAGCAGGAAAGGCAGTGGTAGAACAAGTAAAGAAAGATGGATTGCCCTATATTACAGCGACACATGATAGAAATAATCCAAGAAGCGGTAACGTTATGAAAAAGGTAGGTATGAAATATTGCTATTCATATGAAGAACAATGGCAGCCAAAAGATTTTCCTGTCATATTCAGAATGTATCAGCTTAACTTTGACGGCAACACAGATTTTGTATATAAAAAGTATTGGAATGAGTCTGATAACCATTTTATTGAGGAATTATAAATCGGATTGGCAGCTTCGGATTTGTGGGTGAGGGAATGCCGTATAAATATGGAAAATGCGGTGTATCCCAAAAAACTTGTGATTATAGAGTGGGTATTCTTGACAAGGACCGAGCAGAATGTTATTATACTAATGTAATAGTGCTACCGATAGACGGTTAGCCCAGATATTGTTTAGTTAAAAAATAACCGCTCAGTTGTCTAGGCTGGAGGCGGTTATTTTTTATGTGAATTGCTATTTCGACCAATGGTGTAACCAAGGCCAAAACAGCTAATGCATAAGCTTATAACTGCAATGAGACTTTCAATGGTTAGCATTGGTAAAATCCTCCTGAATATAAATCTCCATGAAAATGGGCAATTTATGTAAACGGAGGTCACAGTCCTCCGGAGAAGACTAACCGCCTACCGAGTAGGGTAGCACTAAAGGTATTATATTAAACACTTGCTCATAATGCAAGAGTAATCTGGAATTTGTATGAAGAATAGATGAAAAAATATATTTTGGAAGAATGTTGCGAAATACTTGATTCAAAACGGATTCCGATTACAGAAAAAGATAGTATGCGCATGTATTAAAACCCAAAGAAATGATTAATGTGGATTATTTATGCTATTCTTTAATGTATTATGATGTCGAAGGAATTGTAAATGGAGCAACGAGAAAAAAATTAACTCAGTCAGCTATGAGGCAAATACAAATTCCTAAACGTAGTATGTGTGAGCAATTAGAAATTGTAAAAAAATTGGGGTTATCAAAAATATAATAAAAAAAGAGAAAATTGCAATTAGAAGAGTTTGATAATTTAATCAAATCGTGGTTTGCCGAAGGGTTAATAAACGGAAAATTAATGGCTGCAAGAAGGAGAATGACATGGCGGAATTAACATCTATGATGAATATTGGTAAGGAGATGGCAAGGAAGTTGGATTCCGTGGGGATTGGTTCGGCGGAGGAATTGGTCCGTCTGGGGGCGAAACAGGCTTTCCTGAAAGTGAAAGAAAGGTATCCGAATGTCTGTCTGGTACATTTGTATGCGCTGGAGGGCGCGGTCTGTAATGTGGAGTTCAATAGTCTTTTGGAGAGTAGGAAAAGAGAACTGAAAGAGTTTAGCGATTTTTTAAAGGGATGACGGGAAGGAGAGTTTTACGTTGAGGAAATTATAAGGAAATAGAGAGTGATTTTTAGTGAGATATCCTGTATAATGGGAAGCATGGATCAGAATTTGGCGAGGAAAAATGTATGATTAGAATAAGACCATATAAAGCTTCGGATGCAGATACAATATTATCGTGGTGCCAGGATGAAAAAGCATTTTATCAATGGACAGCAGGTATACTTGGTAATTATCCTATAACACAAAAGGAATTTTGTTTTGCTGAATCTCTAATGCCGTTTACTGCATTTGATGAGACAGGAATTGTTGGCTTTTTTACCCTAAGGAACCCGAATGAATCATTGGATGAATTGCGTTTTGGCTTTGTTATTGTTAATCCTTACAAGAGAGGAAAAGGCTATGGAAAAGCTATGCTCCGGTTAGGTCTAAAATTTGTATTTGAAGTATATGGAGCAAAAAGAGTATCATTGGGCGTTTTTGAGAATAATCTTCCAGCTTATTATTGTTATAAAGCAGTTGGTTTTAGCGATGTAGTTCTTGATACAACAGAAAAATATTGTATTCTGGGTGAAGAATGGAAGTGCAAAGAATTGATTATGGGAAAATAGATTCTTGGGAGAATCAGAATATAAATTTCATCTCCTAAAAGAAGATCAGGTTAATCTCCTTATGGGTTATGATGTCAATACAGGACTTCCGTTGTTTGCAAGAATGTATCGCGGCGCCTGCAATGACAAATCGACAATCGAGGATCTCACTGACCTGATAAAATTTTCAGGGGAGTATTTCGGTGTATATGTCCTTCAAAGTAATAGTGAAATGACTCCCGAAGAAATATTTTCCGGATATAAAAAACGTTGGGGTATCGAAACCTTTTATCAGTATCTTAAGAATCGTGGTGATTACAATGACCAATCAGCACTTGACTAAACTAACTTGAAACATTAATTCCCTGAATGATTGTGTCTAGACAAAGTAAAGACAATACTCGGTCTTAGAAGGCAGCAAGTGGAAAAATTAGATGAATTAATCAAATCAAAGTTGATGGGAGAGACATAAATGAAAAAAGTATTCTCTATTATGTGGAGAAATTATAACCAAGCAACATTTGACACGCTGACAGGAGTGTCGAAAGGACAGTATGATATTAGACTTGGTGCATCGAAGGACTTGCATACTCTTTTTGGCGGGTTAGAAACTAATAATCCTAATGCAAATGGTGGATATGACATTTCTCTTCAGGTTGAAGGATATAGTTTTAGAGGAAATACAGTATCAACTCAAAAATTGCCGCTGAAATATATGGGACCAAATTCGGCAAGAAAGGATTGGATTATTAGTTCTCAGAGACCTGGGACAGCTTATCCAATGTGGATAGATCCTGCTCGTATGCCGGCGGCAGTTGATACAGGCAGTTACGTTATTCTTGTTAGAACTACAGATGATTATTTTTATGCAAGAGTACTCCAAGCAGCGGAATTGGACAATACTCCGATTGAATTTCAAAATGCGGTGTCAGCTTCGCCGGATTGTGGAATATTTTCTCCTGGACTTCACGTTTCAGAACAGTCCGAAAAGATTTATAAAGATTTGATTGATCACACTAATTTATTAATGTATGGGCCTCCAGGAACAGGTAAAACGACTTTAATGCAGGAAGTTGTTCAAATCTTTAATAATGGTGGTGTTACAAGAATGATGTTTGATGAAATGGTTGAGTTTGATTATTTGTCAGAAGCAGGAACAGATGCAAACTCAAAATCATCATGGACAACTTTTCATCAAAGCTATTCTTATGAAGAGTTTGTTATTGGGATGTCAACTAACAGTGCATCAAAAAAACTGATTGATATTAGACCTACACCGGGAAAATTGCTCGAATTAACAGAATTTGCACGTGTAAAGGGAAATAGAGCTTTACTCATAATTGATGAGATGAATAGAGCTAATGTTTCGAAGGTGTTTGGCGAATTTATTACCGTAATTGAACCGGATAAAAGGTTAGATGCTGATGCTAATTCTCAAAGTGGAACTGTGGAGATTCAATTACCATATCTGAAAAATGGAGAAAAACTAGATTTTACAACTTCTGAAGGTAATTTTTCTGTAGAAAATCCATTTTTGATGCCACAGAATGTCTTTACTATCTCGAGTATGAATTCGATTGATAAATCAATTTATCCTCTTGATAGTGCGCTTAGGAGGAGATTTTTTAGGGTGGATATTTATCCGGAAATCAGTGTATTAGATTCACATTTCGATATTAGAGGAAAAAAGTATTCCGAAAATAATTCATCTGATATCTCGTCACATGATCCTAAAATGTTGAGAATTCTGATACGAGATTTTATGGAATATATTAATAAAAAAATACAAATTTTCTTGGGAAAAGATTACACTTTAGGATATTCATATGTGTGGAAACTATCTCAAATCCATGATTCTACGCAGTTAATGAATAGTTTTTCGGCTTCACTATATGATCAGATTTTGCCTCAACTTGAGGAGATTTTTAGAAATCGTGAAGAACAATTGTTTTATGTCATTGGAGCGGAAGCTGGGGAAGTAAGTCCTTATGAGATTATCGAGCCGTCTGATGATGAAATAAATTTGGGCGGTATGCTGTCGTTTGTGGTTAGTGAATTGTCTGAAATCGAATTAGTTAGGTGGATGGAAAGAATATGTGAGCAGGTAAATTAGATGGAACAAGTGTTAGTAAAAGAATTAGTGGAATATAATTTCAATGACCTTTTTCTAAATGCTGGTGATTCGCTTGTTGAGGAGATAGAGGATAAATCCGATGGATTGAAAAGATTATTAGGCCTGAGAATGCAGCCAATTCAAATTTATAGACGTGCGAATAAGCGAAAAGTGAAATTCTTAGGTATTGCTGGTGTTATTTCGTTAAAGAAGATTGAAATAGAAGTGATGCCTAAATTTCTAAAGGAATCTACTACATGGCGCGAAAGTTTATTTAATATGATTTATTGGTCAAAAAGCAGCAGACTGTTTTCGCAAAAATCGTCTCATGTTATTAATGCTTATTTTTCGTTTTATGATCATGTATCATTGATGTTTTATGATGCTATGAGTATGGCTTTGAGTAGTGATAGGATACATATGTATTGTATGATCGAGGATAACTCTAGATATTTAAAAGGCAGGATGCTGTTAAATAAACAATTGCAGAACGTTATAATACATCCGGGTGTTTTGTACTATGAATGTGATTCCTTTGATACGGATAACGAATTTAATTATTTGCTTGATTGGTGCTTAAATTCCCTCTGTGCAAAAACACGGAATGCGCAGATAAAGGTAAAATTGCGTTCTTTATTTGAATTGATGCCAAATGTATCTAAGAAATATCGGATTCCTGTGGAAACAAAACTTCCTCCACAATATTCGATATATCAGGAAGCTGTAGACATAGCAAATAACCTGGCTTTGGGATATTCCTATGTGCATACATCAAAGAATGGATCGGGAATAGGATATGTAGTTAATACGGAGGTAGTATATGAGAAGTTTGTAGAAAAGATTCTGCAAGAACTGAAAGCATCAGCATATACATTGAAATCTGAAGCTCAGAGCAGTAAGTTATTTGCTAAAGGAACATCGGCTGATACTTCATCTTATTATACTGTTCCAGATAATAAAATATTTAAGAATGGCAATCCGCGGTTGTTGATAGATGCAAAATACAAGAATATATATAGTGATGAAAGAAAGAAAAAGCCAGTAAATAGCGATATTTATCAGCTGTTTTGTTCTTTGGTTGCACATAATTGTGATAAAGGAATTCTAATTAGCCCATGTGAAAGCAATGAGCCAATTGTTGAACATTCATGGGAAATATTTGATAATTCGAAGAGATACGAATTATTTAGCATTACGGTAGATATGAGTGACTTATCTACGCCATCAAATATTGAAAGGTTAAAAAGTCGTTTGTTAGCGTATTTAGATTTGAAAATGGTTTGATTAAATGGGTATTGAATATTTGGGAAATAAGAGAAATTTAGAAAACTTTATAATGGAGAATTTGGTTAAACATACTAGTGACAGTTGTCACTCTTGTTTTGATGCATTTTGTGGGACCGGAAGTGTTTCTGCCGCATTGAAAAAGAAAGGGTATTCAGTGACTGCAAATGATTTTTTGGTTGTATCTGCAAATATGACGGCGGCAATATTGTTAAATGATGAGGCGCCATCTTTTTCAGGATTAGTTGAGAATGGTATTATTTCAGAAACAGATGACCCTTATTCAGCGGTACTATGTTATTTGAATAGTTTAAATGGCGTAGAAGGTTTTATTACTATGAATTATTCACCTTTATCAATAAAAAACTGTGATACAGAACGAATGTATTTTTCTGTAGAAAATGCAAAAAAAATCGATGCTATTAGAGAAAAAATTGAAGGATGGACTTGTTTTTTAGCTGAATCTGAGTCGGCTTTGTTATTAGCAGATCTTGTTGATGCTACAGCGGCTGTTAGTAATATTGCAGGTACATATGGCTGTTACATGAAGTATTGGAAGAAGAAAGCTCTTAAACCTATTGAAATGGTAAAAAGAGATTTTGTTGCAGGAAAACCGGGCGCAAGATATGCAATCATGAATGATAATGTCAAGGATATTATTGCAGAGTATGATTTTGACATAATCTATGCAGATCCACCATATACAAAAAGACAATATAGTGCGTATTATCATATACTTGAGACTATTGTTATGAATGATCACCCTAAACTTGTTGGCAGTACTGGGATGAGAAATTGGAAAGAAAAAACATCTGCGTTTTGCTATAAACGTAAAGCCCCTGGTGCATTAAGGTATATGGTTGAGCATGCTAGATGCAAATATTTTCTTTTAAGCTATAATGATGAAGGTCAAATTAAGCATGAGGAGATTATGACAGTACTTTCAGCAAAAGGTGAAGTTGTCGTTGAAGAAATGAAATATAAGAGATACAAGAGTAATAACTCTGATAATCAAAGAAAAGATGTCATTGAGCGATTATATATATTAAGGATGGGGAATAGTGATGCATGATATCAAAGCATTACATAATAAAGTGGTAGATTTTTTGCTGCAAATATACAAAGAGCATGAAGATAGAACATCATTTGAGGAAGTAATATTATTCTTTTTTGAAACTTCTCTGATTCATTATGCTGAAAGTTATGGTGTTATAAATTATAGTGGTGATGTGACAAAAAAACGTTTGAAATTTGTAAAGGAAAACAAGAAGATATTGGTTTCTTCTTTGTTTGAGGATAAGGAACACTGCAATGATGAGTTGTATAAGTGTATTTATGTATTTGTTTGCGGATTAATAGATACACATTTATATTGTATTGACGATATTGGTGAATTGTTTGAGTCATTAATCAATCTTGAATATGGTGCCGATGATGTAAAAGAAAGTATAAAAAGAAGTGATGCTGGAATGTATTTTACTGACCCTGTATTAGTACATAATACATTAAAACTGATGTTAAGGGGTATCAGTAAAAAGGAGATTTTAAATAGGAAATACATTGATCCCGCAATGGGGGCTGGAGCTTTCATATTTGGTTTGCTGGATATTATTCGAGAAAATTCAAGTGATCTGCAATTTAGAGACTTTGTAATTGAAAATGTGTATGGCATTGATAAGAATCCGGTTGTAGTAGATATTTTTAAGTTGTCAATCCGCATCAAATATTGTCTTTCAAAGAAGGAGATTATCTCTTTGAGTAAGCATTTTGTTGCTTGTGATAGTCTGCTGACACCTTTATATGGAAAGAAGAGCTCATGGAACAATATTTTTCCTGATATTTTTGAAAATGGAGGATTTGACTGTGTAATAGGAAATCCACCATGGGGGAAAATTAAGTGCAACGTTCGGGAATTCTATTTAATTAATAGTGGTCTTACTGAGGAGTTCCAGGGTGATGTACTCAAAAAAAGAATAAAAGGTGATGAAAAGAAGTTTCAGGAGTGGGAAGCGTATCAATCTTATATTAAGGGGTATTCAAGAAAGTTGAAAAAGTCCTTAAATTTTGAACATCAACAATATGTTGTAGACGGATCAAAAACTGGAGGAGATTCAGATTTATATAAGTATTTCCTTGAGCTAAGTGTAAAGTTGATAAAACAAAATGGAACATTAGCTTATATCATTCCGGCTTCATTTTATTTGTCAGAAGGCGCTACAGGGCTGCGACACTATTTGCTAGAGAATGGAACTATTGAATATCTATTTAATTTTGAAAATAAAAAGCATATTTTTGCGATTCACCCTTCGTTTAAGTTTATTGTGCTGATATATAGATATAATAAGAAGCCAGGGAAGATTAAGCGAGCATATTTTGATATGATTGATGTTTATAAACTTGATTATTCAAAAATATCAAAAGTTGAGAGCATATCATATAGTAGGAAATTTTTAGAATTGTGCAGCAAAGACTCTTGGGCGGTTCCGGAGTGTAAAACCGCAAATGAGAGAGTCATTCTGGAAAAACTATTTTTGAAATATCCACCATTAGGTAAAAAGGAAAAAAGATTATGGAATATCTCTTTTTGCAGAGAATTTGATATGACAATGGATAGTAATAAATTCCATCGTTCTACTGAATTGAAGAATGCGGATCATTACTTGCCATTATATGAAGGAAGGATGGTTCATCAGTTTAATTCCTCAAAGAAAAAGTATGTTAAGGGAACGGGGAGAACCGCTGTGTGGGAAAGCAATACTTCTTATGACGGAGATATTAAACCCCAGTACTATATCAGTGAAGATGATTGCACTTCGATAAAAAAAAGGTACCGTGCAGCGTATTGTGAAATAACTGGACAGAAGAATGTTAGAACTGTTTTAGCTTCAATGATTGGCCCTGATGCTGTTTGCGGAAATAAGGTCCCGGTAGTTTCGTTTGATGATGATGTTTTGGATTTGCATTTATTCTGGGTCGGTGTAGCGAATAGTTTCATAATAGACTGGATTATTCGAAAAAAAATAAGCATTACTTTAAATTATTATCATTGGATGACCGTACCATTCCCAAGGATTACTTCTAGCGACGATCGTTTTAATAAAATTGCAGCTTTGGCGGCAGTTGCTTTAGCTAGAATAAATCAGTTTTCTTTTGAAAGTCTTGTTACTAATCAAAGCGTTATTGATTACATGAATGTCTATAGGGATTATTCAATTGAGAAAATCAGATTATACATAGATATGATTGTTGCAGATTTGTATGATGTTAGTTCAGATGAGATGATTCATATTCTATATGATTTTAAGTCTCTGGATTTAGGTGTAGCTGGAGTAAAAGGGGATACAAAGTATAATAATGACAGAAATTCTACTTATGTTACTCGTGATAAACTGATTTATGAGATGAGAAAAAAAGAGAACAAATCTGTTGAGATTAGTGTTGATGATATTTTTAGAGAGCAGGGAATAGATATTTTGGACTGCACAGGAGAAATTAAAATTTTAGAGGATAGAATACAATACTATAAAAGGTATAATATCTATGCCTATCAGGATTAAAAGACAAATGACAGATATTTGGAAAGATTCTATCGATCAGTAAAACTTATTAGAATAACCATCAGTCCGGAGCACCAGGCTGGTGGTTATTATAGCTTAGTCGCTGATCTCGCTCAGATAGCGGTATATGGTTGCGGTGGAACAGGAGAACTTCTTTGCAACGAAAGAAATCGCACCCTTCAATTGGAATAATCCCTGCTCCTGGAGCTGCTCAATGATATCCTTACGCTCGTGCTGGTTCAGCCGGTCGATCGGCGTTGTCAGCGATGCGGTGGCGTCATCGAAGATCTTCTGCATCAGTGACGAGATATCCATGGAGAAATTCTCCGTGATCACATCGGGAGAGGCAGGCATTACGGCAGGTGATTCCTGAATCGTATCATGTTCAGCCGGACCGCGTGTCAGGAAAGAGCCGGGATGTACTATATCAAGCATCTTTCCATTCAGTTCCTGAAAGCGGCTGTCATCAAAATTGATACATAAGAAACCGATAGGAGTTCCCTTATCATCCTTAATAAACATAGTAGAAGAACGCAGAACATGTCCGTTTACAGCAATTCCCCTGTAGTTGCATAAAAAATCATTTGACTCATAGGCCTTGGATGTAAGCATTTGAAGTGAGGCATCAGTTAGGGGGCTTCCAACTTGGCGTCCGCTGATGTGACCGTTGGCGATTGCGACAATAGCTTGATGCTCCGGGTTCAGGTCCTGCAGGACAACCTCATAATCCGGGCCGAGAGTCTTTCCAAGAAATTCAACAATAGTAACGTATTGTTGAAGGTTGTTAGATCTCATAACATTACTCCATTTCAATTGTAGCTATATTTGAAAGTTTCTCTAGTCAATTTTATTATCTCACGGTATCTGAGAAAATTCAATACAAAATTTTATATATAAAGCACTATAACTTGACATATTTTCTAAAAAGTGATAAATTATTATTACAATAATAAAATAACCAAATATCAATAAAGAAAGAAGGAAAAACTATAATGAAAACAATTTTAAACACAGACAAGGCACCTGCAGCAATCGGACCATATTCACAGGGGATCAACACAGGAAACCTGATGTTCTTATCCGGACAGCTTCCGATCTGTCCGGCAGAGGGGAAAATCGTGGCAGAAGATATCGAGGGACAGACCAAGCAGTCCTTAGAGAACGTGAAGTCTATCTTGGAGTCTGCAGGATGTACCATGGACAATGTGGTAAAGACGACGGTTCTTCTGAGCGATATCGCGAATTTTGGCAAGATGAACGAGGTGTATAAAGGTTTCTTCAGCGAAGGGAATTATCCGGCAAGATCTGCGTTCCAGGTAGCTGCGCTTCCGCAGGGTGCGTTGGTTGAGATCGAGGTTGTTGCGCTTAAGGCAGAGTAGAGATACTAAAAAGACATAAGATAAAGGAGATGGCTTTGAGATAGAAGAGGCCGTCTCCTTTTTTGATTTGGAAACTATTCCTCTTATATCTTAGATTTATCTTGCACATTCTATAAGAGAATTATAGAATAGTTAAAAAGGTTTTGTAAGGTATGGAGTTAAATAGCGATGATAGAGCATAATATTGAGTGTGGAACCGGCATGACGCCGGAACAAAAACATGCGGTCGACTGTCTGGGTAAGGTAATGGGAGATGTGGATGAGTCTGGAGACATGTTGTGGAATGCGATTATAAAGTTCCAGGGCTATCCTTTCTACACGGCGAAGAATCTGGAATTCTTCTATATTATCAAGGGGAATGAGATGTTCGTGACAAGGAAGGATAAGTCTATCACGAGGGCAAGCGTCATGACGGCGTTCTATAAGGCGTTAGAGCTTGGAGGGGTAGTAACGGGTCCGAAGAAATTAGGAACCTTCGGAGCCAGTTACCTGTACCCGGTTTTTCAGAAGATTGGTGTGATTAAGAATTAAGGAATAGGGAAAGGCAGCATGAGCAGAGGAACAGAATTTTTGGAATATGTGACAGGTCAGTTAGAGCAAAGAATCCGGGAGCTTGACGAGACGATCCAGGAGGTACAGAAGGATATCTCGGAGATGAATGAGTATTACTGGGAGAACTATGCCGAGATGGACCAGTATGGATATGAGGATTTTGATAACCAGCAGGCTCTTCTTACGCAGGTCAACGCAAGCCAGGAGCATCAGAAGCAGCGTCATAGATGGAAGAAGATGTTGGATTCGCCTTTCTTTGGAAGTGTGGATTTTGTATATGACGGTGATGAGGAAGCAGAGAGCTTCTATATCGGAATTGGGAATTTTGCGAGGGAGAGAGGGAGCATGCCGTTGATCTATGACTGGCGCGCCCCGGTCAGCGGCCTGTTCTATGATTATGATAAGGGACTGGCTTCCTACGAGGCCCCGGGAGGGCTGATGGAAGGGGAGATTCTGTCCAAATGGCAGTATAAGATCCGTAATGGTAAGATGATCTATGAATTCGAGAGCGATATCAAGATTGATGATGAGATCCTGAAGCAGGAGTTAAGCGTCAACGGAGACATCCAGCTTAAGAATATCGTCCGGACCATTCAAAAGGAGCAGAATGCGATCATCCGCAATACGAAGGACAAGATCCTGATTATCCAGGGGGCTGCCGGCAGTGGAAAGACCTCTATAGCGCTGCACCGGATCGCATATCTCCTGTATCATGACAGAGGGCATCTGAAATCATCGAATATCCTGATCCTGTCTCCGAACAGTGTGTTTTCGGATTACATTTCACATATTCTGCCGGAGCTTGGAGAAGAGAATATACAGGAGATGAGCTTTGATCTCTTCGCATACAGGGAGCTTAGAGAGACTGCCGCGGATTGTGAGGACCGGTGGGATCAGATTGAGAGACAGATCGCGGCCGGTACGGAAAAGGAAACGGCAAGAGGGGAAGAAGCCAGATACAGATGGAAGCAGTCCGGGGATTATGTATCGGCAGTGGAGGGCTTTCTGGTAGAGCTTGAGGATCGGTTGGTAGATTTTAAGGATATTCAGTATAAAGGTATGGTTAAGAGGGCGGAAGAGGTCCTCCGGATGTTTTATTTTCAATATCAGAATATACCGCTTCTTTCCCGAATGGATGCGGTGATGGAATATTTTGTAGATGAGTATGAGACGCTGCATGGCTGTGAGCTTCCGGATGAGGATATGGAGAGTGTCAGGGAGCAGTTCTACAGCATGTATGTGACCAGAGATCTGTATGAGATCTATAACTGGCTTCTGGAAGAGTATGGATGGCACAGGCTGCCTGGTCTGCCCCGTGAGGAGCGCATGTTGGCTTATGAGGATGTCTATCCGCTCCTTTACCTGAGATACCGTCTGTTCACCGTGACGGGGCACAGGAATATCCGTCATCTGGTCATCGATGAGATGCAGGATTATTCTTATCTGCAGTATGTAATTCTAGAGAAAATGTTTTCCTGTAATATGACCATTCTTGGAGACCGGGCGCAGACGATAGATGCCAAGGTACAGGACGTTATGACATTTCTGCCTAAGCTTCTAGGCAGGAAGGCGCGTAAGATCGAGCTGAACAGGAGTTATCGGAATACCAGTGAGATCACGGAATATGCCGGCCAGATTGCGGGAATAACCGGGATCGAATATATGAAGCGGCATGGGAAGAATGTGGAAGAGATCAAGTGTACAGCCTGTGAGGATGCGGTAGAGTATGTACTCCATAAGATAGCGCTTGGCGAAGGCGGATATGAGACGGCTGCGGTACTGACGCTGACGGAGCGGGAGGCGCGCAGAGTCTATGATGCTGTTAAGGCAGTCAGGAATGATGTGTCTTATATTGACCGGGACAGCAGTAATTTCCGAAAGGGAGTTACGGTCACAACATTCTATATGGCAAAAGGGCTGGAATTCGATCAGGTATTTGTGATGGGCGGGGATAGGGGGAATCCGTTCTTCACACAGTTCCGGTATATCTGCGCGACACGTGCGCTGCACGAATTGTATGTGATGGATTACCAGTAATATTAGAAAAAGTAATGTGGGTATTTTAAAATATAAGGATAGTTATCAAAACAGGATGTCATTTACACTTGTATATTGAAAAAAATTGTGATAAAGTAATACCGTTTGTAAAATTGAGTGGTTAAAGGTCAATTCTGGGAGGGTGTTGCGAATATGGATTACAATAGAATTGTGCAGTCGATTTTAGACGTGGGAGAGGCGATGCTGCAGAGCGGCGCCGAGAATTTCAGGCTGGAGGACAGTCTGTACAGAATGTGCAGGAGTTATGGATTTGTAAGATATGACGTATATGCGATTCCGAGCAATCTCCAGATCACGGTGGAGACGCCGGAGGGAGAGATCATTACACAGATCCGTCATATAGAGTCGACAGACATTGATTTCGACCGTCTGGATTATCTGAACAATCTATCCAGATATGTGTGCGCCAATAAGCCGGATGAGAAGAAGTTCCATGAGGAATATCAGAAGGTGATGAACCGGGAAGGGCAGCACCCGGCAGTGAAATATTTCGCGGGAGTCATGGGAGGAACCGGGTTTGCAGTATTTTTCGGATGTAATCTTATGGATGCGGTCATTGCGGTGCTGGTATCGCTGATGATCGTTGTTGTCGGAGAATGGCTTGGGAAGAGAGAGAGCAACCTGCTGGTTTATAATATGATTCTTTCGTTTCTGTCGGAAATGATCATCCTGTCGGCGGTACGTCTGGGGATCGGGAGTCATCCGGACCGGGTGATGATAGGGATCGTTATGCTGCTGATCAGCGGACTTGGAGTCACGAACGGGATCAGGGATGTGCTGCAGAGAGATTTCATATCCGGCGCGCTGCACATTATGAATTCTATGCTTGGCGCGGCGGGAATCGCCTTTGGGATCGCGCTTGCCATCATGATTCTTGACGGTGCGGCTTCTGATGGGTTTATCCTGAACCACAATATACCGATTCAGTTAATATCCTGTACGGTCGCTTGTATCGGATTTGCGCTGTGGTTTAAGATACGCGGAAGACAGGTTTTATATTCGGGGATCGGCGCGTTCTTTACCTGGGGAATCTACATCGTGGTCTATGCAGCGCGTCCGAGTAATTTCCTGGCAACGCTGGTTGCGGCTGTGTTCGTGGCGTTCTATGCATTTATCATGTCAAGGATCAACAGGGCGCCGTCTACGATCTTCCTCACGGCCTCGGTATTTCCGTTGATTCCGGGACCGAATCTGTACTATATGATGTATGGGTGTGTGAGCAAGGATGTTGAGCTGGCTTTTGGGGAAATGATCGTTCTCTTTGCGACCTGTCTTGCGATCGCATTTGGCTTTATCATTGTGGATGTGGCGTCCAGAAGCATCATGCACATGCTGAAGACAGATTATCATATCGGAAAGAGCGCTGGAAAGAGTTCACATACGGAGACGATTTGACAGATGAGATAAATAATGTATACTTTGTAGTATAAGAAGAAAGGGGAAATGATGATGAAGATTGCAGTTACTTATGAAAACGGTAATATTTTCCAGCATTTTGGCCATACGGAGGCATTCAAGATCTATGACATCGAAGACGGCAGGATTGCAGCTTCCCGGGTTGAGGATACGAATGGCAGCGGCCATGGAGCGTTAGCCGGCGTGTTGAAGGAATGGAAGGTAGACACGCTGATCTGCGGAGGGATCGGCGCCGGAGCACAGATTGCGCTGGCAGAGGCGGGCATTAAGCTGTACGGCGGTGCGTCCGGAAGCGCAGACGCGGCTGTGGAAGCGCTGCTTGCAGGGAATCTTGTCTACAATCCTGATGTACAGTGCGGTCATCATGGAGAGAATCATCATGGCGGCGGATGCGGCAGCCATGGATGCGGCGGAGAACATCACTGCGGATAAAAGAGGGGACGTAGTAAAGGATAATTTTACTACGTCCTAAATTATGTGCTGTCTGATTATTCTTTGATGCGGTCGAGTTCCGAGAGATTAATACCGGAAGAAGTAAGTATAACCTTCAATTCGATGTACCGTATCTTCATGGCCTTATAGATGTCCGACTTTTTGTCTGCTAAAAGCATATAACTTTGTAATCTTGAGAATTCTTCTACGGATAATTTAAGCATTTCTTTTTCAGTCATATTCCACCTGCTTTCTGTAGGAATGTATCATTTGCTTTGCTGATTTCATTATATCAATCGGTAATAGCAGTGTAAAGTCTGAAATCTGTAAAAATAAAAATACCCGCAAGCCTTCTGAAATCGAAGCTTCCGAGCATCCTTGTGTACGTTATAGAACAGGGGATGAGGGAATCGAACCCCCGCCAAAGGTTTTGGAGACCCCTATCATACCACTTGACCAATCCCCTATGTGTCTCAATCACACTAGATATTTATACCACATAATGTCTATATTTGTCAAGTGCCAAATTGCATTATTTATTTGGCACTTGATATTTTTTTGAAATACACAGTCTATTTTGCCGTCTGAGTCATACTTACCATTCCAATGTTTGATTTCTTAAATACACTGATCAGGACCTTTCCAAGCGCCAGCACCAATATCGCCGCGGCAATTGCTTCCGGGATACCGGATGCGGTCACGGTTCCCATTACCAGCCCCCATACGGCGGTCACAGCCACTTCTTTGGCTTCGGCATACTGCTGCGCAAAGAGCAGGTAGATACTTCCCATGACTGTGATGGTGTTGACCATGGAGCCGACGAACCCAACGATTGGAAGGGCGATGATCTGATTCACCTTCAATCTGGCGAAAAGGATCCACAGCCATCCGGCCGCCACCCCGATCAGGATCCTGCAGCCGACAGAAACCCATATGGCCTTGAGCGCTCCCGGAATCCCCGATGTACTCATGAAAGGGGAGAAGGCGAAGGATAGTAGGGTTGGCGCCATGGTATTGCTGATCAGTGAGCAGATACCAAATACCGTGCCGAGAATCGCTCCGGCCGAAGGTCCCAGAAGGACTGCACCGATGATCACGGGAATGTGAACAGTTGTCGCCTTAATGATTGGAAGCTGGATCATACCGAGCGGCGTATTCGCCAGCACGATGACGATTGCCGCCATAAGTGCAACACTGACCATCCAACGAGTGTCATGTCTTTGTTTCTTCATTATTCAATTCCTCCTTGTTATCATTCTCACTCTAGTGAGATACAATACAATTACTGGAATATTATAGCATCCAATCGACGGGAGGACAAGGGACAAAATTCTGTAATTTTTTCACACATTTAACATGATTTTCTGTTATACTGACTAAAATGCTATTTAGATTTCATAACGGAGACAGGGAGGCTTAAATATATGGATAGGATCAAGATATTAGTAGTAGATGATGAGAGCAGGATGCGCAAGCTTTTGAAGGATTTCCTGGAGAGGGAGGGATACCGGGTCATAGAAGCGGCAGATGGATTGGAAGCCATGGAGAGATTCTATGAGGACAAAGAGATCGCGCTTCTGATCCTGGATGTGATGATGCCGAATATGGACGGATGGCAGGTATGCCGCGAGGTGCGACAGTCTTCGAAGGTCCCAATCATCATGCTGACGGCGCGCTCTGAGGAGAGGGACGAGCTGCAGGGATTCGAACTGGGAGTGGACGAGTATATCTCTAAGCCGTTCAGTCCTAAGATTCTTGTCGCCAGGGCAGAGGCGATTCTTAGAAGAGCGCATGCGTTAGACGCGGAGCAGACGCTTAACGCAGGCGGGATCAGTGTTGATAAGTCGGCGCATCAGGTGAAGATAGACGGCGCAGAGACAGAACTAAGTTACAAGGAATTTGAGCTTTTAACTTATTTTATCGAGAATCAGGGAATTGCGTTGTCCAGGGAGAAGATTTTGAACAATGTGTGGAATTATGACTATTTCGGTGATGCAAGAACGATCGACACCCATGTGAAGAAGCTTCGGAATAAGCTCGGAGACAAGGGGAACTATATCAAGACGATCTGGGGCATGGGATATAAGTTCGAGGTGGAATAATTATGAAACATTCAATCAAGCGTCAGATGATGGTTGTTTTTCTCGGTCTGATGATCTGTCTTGTGGCGGCTCTTTTCATTATCAATATTCGATTCCTGGAGCCGTATTATATCGACGATAAGAAGACACAGTTCATCGAGATGTACGAGGCGCTCGATCAAGCTGTGTCCAATGGTGCGCTGAAAAGCGGAAATGCGTCGGGGGAACTGGCTTATCTGGCGGAGAAGAATAACATATCGTTTCTTGTAGAGGATCATTCCGGCAGGTTCTATACGAATGTGCATGATAAGGAGCAGCTTAAGAACCAGCTCTTGGGGTATCTTCTGAATCAGGCACAGAAGAACAGCAGGGTTCTTGAGAGTACGGATAAGTATCAGATCACACAATCCTGGAGTCCATGGAATCAGACGGATTATATCGAGATGTGGGGGAAGTTCGGGGATGGAAGTCAGTTCCTGATCAGAAGCCCGCTTGAGAGTATCAAGGAGAGCGCGGCGATCTCTAACCGTTTCCTTCTGTTGATTGGGAGCGTACTGCTTCTGCTGTCGGTGATTTCTGTCTGGTATTTCTCCAGGAGACTGACAGATCCGATCCTTGAGCTGGCCGAATTATCGGAGAAGATGGCAGATCTGGACTTTGATGCCAAATATACCAGCGGGGGCAGCAATGAGATCGGGGAGCTTGGGGCGAATTTTAACCGGATGTCGGAGAAGCTTGAGAGCACCATATCAGAGCTGAAGAGCGCCAATAACAGGCTGCTTAAGGACATTGAACAGAAAGAGAAGCTTGAAGAGATGCGGAATGATTTCCTTGGCAATGTATCGCATGAACTGAAGACCCCGATCGCGCTGATCCAGGGGTATGCGGAAGGGCTTAAGGAAGGAGTCAATGAGGATGAGCAGAGCCGGGAATTCTACTGTGATGTCATTATGGATGAGGCTGTGAAGATGAACCAGATGGTGAAGAATCTTCTGGCCCTGAACCAGTTGGAATTCGGAGACGAGGACATCGTATTCGAGCGGTTTGATCTTACGGAGCTGGTGAAGGGAGTCCTTAAGAGCATGGAGATCTTAGCGCAGCAGGAAGGGATATCCGTGATCTTCCGGCAGGAAGAGCCGGTCTATGTGTGGGCGGACGAGTTCAAGGCAGAGCAGGTCGTCCGGAATTATGTAAGTAATGCGTTCCATCACGCGAAGCAGGAGAAGGTGGTGGAAGTGAAGATACGAACAGAAGAAGGCAAGGCCAGGGTGACTGTATTCAATACGGGGACGCCGATTGCCGATTCGGATATCAGGCATATATGGGAGAAATTCTATAAGGCAGACAAGGCCCATACAAGAGAGTACGGAGGCAACGGGATCGGTCTGTCGATCGTGAAGGCGATCATGGAGTCTTTTCATCAGAAGTATGGGGTAAATAATTATGACAATGGTGTTGAATTCTGGTTTGAACTTGATGTACAATAGATTCAGTAAATACGAAGGAAGGACGGGTACGAAGGGTGATAGCAATACTTGACTATGATGCCGGTAATATCAAGAGCGTAGAGAAGGCCGTGCAGTTATTGGGGCAGGAAGTAACCATTACTAGAGACAGGAGAGAGGTCCTGAATGCGGATAAGGTCATACTTCCAGGTGTCGGCGCATTCGGAGATGCGATGGGGAAGATCAGACAGTATGGACTCTATGAGGTAATCCATGAGGTGGTGGAGCAGGGAACGCCGTTTCTTGGAATCTGCCTGGGTTTGCAGCTCTTATTCGAACGTAGCGAGGAGTCCCCGGGAGTGGAAGGGCTTGGAATATTGAAGGGTGAGATCTTACGTATACCGGAGACGCCGGGACTTAAGATACCGCATATGGGATGGAATTCACTGGAGTTCAGGAATAACGGGAGATTATTTGAGAATCTTCCAGAAGAGTCTTATGTGTATTTTGTTCATTCTTATTATCTGAGAGCAGCGGACGAGAAGATAGTGACGGCGGTTACGGAATACGGCACACAGATCCATGCATCCGTAGAACAGGGCAATGTATTCGCCTGTCAGTTCCATCCGGAGAAGAGCAGTGATGCAGGGATTCAGATACTTAAGAATTTTGTGGCGATAGAGTGATTGAACGGGGGTTAATATGCATACGAAGAGAATTATTCCATGTCTGGATGTGAACCGCGGACGGGTAGTGAAGGGTGTGAACTTCGTGGACCTTAAGGATGCGGGTGATCCGGTGGAGATTGGACAGGCATACGATAAGGCAGGTGCGGATGAACTGGTATTCTTAGATATTACGGCATCCTCTGACGCGAGGGGAACGGTGGTGGATATGGTCCGCAAGGTGGCAGAGACGGTGTTTATCCCATTTACGGTGGGCGGCGGTATCCGGACGGTTGATGATTTCAAGGCGCTTCTGAGAGAGGGAGCGGATAAGATATCGATTAATTCATCGGCGATCAATACGCCGGAGCTGATCAGCGACGCTGCGGATAAGTTCGGCAGTCAGTGTGTAGTGGTGGCGATCGACGCGAAGAAGAGGGCGGATGGAAGCGGATGGAACATATACAAGAACGGCGGCCGTATTGATGTTGGTATTGACGCGCTTGAGTGGGCGGTGAGGGTCGAGAAGTCAGGCGCGGGAGAGATCCTTCTTACCAGTATGGATTGCGACGGGACCAAAGCGGGCTATGACCTTGAACTTACCAGAGCGGTTGCGGACGCGGTGTCGATACCGGTTATCGCATCAGGAGGCGCGGGAGAGCTTCGGCATTTTCATGAAGCGCTTACGGACGGCAGGGCGGATGCTGCGCTGGCGGCGTCTTTGTTCCATTATAAGGAACTGGAGATCAGGGAAGTGAAGGAGTATCTTCGCGGGAGAGATGTACCGGTGCGTCTATAGAAGGGGGATAAGTGATGGCAGCGATTAATAACGACTGGCTGGAAGCGTTGAAGGATGAATTCCGTAAGCCATATTATAAGCAATTATTTGAAACTGTGAACCAGGAATATAAGACAAAGCTTATATTTCCGCCGTCAGATGATATCTTTAATGCGTTTCATCTGACGCCTCTGCATAATGTGAAGGTCGTGATACTGGGCCAGGACCCGTACCATAATCACGGGCAGGCCCACGGGCTGTGCTTTTCCGTGAAGAAGGGGGTGGAGGTGCCTCCGTCTCTGGTAAATATTTATCAAGAGCTGCATGATGATCTTGGATGCCGGATCCCGGAGCATGGATGCCTTACGAAATGGGCCGAGCAGGGTGTGCTGATGCTCAATACGGTGCTTACGGTACGGGCGCATCAGGCCAATTCCCACCGCGGGATCGGCTGGGAGGAATTCACTGATGCGGCGATCCGGGCGCTTAACGGGCAGGACCGGCCGATCGTATTCATCCTGTGGGGGGCGCCGGCGCAGCGCAAGGAGAAGATGCTGACGAATCCGAACCATCTGATACTGAAGGCGCCTCATCCAAGTCCGCTGTCGGCTTACAGGGGATTCTTCGGGAGCAGGCCGTTCAGTCAGACCAACGCATTTCTTGAGGGGCATGGAGTCGCGCCGGTGGACTGGCAGATTGAGTAAGGAGGCAATAGGATGGGGAAGCAGTATGATCTGGTTATTATCGGCGCCGGGCCGGGAGGTTATGTGGCAGCGAAGAAGGCGGCAAAATTGGGGATGTCCGTCGCAATTATTGATAAAGGGGATGTAGGAGGCACCTGTGTCAACCGCGGATGTATTCCGACAAAGGCGCTGATCTATTCGGCAACGCTGTACCGGGATATGGTTGATTGTGAGAAGTTTGGACTGTATGCCAAGGACGTAGGCTTCGATCTGCAGAAGATCTATGAATACAAGAGCCTGTCCGCGGAAACCATGAGAAAGGATCTTGAACATGAATTTGCCGGGCTTGGTATTATTTCCGTCAGGGGGACGGCGACGGTACAGAATGACAGAAGAGTGAGAGTTGCGCGGGAGGATGGAATGACAGAGTATTTCACAGGGAAATATATCCTGATCGCGACAGGGGCGAAAGCGCGGATGATCGATATCCCGGGGATGGACCTTCCGGGAGTGATGACAAGCGAGGAATTGCTATTGTCAAATGAGAGCAGATATCCAAGGCTCCTGATCCTTGGGGGCGGTGTGATAGGAATCGAGCTGGCTACGGTGTTCAATGCTCTTGGCGGGAAGGTGACGATCGTGGAGGTATCAGACCGTCTTCTGCCGAATATGGATAAGGAATTCTCAGATACGCTGGAAGAGATCTTAACAAAGCGTGGGATACGGATCTATAAGGAAAGCATTCTGGAGGAGGTTGCAAAGAAAGAAGAGGGACTTAAGTGCCGCTACGTGTACCAGGGGAAGAACCGGGAGACGGAAGTGGATGCAGTGCTGGTATCTGTGGGAAGGACGGCGAATACAGAAGGGCTGTTTGACCCGGATGTGCCGATCAGGATGGAGAACGGACGTATCGTGGTGGACGATTTCTTTGCGACGAACATACCGGGGATCTATGCGGTAGGAGATGTTGTTGGAGGAATCCAGCTTGCGCATGTGGCTTCCGCGCAGGCGACTTATGTGGTAGAGCGTATGAATGATGTGCCGCCGTCGGTTATCGTTGAGATGGTGCCAAGCTGCCTGTTTGTCCCCATCTCTATCGTGCCGAGCTGCCTGTATACAGACCCGGAGATTGCGTCTGTGGGGATCACGGAAGAAGAGGCGCAAAGGAAGGGTGTGCCGATTCGCTGCGGAAGATATGTGATGGATGTGAACGGGCAGTCTATCATTTCCAAAGAGGAACAGGGATTTATTAAGATATTATTTGCGGCGGACAGTGATGTAATCTTAGGAGCGCAGCTCATGTGTCCCCGTGCGACGGATATGATCGGGGAGCTTGCCACGGCGATTGCCAACGGCCTGACTTCCTCGCAGCTCATGTATGCGATGCGGGCGCATCCGACTTATAATGAGGCGATATCCTGCGCGGTGGAGAACAGCCGGGACAGCAAGCCGGACAGATCTGCGTACTTGCTGCGCTGATGGAGAGTGTCCGCATGTGATAGCCGAGAACATTGGATAGGGAGGAGAGAAGAAGATGATGGGAAAACCAGAGAGTACAGCGGCAGCAGAAGAGATATTTGCCGGATGGCAGGAAACCCTGATCTGGTCCTGCCTTCAGGGTGTGATGGGTGAGATCTATACAGACCATGCGGTCAATCCGTCATCTGCGATGGCTTTGCTTGGGGACTTCTGTTTTCTGGCGGGAGTCCCAAGCGAGGAGCTTACCCGGTTTCGGCCGGAAGGATGCAGTCAGGAATTTGTCATTATGGTGCCCCGGGATGAAGGATGGGCACAGATGATAGAAGGGTGTTACAAGGATAAGGCAAAGAAGGTTATCCGGTATGCATTTCACAAGGGGCCGGATACATTTTGCAGGAGGAAGCTTGAGGAGATGGTCTCGGCCCTTCCGGCTGAATATACTCTTCGAATGCTTGATGAGGATATATTTCATTGGTGCCGGGAGGATCAGGGAACGAAGGAACGGGAGTGGTGCCGGGACTGGGTATCGCAGTATGCGGATTATGAGATGTACAGGAGATATGGATTAGGTGTTGTTGCAGTGGAAGACGGGGAGCCGGTATCGGGCGCTTCGTCTTATTCCTCTTATCGGGGAGGAATTGAGATTGAGATTGATACCAGACCGGATCATCGGCGGAGAGGGCTTGCCCGTGTCTGCGGGGCGAAACTGATATTGGAGTGTCTTAAGAGGGGCTTATATCCAAGCTGGGATGCGCAGAATCTGTGGTCAAAGGCGCTTGCTGAGAGCCTGGGTTATCGGTTTGACCGTCCGTACACGGCGTATGAGATATGGGGATGGAATCAGCTATGAAGATATTGAGCCGAGATGTAATCAAGTATTTTGCGATGCTTACCATGCTGCTGAACCATATTGCTAATGTATTCCTGACACCGGGAACGCTGTTGTACGAATTCTTTCTGAATATCGGTTATTTTACGGCAGTTACCATGTGTTATTTTCTGGTGGAGGGGTATGGATATACGCATTCCAGGAGGGAATATGCACGCAGGCTGCTGGTATTTGCGGGAGTATCACAGATTCCGTATAGTATGGCGTTTGCCGGGGATAGCTGGATTGAGTTTTCAGGATTCAACATGATATTTACGTTATTCTTGTGTTTTCTGCTTATCTGTATTCTGGAACAGGAGAAGGTGCGGACGATGAGGGTCCTGGGATTCACAGTGATCTTCATGATATGCGTGTTCTGCGACTGGTCCGTGCTTGCGCCGGCATTTACCGTGCTCTTTGTGTGGGCGAAGGATTCCGAGAGGAAGAAGCGGACCGCGTTTCTTACGGCGATGGTATTGTTCGGCGGAATGATATTCTTGGGAGGAATAGGGAGGATCTCGATCGCCATGAATCTGATGTATGCGGTGTTTGGGATGCTTGGAGTCGGATTGTCGGGGATCGTGATCCTGTATTTCTATAACGGCAGGCGGATGGAGAAGGGAAGAAAGTTCTCGAAATGGTTCTTCTATTGGTTCTATCCGGTGCATTTGCTGGTAATTGGGATTGTGAGGACACTGATATGATATATATGAATCATTACGATTCGCCGCTTGGAGGTATTACGGTTTCAAGCAATGGCAGAGAGATTACGGGACTTTGGTTTGACGGACAGAAATACTTTGGAGATACATTGTCAAAGGATTACGAAGAAAAGCCGCTGCCTGTATTTGATGGGGTAAAAGAGTGGCTCGATATTTATTTCGGCGGAAAAGAACCTGATTTTACGCCGCCGATGTCGATGGTTACAACCCCTTTCCGTAAATCTGTATGGGACATCTTGCTTACGATACCATATGGTCAGACGATGACCTATGGTGAGATCGCTGATAAGATCGCGAAGCAGAATGGGACTGCTAAGATGTCTGCGCAGGCGGTGGGCGGAGCGGTAGGGCATAATTCCATATCCCTGGTCATTCCCTGCCACAGGGTTGTGGGGACGAATGGGAGCCTTACCGGGTATGCAGGCGGGATTGAGAAAAAGAAACGGCTGCTTGCTTTGGAAGGGGTAGATATATCGGCATTTTTTGTTCCGAAGAAGGGGACGGCATTGTAAATAGGAGGTAGATGATATGGCTGAAAAGGAGAGAATAGAAAAACAGTTTGATTTTATACGCGAGATTGACAAGGAGAAGTTTATCGGGCGGCAGACGTATCTTTCGGATGCCAGGAGAAAGGAGAATGACGCAGAGCATGCATGGCATATGGCGATCATGACGGTCCTCTTGAGCGAATATTCTAATGAAGAGATCGATGTATTGAAGACGGTGACGATGCTCTTGATCCACGATCTGGTGGAGATCGATGCCGGCGATACCTATGCCTATGACGAAGAGGGCAATAAGACCAAGAGGGCGAGGGAACTGGCGGCGGCGGACAGGATATTCGGCCTTCTGCCGAAGGATCAGGGCAGCAGGTTCCGTGCGCTGTGGGATGAATTTGAAGCAAGGGAGACGGCAGAGGCGAAATTCGCCCATGCCATGGATCATGTTCAGCCCTTGATGCTGAATGCGGCGACAGAGGGGAAGAGCTGGATCGAACACGGAGTGCGGTTAAGCCAGGTACTTAAGAGGAATCAAAGTACGGGGGATGGATCGGAAGAATTGTGGGAGTATGCATATGAGAATTTCATCAGCCCTAACCTTGAGAAGGGGAGAATAGAGAAGGATTAGATATGCTTAAGATTGCAGTCTGTGATGATGAGAAATACTATAGAGAGCAAATACATACTCAGCTTCTTCTGTATCTTAAGACTTGTGGACTGGACGCCTCGGTAGATCTCTTCTCTTCCGGGGAAGAATTCCTTGCAGACAGGGAGAACCTTGTCGGATATGATATTGTCTTCCTGGACATCAACATGGAGGACATAGACGGGATCCAGACGGCGATGGAGATGCGTAAGTTTCAGTCAGAGACTTGTATCGTACTGGTGACCGCATTCCTGAATTATGCGCTGGAAGGATATAAGGTCGGGGCGGTCCGATATATCATGAAGGATGCTCTTGAGATGCAGATGACAGAATGCATGGATGCGGTCTTGAAGAAGATGCAGATCCGTCAGGTTACGTTTCCTTTTGTCGAGGGCGAGAGAACACTGTATACTGATAATATCATCTATATAGAGAGTCAGGGACATAAGTGTATGTTTCTATATATGGAGAAAGAGATTGGGACTTACCAGATCTATGAGAAGTTGGATAAGATTGAAGAGATGCTGTCAGGATATGGGTTTCTAAGGACACATAAAAGTTTCCTTGTAAACATGAAACATGTCAGAACGATCAGTAATTATCTGGTGACCCTGGACTCGGGAGAGGAACTTCCGGTGCCGAGACTTCGGTTTCGCAAGGTGAAGGAAGAGTTTGTAGCGTATAAGGGGGCAATGTAGATGGAGATGATCGTAAGAAGTCTGGCGGGCAGTCTGCTTACAGGGATCGGATGCAGCATCTTTTTCGGGACGGTTTTACCCCGCAGGGGGCGAAGCGAGTGTCTGCCGCCTTTGGCGTTTGCGGCAGGTTTTTTCCTGATTGCCGTGACAGAGGCGCCGGGGCATCTGCTTCAGCCTGTCCGGGTGGTCATACTGCTTGGTATCGTCATACAGATTTTTTATAAGGGGAACCTTGGAAAGACCATACTGCTTGCGGTATTCTGGTGCGCGCTTTACTGGGTAATGAATCTGCTGGCGCTGTCGGTGATCTATGTGATGCCCCGGCCGTATGCGAGTATTCCCGGTCTGTTAGACTGGCTGTGCGATATTCTGCTCATATGCCTGACGCTTATCTTCCACTATAAATGCAGGGATTGGTCGGACAGCTTTGGCAGGACCGGGTGGAGCCGTTTTGGATGGCTTCCGGTGATTAGTATTCTGGTGACAACGCTGTTGTCAATGTATATATGGTATACGGATTCGATCCGTGCGGACAGCGGCGCTCTACTGGCGGCCGCTGTTGGTTATTGCGTGATCAATGTGCTTGCCTTTTATTCTATCGGAAATATCCTGGAGAAGGAGGAGCAGGTGCAAAAGGCCCGTCTTATGCAGGAGAAGCTAGAAAATCAGATGGAAATGTACCGGAATACGCAAGAGAGCGAGACGCGCTGCCGGAGGTATCTGCACGATTACAAAAATCAATTGGGATGTATACACGGAATGCTTAAGGCAGGGAAGGTTGAGGAGGCCCTTGATTACATCGAAGAATTGAACAGCGGCATCCGAAAAGGCGAGGACTGCGTCGACACGAATCATCTGGTGGTCAATACGGTGCTGAACCAGAAGTACCAATACGCCAGAGAGAGAGGCATTACGATGGTGATGTCGGTAAATGATCTGTCCGGGCTTACGATGAGCAAGGAAGATATCGTTGCCCTGCTTGTGAATCTGTTAGACAATGCCGTCGAGGCCTGCGAGAAGCTTGACGGCAATAAGATCATACAGTTTAAGATGATGCTGGAAAAGGAGGAACTGACGGTCTCCGTGCGTAATCCGGTGAAAGAGCCGGTTGTGATAAAAGGAAAGAGAATCCTCACAACGAAGAGGGAAAAGGATGAACACGGGATAGGATTCCTCAATATTAATTCGGTGATCGAGAAGAATCATGGTACAAGCATTCTGAAATGCCAGGACGGCTGGTTTTATTTCTCGGCAGTGCTGCACATTTAGCGCGGCAGCTCAGACGAACTGTTCTGTTTAGCGCCTTTTTATGCTGTCTGACCGTCGGTTCATGCACGGCGGATTGCTATGTCTGAATGGAAGGAATAAGATATACTTGAAGACGGGATTCGGGAATCCGGTTTTTAAGTATATGCAGAAAACGGAGGTTTGGACTTATGAGGACAGTAAAATATGACGGAACGGGAGACTACGGAACAGAAGCAGGCAGGAACAGAAGCACGGAAGGGAAAGCTATGGCGGTTAAAAGGCATGTGAATACACATGTAAATACAGTGGTAATTGCTGTGCTTCTGACAGTTTTTCTTCTTCTTACGGCCTGCGCCGGGAAGATGAAGAATAAGACTGCAGATACCCCAAGGGAGGCGGCGCAGCAGACGATGGAGGCGATAAAGGGGCTGGATCTTAAGACCTTTAATGAATGTACGGATAATTACGAGGGAGCCTGCCTGAATATGATCGGATTTCCGGTTGAGAAGGAGTACAAGGTATTCAGTGAATTATTGCAGACGCATTTTTTTAAAGGCAGGCACTACAGGGAGAACCACAGGTTTGCAGAGAAGGTTGTAGAAGAATTGACCTGGAAAGTCGGCGAGATAGAAGAAGACGGCGATAAGGCCCGGATCAGGATGACGTTTGCCAACAAAGATATGTCGGAAGCGATGGGGCGTTATGCATTAGGGATCGTGGAGGATATGATCGAAGATACAGAGATCGGAGCAGCTTCTCTTATCAGGAATGTGGGAGATATGATCAACTACAGGGATGACGACCTGATCCGCTGTATCGATGAGACGGAGAACACCTGGACAGAAGAGATTGACGTTACGGCGTATAGAGAGGGCGGCGCATGGAAGATTCATCTTAGCGATGAATTGATCAATGCTTTCATGGGGAATATCAATTCGGACGAATACCCGGAAGAGATAGAGGATCGTCTGACGGAATTAGAAGAAGCGTACGAAGAGAAGGCGGCGCGGTGGGCCGAAGAAATGTTTTGGTAGAGAAGGAGCGAAAAGAATATTGGTTGGCTTTGCCTTGTAGAATGGTCCTTGCTGTGATAAACTGAGATACAGAAAATAATTATGAAAGGGCCAGGTAACGAAAGGTGAGTATACAGACATCAGAAGAAAATGCAGGTACTCTGCGGGGGCTGCGGATACAGACGCTTAGCTTATGGATGGTTGCGGTTACGATCATAGTCTCTGTGCTGATCGGAGAAGGGATCGTCCGTGTAATGCACGATTACAAAAAGCTGGCGGACATGACAGAGGAATACATATATATACAGGAGGAGGCGGAGAATTTACTGTTAGGGTCGAATTACCTGACGGATCAGGTACGTCTCTATGCCGTCACGAAAGACTCTGTCTATGTAGAGGAATATTTTACAGAGGTAGAGGAGACAAAGAGAAGAGATACGGCGCTTGAAACGCTTGAAAAACACATGGGCGGGAAGGACGATGAGATTCTGGATGCATCCCGGAGAGCGTTGGAATTATCCAATGAGCTTATGGAGATGGAGATGCACGCCATGAAGCTTGCGGCGTTATCTGCAGATGACGATATAAGTATGTTTCCGCCGGAGGTTAAGGACTATCCGCTGACAGAAGAAGAACTGTCCTTCGCAGATGAAGAGAAGTCAGACGTTGCCGTCGGATTAGTGTTCAGCGGGGAATACAGGGATATGAAGAAGCTGATAGAAGAGAATATATCAGTTGTCACAGAGAGGGTGATCACGATCTGTGAAGAAGGGCAGGCGAAGAGCGAAAATGAGATGAGAAATGCGCTCATCTGCCAGAGTATCTATACGGTCCTGATCGTAGCGCTGGTGATCTTCTCTTATATTATGATCGCGGTCCTGATTCTGAGACCGATCCGTTTATATGTGAACTGTATTAAGAATAATAATTTTCTGCAGATTACAGGGGCTTATGAGTTTAAATATCTTGCGGCCACATATAACAATGTATATGAGATGACTATGGAACAGCAGAATATGCTCCGGCAGAAGGCGGAACGGGATGCGCTGACGGGTCTTTTGAACCGGCAGTCATTCGAGCAATTGAAGGAGCGTCTCCGCAATCCGGTAAAAAAGCTGGCTTTTTTATTGGTAGATGTGGATGTGTTCAAAGCGATCAATGATAATTACGGACATGATGTGGGCGACCAGGCGCTTATTAAGGTTGCGAATCTTCTGGAGGATAATTTCAGAAAAGCAGATTATGTACTCAGGATCGGCGGAGATGAATTCGCGGTGATCATGGAAAAGATGACCGCAGATAAGAAACAGATCATTCGGGATAAGATTGACGCGGTCAACGAGATCCTTCAGAATCCCCAGGGAGATTTCCCCAAGTATTCGCTCAGCGTCGGCATTGCATTTTCCGAGCGGGGCTTCCATGACGACTTGTTCCGTCAGACGGATACTGCGCTGTACCATACCAAAGAGAACGGAAGATGCGGTTATACCTTTTACGATGAGCTGGGGGACGGAGCGTCAGATTAGTGATGCAGGTATTTCGGTTGATGCAGAATACATAGCATGCTAATTGTTTGGATAAACTTTTGTGATTTTATACTATTGTGCAGAAAGCTATAAAATCAAAGGGAAAATATATAGCGTGCTATGCGGTGAAACAAAATTGAAGCAAGGAGTACATCCAGATGGAGCAGATTACATATGAATGGATTCGTTCCCGCCGCAAGACGATTGCGATCCAGATCAAAGAGGGCGGAAAAGTAGTTGTGCGGACTCCATACTCTATATCCAGAAAACAGGTAGAAGATTTCCTGAGAGAGAAGCAAGACTGGATCGTTAAGAATCAAAAACAGCTCCATAGGGCGCAGGAAAATAGGATGGTCATCACGGAAGAGATCCGCCGCGAAGGCGTTGAAAGGGCGCTTTGGGTCCTCCCGGAGCGGACGGAACATTATGCCCGGCTGATGGGAATATCTTATGGCAGGATAACCATCCGGGAGCAGAAGACAAGATGGGGGAGCTGCAGCAGCAAAGGTAATCTTAACTTCAACTGGAAGCTTGTGCTTATGCCGATGGATCTTCTGGATTATGTGGTCGTACATGAACTGGCACACAGAAGAGAGATGAATCATTCTAAAGATTTCTGGAGAATTGTGGAAGAAGTGCTCCCGGACTACCGGGAGCGAAGGAAAAGACTGAACAATTTTTCAAGTATGCTATGATACTAGTACAACGAATATTAAGTAATTGGCAGTTTGACTTGTTTATTTCCCTGATAGCACTACTCCCCAAGCCTCGACGTAGCCACCGCTACGCCTGCATTTGTGAAGCAGCACTCTCAGGAAAATATTCTGCGTCAAACTATCCAAAACTTAATTTTCGTTGTACTAGAAGGCCGTTAAGAAGCAGGAGAGGCAGAGTATAATATGAAAAAGCCGTATTTTCCATTATTTACAGACATATCACAGAAGAAGATCCTTATCGTCGGCGCAGGAAAGATCGCACAGCGGAGGGTAGAGACTCTGCTGGAATTTGCAGATAATATCCGGGTCGCAGCCCCCCAGGCCACCGATCGGATCCGGCAGTTGCATGAAGAGAAACGCATCCTGTGGATACAGGATAGCTACCGCGCAGATCTGATAAAAGGAGCAGACCTGGTCCTTGCAGCCACAGACGACCCCGTATGCAACGAACAGGTTATAGAAGACTGCCGAATGCGCGGGATCCCCGTCAATACATCCCACAAAAAGGAACTATGCGACTTCTATTTTCCGGCGATCGTCCGGCAGGGAGACTTAACCATCGGTATCAGCTCCGGCGGATGCAATCATTCAGAAGTAAAAGAGACCCGTAAGAAGCTTGAAAGAACTCTAAAGTAATATAACACTGTCAGCGAAGCCCTTCAAGTATATCCTTTGCCGCCCGCGACCTCGCATAGATCTGATAATCCGGCTCGCGGATGTCCTCCAGATAGTGTGCGTCCGAACTGCTGAGCATCTTGCATTGCAGAAAATACGGATGTTCCTTCTGTATCTGGTGCAGATGGTCAAATGTACTGATCTCTGCACAGGTAAAACTGCTGTCCGGCGGTACGAACCCTAAGTTAGACAGGAGGCTTGTGGTAGACTTGTCAATGTGGGCGGGATACGCGATACCGCGGTAAGCTTCAACCAGGCCGAATACCTGATCAAAAGAGATATCTGTTGCGCCGATCAGCAGGCGTTCTACATTGCCCGTTACCTGATCGTCCGCGTCCATGATCTGTTGTTTTCCGAAAATATCCTCCCTGTTCTTAATAGGAAGAAGACGCTCATACACATACCCGTCAAATGCCATTGCGTCGTCAAGGGCAGGAAAGAGACAGACAACGTGCACTTCCTCAGCGGTCGTCAATTCCATTCCCGGGATGACGGTGATGCCGTACTCTTCGCCATGCTTCAGGATGGCAGGACAGTTCTTGCAGGAATTGTGGTCGGTCAGCGCGATCACGTCCAGTCCCTTGACGGCTGCCATGCCTGCGATATTGGCAGGGGTCATATCGTCGTCTCCGCAGGGAGAGAGGCAGGAATGGATGTGCAGATCGTAGTACAGAGGTATCATGACAATAGCTCCTGTATCTTAAGCGCGGCGTCAAAGACCGGAAGCTCTGTGGTAAATACGGCGATCCCCTCCTGTTCGGCACAGTCAAGTTCCGTGTCCTGGAATGTTATGCCTTCGGCAAGGACGATGCAGGAGATGTCCGCCAGGGACGCAACTGCCAGGGTATTCCGGTTGCCCATCACGGTAACCCATGCGCTCTTAGAGGGCGCTCTGCCCATGGCAATGCTCAGAAGATCACAGCAGAATACTTTGCCGATATTTTTCGAGGGATCGCCGGCGGTCTTCAGGGTGAACAGGCCGGCGTCGATCAGTGTCTGGGTGGTTATCATAATCATCGCTCCTTCTTGCTTAGTTCAGTGGTAAGCTTCTGGATATAATCTTCCAGAAGGTGTATCGAATCGTCATTATTGCTGCAGCTTAGGTTCAGAGAACGTGTCAGAAATGAGATCTCTTTTGACAAGGAACCGATATATTCATGGAAGATATAGATGCAGTCGTTACGCGTGGCTTCGCCCCGGACGATATCTTCTGCCAGCGCGCGGCAGGTCGGCGCGCCGCAGGAACCGCAGTCCAGTCCCGGAAGCTGTTCCGTCAGTTCTTCAACAAGCCCCATCATCTCCAGACTCTCACGGAAGGATTCTCCAAGCCGGAAGACAGGTTCATATTCGATGCATTCATTCCAGCGGTAGTCGATATCCTTAAGGTCTTCCATATCGTTAGAGTGGGTTCTTGCGACAGGAAGGATCCGGTTCAGCTTCTTGGTCTTGGCAATTGCGATATAAGGATTCTCCACGTTCAGCGGGCCGCCTACACATCCGCCGTCGCATGCGTTCAGCTCTACGAATTTCAATCCGTGGAATTTCTCGTCTTCTATGTCGCTTAATACTCTCAGCGTGCTCATGATCCCGTCGCATGCGAGATAATTGTCAGTAATCAGCCCCGCGGCTTCACCGCCGGCATTATTCCAGCCGATACCGATGCGCCCGGAAGAAGCAAGAGGCTTTAACCGGGATTCATCGTCCGTCATGTGTTCCAGAAGGGCAGGATAGACGTCCTTGATCGCCAGCACCTTGTCGACCGAGCTCTTCCCAATACCCAGCGGAGACTTCACATAGGCGACCTTAGACGGACAGGGCGAGATGAAGAAGATGCCGATCTTCTCAGGAGCATATCCGGTCTTCTTGACAGCTCGTTTCCTTGCGATCTCCGCCGCGATCTCGATGGGCGGCTTGATCGGAAGAAGCCGGGGGATCAGTGTCGGGAATTTCACACGGATCAGCCGGATGACCGCGGGACAGGAGGTGCTTATAAAGGGCGCGTCTTCCATGTGTTCGCGGATATAGGCGCGGGAAGCCTCAGATACCAGTTCTGCGGCGGCGCTGACTTCGAACACGTCGTTGAATCCGATGGAGAGAAGTGCGTTGAGCACGATGTCTATATTCTTCAGATTATTAAACTGTGCATACAGGGAAGGAGCCGGAAGCGCGACCGTATACCGGTAATCGCGGATGTCCCGGATGGAATCATAGGACACGGTCTGCGCGTGGTGCGGGCAGTATCTTAAGCACCGGCCGCAGTCAATGCAGAATTCCGGGGTAATGCTTGCTTTCCCGTTATGTACGCGTATGGCCTGCGTCGGACAGTATTTGATGCAGTTGATACATCCGGTACAGGCTTCCTCATCGAGCTGTACAGAATGGATGAATTTGTTCAAGCTTCTCCCCCCTTGATAAATTGTCAGAGACGGACGTCCATGGTGACGGTGGTGCCGACTCCGACTGTAGAATCTATATTCATATAATCCGTATATTTCTTCATATTGGGCAGTCCCATACCGGCGCCGAAGCCCAGTGACCGGACTTCTTCCGGAGCAGTGGAATAGCCGTTCTCCATCGCCTTGTCAATGTCGGCGATCCCGGGACCGGTATCGGCAAGGATCATGCGGATCTTCTCGGAAGAGATCTCAACCGTGATCGTACCGCCGTCGGCATGGATGACCATATTGATCTCTCCTTCGTACATGGCGATCGAGACCTTGCGGATAGTATTGCTGTCAAGTCCCATCTTCTTTAGTTTGTTCTTCACACTGCTGCTTGCTTCCCCGGCACGGGTAAAATCATCTCCGGGAATCGTATAGTTGAATGTCAGAAGTTCCTCCATGAATTATGCACCTCCAAGTAATCCGTTGCTGTATAGTATGCCGCATGCGGTGAACATTCCGTGGCCTGTGCAGAGGATGACGATCTCTTTCTCTTCTGCCAGGGAGAGGATGTTCTGATCAGGAATCTTATTTCTCACAAATATGATGCAGACGATATCGAGCATCTCGGCGGTCCGAACGACCTGCGGATTGCACAGGCCCGTGATCAGCGCGGAGTGATCGGTGGCAAATGCGAGTACATCGCTCATCATATCTGACGAGAATGCATAGTTGACTTCATGTTCCAGATATTTGCTTCCATACAGAATATCTGCATCCAGTAAGGTTTTGATCGTATCGATTGTCATATATACCTCCATGAAGAGCTGTTTTCCCGCGGGCGCAAACCGGGCGGGAGTGCTTGCATGTACATTTAGCGGCTGCGGGGGAGAACCTGCCCCGGCATATTTTTTAGTATAGCATTGACAAAAGTGAAATTCAACCCAAATTTGTACAAAATATACAAAAATAGAGAAATAAATTTGTATATATTTTAACAAAATAGATAGTGAATTAACAAACAAAATTGTTGGAAAATTAACGCAATTTCAAGAATTTAGTTGTAGATTTTTGAAAATTTGTGTGATAGAATGAAAAACAATGGGATGTAAAAAACGTTACCAAAAAATAACCAAGGGAGGTAAATTACTAATGCTTTCTAACAAATCTACAGTTCAGTTCAATGGAACAGAAGCTCAGGAGAAAGAACTGTTAGAGATGATCCGTGAATTAAAGGATGAAAAGGGCGCACTGATGCCGATCATGCAGAGGGCGCAGGATATCTACGGATATCTGCCTTATGAGGTTCAGAAGATCATTTCTGATGAGACGGGGATTCCGCTGGAGAAGATCTACGGAGTTGCCACATTCTATTCCCAGTTTAATTTGAATCCGAAGGGACGCTACCGCATATCAGTATGTCTTGGAACAGCCTGCTATGTGAAGGGGTCCGGGGATATCTATAATAAGCTGATGGAGAAGCTTGGGATCGTCGGAGGAGAATGTACTCCAGACGGCAAGTTCTCTCTGGATGCCTGCCGCTGTGTAGGCGCCTGTGGCCTTGCTCCGGTTATGATGATCAACGACGAGGTATACGGCCGGCTTACGGTGGATGATATTGACGATATTCTGGCCAAGTATGAATAGGTATGATGACGGAGATCGCATTGAATATTCTGGACGTAACAGAGAATTCTATACGCGCGAAGGCCAGTTACATAGAGATTGACGTGTCGGCGGATACCGCAGAGGACACGCTGAAGATAGAGATCAGAGATAATGGATGCGGGATGAGTAAGGAACAGGCAGAGAAGGTCACAGATCCTTTTTTTACAACAAGGACTACCCGGAAGGTAGGGCTTGGGATTCCGTTTTTCAAGCAGGCGGCCGAAGGGACAGGAGGAAGCTTTGAGATCGTGTCCGAAGAAGGGGAAGGAACGGCCGTAAAAGCGGTTTTCGGTCTGTCGCATATAGACAGGATGCCCTTGGGCGATGTGAATTCTACGATCTATACGTTGGTAGTATTTAATGAAGAAATTGATTTTCACTATAGATATGCATATGATGAGAGGGAATTTGTGTTAGATACGAGAGAGATGAAGCAGATATTGGGCGGTCTGCCGTTTCGCGACGCGGAAGTGTCGGAATTTATCAAAGAATATCTGAACACAAATCAAACAGAAGTAAATGCCGGAAGGATACTGTAATGAAGTCTTCCGACGATCTGCCGCCGCACGAAGGTGAGGGGGCGCTGCAAAAAGGAGGAATTAAGATAGAATGAAATCTCTGGAAGAATTAAAAGCAATTAGAGAAAGAAATCAGGGCAAGGTCGGTGTGCGCTCTGAGAATGAGACGCAGACGAGAGTCGTGGTAGGTATGGCTACCTGCGGGATCGCAAGCGGCGCAAGGCCGGTGCTGACCGCTCTTTCCGACGCGGTGCAGAAGGAGTCTCTGGCAGAGAAGATCAGTGTGACTCCGACCGGATGTATCGGACTGTGTCAGTATGAGCCGATCGTAGAGGTCATAGAACCGGGCAAAGAGAAGGTTACATATATTAAGATGGACCCTGAGAAGGCGATGGAAGTATTCGAGCTCCATCTGAAGCAGGGACAGGCAGTTGCCAAGTATACGCTGGCGGCTCAGCAATTATAGACAAAGGAGGAACAAAGACTTATGTATCGTTCGCACGTCTTGGTATGCGGTGGAACAGGATGTACTTCCTCTGGCAGCCAGAAGATCAGGGAAAGATTAGAAGAAGAGATTAAGAGAAACGGACTGGAGAATGAAGTCGGTGTGGTAAAGACCGGCTGTTTTGGTCTGTGCGCGTTAGGGCCGATCATGATCGTGTATCCGGAAGGCTCTTTCTATGCCATGGTGAAGGAAGAGGATATCCCGGAGATCGTATCCGAACATTTGTTAAAAGGAAGAGTTGTAAAACGTCTGCTGTACGATGAGACAGTGAAGGGCAATGACGAGATATTGCCTCTGCAGGAGACGCAGTTCTATAAGAAACAGCACAGGGTTGCCCTGCGTAACTGCGGCGTGATCAATCCTGAGGATATTGAGGAATATATCGGAACACGCGGCTATGAAGCGCTTGGTACGGTGCTGACGTCGAAGAAGCCGGAAGAGGTGATACAGATCATCTTAGACAGCGGGCTTCGCGGGCGCGGGGGAGCAGGCTTCCCAACAGGGCTTAAGTGGAAGTTCGCGGCGGCGAATCAGGCCGATCAGAAGTATGTCTGCTGTAACGCGGACGAGGGCGATCCGGGCGCGTTCATGGACCGTTCCGTATTGGAAGGCGATCCTCACGTAGTATTGGAAGCAATGGCGATCGCAGGCTATGCTATCGGTGCGTCGCAGGGGTACATCTATGTCCGTGCGGAATATCCGATCGCGGTTGAGAGACTGAATATAGCCATTGATCAGGCGAGAGAGTACGGCCTGCTGGGTAAGAATATATTTGATTCAGGATTTGACTTTGATATTGAGCTTCGTCTGGGTGCGGGCGCATTCGTCTGCGGCGAGGAGACGGCGCTTATGACTTCGATCGAAGGCAACAGAGGCGAGCCGCGTCCGCGTCCGCCGTTCCCGGCTCTTAAGGGTCTGTTCCAGAAGCCGACCATCCTGAATAACGTAGAGACACTGGCGAATATTCCGCAGATCATCTTGAACGGCGCGGACTGGTTCGCATCCATGGGAACAGAGAAGTCTAAGGGGACGAAGGTATTCGCCCTTGGAGGAAAGGTTAAGAATACAGGACTTGTAGAGATCCCGATGGGAACGACGCTCCGCGAGATCGTAGAGGAGATCGGCGGCGGTATCCCGAACGGGAAGAAGTTTAAGGCGGCTCAGACCGGCGGTCCGTCCGGCGGATGTATCCCGGCAGAGCATTTTGACGTGCCGATCGATTATGACAATCTGATCGCCATCGGGTCCATGATGGGCTCCGGCGGATTGATCGTTATGGATGAAGACACCTGTATGGTTGATATTGCGAAGTTCTTCCTGGAATTCACGGTAGATGAATCCTGCGGCAAGTGTACGCCGTGCCGGATCGGAACCAGGCGTATGCTGGAGATCTTAGAGAAGATCACCAACGGCCAGGGAACCATGGAAGACTTGGATAAGCTGGAGGATCTGGCGGCACATCTGAAGTCCAATTCCCTGTGCGCGCTCGGACAGACTGCTCCGAACCCGGTGCTTTCCACCTTACGTTACTTTAAGGACGAATACATAGCGCATATCGTTGACAAGAAGTGTCCCGCAGGCGTATGTAAGGCGCTTCTTTCCTACAAGATCGACGCAGACAAGTGTAAGGGCTGTACCTTATGTGCAAGGACTTGTCCGAATGACGCGATCTCAGGCTCCGTAAGAGAACCGCATGTGATCAATCAGGATAAGTGCGTGAAATGCGGCGCTTGTATGGAAAAATGCCGTTTCGGTGCAATTTACAAAGAGTAATGGAGGATGGAGAATATGGAAAATATTAATCTTAAACTCAACGGTCTTGATGTATCCGCTCCTGCAGGCTCTACGATCCTTGAAGCAGCGCACCTTGCAGGAATCAAGATACCGACCTTGTGTTATCTGAAGGAAATCAATGAGATCGGCGCATGCCGTATGTGCGTGGTCGAGGTAAAGGGAGCAAGAAACCTGGTGGCTGCCTGCGTACACCCGATCAATGAAGGGATGGAGGTATACACCCATACTCCGAAGCTGATCGAATCCAGGAAGAAGACCCTGCAGCTTCTCCTTTCCAATCATGATAAGAAATGTCTGTCATGTGTGAGGAGCGGGAATTGTGAGCTGCAGCAGTTATGCCGTGAGTACGGCGTGGATGATGAGGATTTCTATGAAGGCGCGGTGAATCACTACGAGTTGGATGATTCCGCGGCTCACATGATCCGTGACAATAACAAGTGTATCTTATGCCGCCGCTGCGTGGCTGTCTGCGAGAAGACGCAGGGCATCGGCGTGATCGGCCCGAATAACCGCGGATTTGCGACCATGATCGGCTCGGCATTCGAGATGGGGCTTGGCGAGACAAGCTGTGTATCCTGCGGTCAGTGTATCGCTGTCTGTCCGACAGGCGCGCTGTATGAGAAGGATTATACAAGCCAGATCATCGAGGCGATCGCGGATCCAGAGAAATATGTGGTAGTACAGACCGCTCCGTCTGTCCGTGCGGGACTTGGCGAAGAATTCGGCTATCCTATGGGAACAGATGTGGAAGGCAAGATGGCGGCAGCGCTGAGAAGGCTCGGTTTCGACAAGGTATTCGATACAGACTGGGCGGCAGACCTTACTATTATGGAAGAGGCAACAGAATTGCTCGACCGTGTTAAGAACGGCGGCGTATTGCCGATGATCACTTCCTGTTCACCGGGATGGATCAAATATTGCGAGCATTACTTCCCGGATATGACGGAGAATCTGTCAACCTGCAAGTCTCCGCAGCAGATGTTCGGCGCGATGCTGAAGACCTATTTCGCAGAGAAGGAAGGAATCGATCCGAAGAAGATCGTATCTGTCAGCGTGATGCCTTGTACGGCGAAGAAGTTCGAGATCGGAAGAGACGACCAGAGCGCGGCGGGCGTACCGGATGTGGACATTGCGATCACGACCAGAGAGCTTGCCAGAATGATCAAGCGCTGCGGTATTGAGTTCACAGAGCTTCCAGACGAAGAATTCGATAATCCGATGGGTGAATCTACAGGAGCCGGAGTGATCTTCGGAGCGACCGGCGGCGTTATGGAGGCGGCTCTTCGTACTGCGGTAGAAGTGCTGACAGGCGAAGAACTTGCGAGTCTGGAATTCACGGACGTCCGCGGAACGGAAGGGATCAAGGAAGCATCTTACAATGTAGCGGGCATGGATGTGAAGGCTGCGGTTGCCTCAGGACTTGGCAATGCCAGAGAATTGCTGAATAAGGTGAAGGCAGGCGAGGCAGATTATCACTTCATTGAGATCATGGGATGTCCGGGCGGATGTGTCAACGGCGGCGGCCAGCCTCAGGTATCCGGCGATGTCCGTAACTTTACGGATGTTCGGGGGATCCGTGCGGGCGTATTGTACCGCAACGATGAGGCGAAGGCGATCCGTAAGTCTCATGAGAATCCAGAGATCAAGAAGCTCTATGACGAGTATCTCGGGAAACCGGGCAGTCATAAGGCGCATGAGACGCTTCATACCAGCTATGTGAAGAGAAGTGTGAATTAAGTATCTAAGTATCTTGACGGTACGGCATTGCAGGCGGCGGGAACGCCGCACGGTGCTGTGCCGTCTGTTTGAGATCCTGTACGTCTTGCTGTTTCGGCTGCGCGGTGAAAAGGAAGTTCTCCGTTTGCCGTATAAAAAGATATCTACCGAAAAGCCCGGAACAAGGAGATAGTCACACGCCTCTGCCGGGGAAAGGTGCTGTTTTGCGATCTGACTAATACGCTCTTTTACTTTCCTTAATTCGTTTTCAAGATGATTAACTCTAAGAAGAAGCATTTCCTTTTCATTCTCAACTTTTAACGCCTCATCAAGTTTACGGCTTAAGTCAAGATGTCCTTCTGCAATGCTTCTGATGTTGCGATTAGTTTCATTTTCTAATGTAAGTTCAATACTTTTGATCTCATATCTTATGGGTTCTAATAGTGAATCTATCGCCTGTAAATCCTCATTCGTCAATGCCATTATATCACCCCTTCTGTAACGGCGTTGTCTTGGTGATTTGTATTATATCATGCCAGGGGTATAAAGCATATTTAATTTAGTATGCATAAATGCCTGCAATTCCTGTAATCTTTTTCTTAATGCTGTATGTTCTGTTCCCGTCCTCTGATGATAGTATCTCTGTTTTCACGGCTATTTCTGTTTTTACTAAGTTTTTGGAATCAAGTATAAGAGAGAACATTTATCAATAGAGGCTAGAAGAGTATTGGATATTAAAAAGGTGCAAAGTCTCTGATCATTCATGAAAGACTTTGCACCTTCTAGGTTTCTGATGGTTTAGTTATTAATTACTCTGCATCTGTCAACGGCAGTTTCTGGTAAAGCTTACGCTCTATCAATTTGCGTTCAAATGCAATCTCTTGTAAAATGGGTTCACAATTTTCCCTTTTTGCCACTCTCTCTAATCTGTCTAACAAATTTTTAATTATCGATGTGCCGCAAAGACAGTAAAAACAATGGTTTTGAAATGGAGCATACGGAACTACTCTTTGATTTTATCCAGTTCATTGAGAGCCACGCCTGCGATATTGAGCAATGCTTTCAGAGAGATATATTCCTCTTTCAAATCGGCGTATGTTTCTGGCGCGTTTTCTTTTTTGGCCAATATCATACGTCTTTGTACTTTTGCAAAATCATCAATAGCAGTTTTCACAATTTCAAGGTTGATAGGCATATGCTCACCACCTTTTCATGAGCCATGTTCATTTGGTTCATTCAGTTTCATGAAGCCCCCGCTTAAAACAGACTTCACATGGCTCTGCCTTGCAGAATGGAGCATACGGGACTTGAACCCGTGGCCTCCACACTGCCAGTGTGGCGCGCTCCCAACTGCGCTAATGCCCCATATGGAGATTATAGCACAGATGGGAGCTTGAAGAAAGTAGTATTTTAAAACTTTTAGAATAAATTTTTCAGCACACAACAATAATCTTGCGCGGCGTAGTCTGAGGCGGAATGCTCCTTGTAGTAGTCGTGTAATATACGATCAGAGTCTGCGCCTCAAGTGAACAGTTATAAGGCTGGCCGTTTGATGTGACGATCTCGGTAGAACGTCCGATATTCAACTGCAGTGCGCCGTCGAGAGAGGTAAGGCTCCGGTCGAATTGCCCCGCATAGAGGGTTTCCTGCGGATTTCGCCGCCCAATGAATATGGCCTGGTATCTGGGCGGGAAGATGAGTGGGATCGGAAGGTCGGCATCATAGAACGCCGTGACATTCATCCCGATCCGTAAGCGGACTTCACTGATCACATAGGTGTCGGGACTTACGATGAAGTTCTGGATCCCGTCTGAATTGCGGATCGTGATCTCCTGCATACAGCAATTGTTATCAAATTCGGAGATATTTTGTATCACTCCGTTTACAGGAATCAAATTGTTTGAAGGCATAATAAACACTCCATTTTTCATTAGTATATGCAGGATACGGCTTAGTGTGTGATCAGTGTTCTTCCGGTTTGATAGCGGCGGCTCTTGCGCCTGGCGGCAGGAAATGATATAGCTCCTCATAGGATTCGAGTTCTTCTGCGGAAACCGGTTCGGAAGGGATCAGGCCGGTACAGTCCTGGGAAGAGGCAGCATTAGACAGATAATCATATTCGTCAATGATTTTCTGATTCTCTTTATCTATTTTCTTATCATTCATAGCAATAAATCCTCCGATTTATAAGTTTTAGTTTAGATTGTGTAGAAAAAGAAAAATATATACTGTATAATATTTCCATGTATTGAAGAAAATATGTAATTTAAGGAAAGAAGGATGACAGTTTATGAATATTGAAATTGATACCCATTCCCATACACTGGCCAGCGGACATGCGTACAATACGATCCATGAGATGGCGGCGGCCGCAGCCAATCGGGGGCTTAAGGGCCTTGCGATCACGGAACATGCAGTAAAGATGCCGGGAACCTGCCATATCTATTATTTTCAGAATCTCAGAGTGGTGCCGAGGCACCAGTGCGGGATTGAACTTTTGCTTGGGACGGAGCTTAATATCCTGGACGAAGCCGGAGAGGTGGATCTTGCACAGGAAGTGTTAAGGGAGATGGATATCGCTATTGCCAGCATTCATCTTCCATGTTATAAGGGAGAATATTCAGAGGAACGGATCACGCAGGCATATGTGAATGCCATGCAGAATGAATATGTGGACATCATCGGACATCCGGACGACGGAAGGATACCGGTGGATATGGGAGTTCTGGCGGCAGAGGCGAAGCGGACGGGGACATTGCTGGAGGTGAATAACTCTTCCCTGCGTCCGGAAGGATTCCGGGTGAATACGATGGAAAATTGCCGCAAGATGCTTCTGGAATGTAAGAAACAGGGGGTCATGGTCGTTCTGGGAACGGATTCCCATGTGGACGCGGATATCGCAAATTACGAGTATGCATACCGGATTTTAGAAGAGACGGATTTCCCGGAAGAACTGGTTGCCAACACGACGCTTGCCAAGCTGAAATCGTCATTAAAACGAAATAAAAAGGTATAGACTTTATAAATTCACTGTGCTAAAATGTAACAGTAGTGAAAGTGTTACGGAGGAAATGGTGCTATGAGTAAGAAGATCAGGACGGAGGCGGTAGATTATCTTTTTCGCGCGATATTAAGCCTTGAGAACAAAGAAGAATGTTATACATTTTTCGAGGATATCTGTACGATCAATGAGTTGCTGTCACTGACGCAGCGTTTTGAGGTGGCGAAGATGTTAAGAGAACGCAAGACGTATCTTGAGATCGCGGAGAAGACGGGGGCTTCTACGGCTACGATCAGCAGAGTGAATCGTTCGTTAAACTATGGCAATGACGGGTATGATATGGTATTTGAGAGGATTAACAAGGAAGAATAAGAGATTAAGATCAGGAAGAAATAAGACGGGTAAAGCCTTATTTCTTCTTTTTCTCATGTACCGGTTCAGGAAGCTCGTCTATTAATTTCTCGATCAGCAGCTTCTTCACATATACATCGAAGCTTAGTGAACAGATGAAGGAGAAGATCTGAAGATAATCCCGGTCCTCTTCAGCTGCGTCAGGGAAACTCTCGACAGCCGAATTATAAGATCTGGCAACATCCTTCTGCAGCGTATCAATCCTTGACTTCTCAAGGCGGCAGATCTCTTCGTAGATGGAGGTCATATTGATCTCCTCTCCGGTATCAAAATACTTCTCCGTGACAGGATTCAAAAGCGTCTCAATATCCTTGATCGCCAGGATATTCTTGAAATAATAGATAAATATCATGACCAAGACATGTTCTTTGGAGTATTTCTTCTTGACCGGAGGAGGAAGGAGATTATTCTTGGCATAATTGTTGATCATGGTCTTGGTCAGGATCTTGTCTTCCTCGTGACGCTTGGTGGAACGAAGCTGCTCCTCCATGAAAGTGGTTACCTGATCCATGTACAGGTCTATATTCGGAATATCGCGCGGACGTACATATTCTATACGTGAAATGCTGGACAGAATGCTGTTGAGCATGTCCTTTGTATTAATTGTCATAATATCACCCCAATGCAACTATTATATAGTTTTTAAAACTATATGACAAGGATTTTTTGAATACTATATTAAAATTTAATATTTTATGTTATAACAGATAGGAAGGAGGGAGAATATGAATGCACTGAAGAAATTATTTGCTCCGGTTGATATGACTGTGGGGACACCTTGGGAAGATATTTTGCTTTTTACGGTTCCAATGTTAATTGGGAATATTGCCCAGCAGCTTTACAACACAGTAGACAGTGTTGTGGTGGGGAATTATGTCGGTGATAATGCGCTGGCGGCGGTCGGAAGCGCAGGACCGATCTTGAATCTTCTGATCGTGCTTTTTATCGGGATCAGTGTGGGAGCCAGTATTATGGTGTCCCAGTATTTTGGCGCGAGGAAACGGGAAGATCTATCTATTGCGATCGCGAACAGTATTGTGTTGACAGGAATCTCTTCTGTTATCGTTATGATCCTGGCAACGGTGGCGGCAAGGCCGCTCCTGGTTCTGCTGAAGACGCCGGACAGTATCCTTGACTGGTGCACTTCTTATTTGAGGATCTTGTTCTTGGGCATTTCGGGGCTTGCGTTCTACAACATTCTAAGCGGGATCTTAAGAGGACTTGGAGATTCCATCTCCGCACTGTGGTATCTGATCGTATCAAGTGTGCTGAACATCATCCTGGATCTGGTCTTCGTGATACGGTTCGATATGGGAGTCAGCGGAGTGGCGCTGGCGACAGTGATCGCGCAGGCAATCTCAGCGGTGTTATGTCTGCTCAAGTTAATGCGGATGAAGGATTTGTTTGATTTTAAGGCGCGGTATTTTAAACTGACCAGACAGCATGGATACAATATTATACGTCTGGGGCTCCCGTCCGGCATCACCCAGGCAATCATGTCCATGGCGATGCTGGTGGTACAGTCACTAACCAACAGCTTCGGCGAACAGTTTATCGCATCGAACGTGATCGTCATGCGTGTGGACGGCTTCGCTATGCTGCCGAATTTTTCCTTTGGTACGGCTATGACGACTTATGCCGGACAGAATGTGGGTGCGCGTGCCTATGACCGTGTGACGCAGGGAGCAAGGCAGGGAACATTTATGGCGATCGGATTCTCGGCATCGATCACAGCTTTGATATTGCTTTTCGGCAGGCATCTGATGGCGATTTTTACGAATACGGAGGATCTGGTGATATTGAGTATGAATATGATGCGCATCCTTGCCGTGGGCTATATCGCCATGGCGATCATCCAGAGTTTGTCCGGTGTGATGCGCGGTGCGGGAGATACGATGACGCCTATGTGGATCTCCATTGTGATGACCATATTCCTGAGGGTGCCGATCGCGTATGGACTGGTCTATCTGACGAGAAGCGCAGAATTCCCGGGCGGACGAAGGGAGAGTATCTATGTTTCGCTTTTGATCTCATGGGTACTTGGAGCGGTCATTACCGGGATATTCTATAAACGTGGGAGATGGAGAGAGAAAGCGATTTAGATTTTGTGCGTAAATCACTTGAAATCCCGCTTCCAACGAGTTATAATAATCTAAATGAATAGAGAATCTTCAGGGCAGGGTGTAATTCCCTACCGGCGGTACAGCCCGCGAGCCGTAAGGCCGATTCGGTGAGATTCCGAAGCCGACAGTATAGTCTGGATGGAAGAAGATATCGGTATGTATCCGTGTACTTACTTAGTGATTATTGCTCTGGAATGGACTCCCCGTTTCAGAGCATTTCTATATGTAAGGTATTTATTTCATACGATCAGACCCCTGGAGATGATTCTGCCAGGGGTTTTGTGATATTTGCAGATAACAGTTTTTGAATCTATAGAGAGGAGGGCACGTATGACAGACCGGGATTATATGAATCGGGCGATCGAGCTTGCCAGACTGGGAACAGGAGGGACCAATCCCAATCCGCTGGTCGGCGCGGTGATCGTCAAGGACGGCCGTATCATAGGAGAAGGGTACCATCGGCGTTACGGTGAACTGCATGCGGAGCGGAATGCAATCGCTTCCCTCTCCGAGCCGGCAGAGGGTGCTGATATCTATGTAACTTTAGAGCCGTGCTGCCATTATGGAAAGACGCCGCCCTGTACAGAGGCGATTCTTGAAAATGGGATCAAAAGGGTAGTGATCGGTTCCAGGGATCCGAATCCTAAGGTGGCGGGAAAGGGAGCGAAGCTGCTGCGGGAAGCAGGAGTTCTGGTAGAGGAGGACTTCATGAGGGAGGAATGCGACCGACTGAATCCCATATTCTTTCATTATATTACCCGGCGCACGCCTTATGCGATCATGAAATACGCCATGACGGCAGACGGCAAGATCGCGACGAAGACGGGCGCGTCCAAGTGGATCACCGGGGAGGCGGCGCGGATGGAGGTGCAGAAGCTTCGCAGCCGGTGTATGGGTATTATGGCAGGAATCGGAACGGTCCTGGCAGACGATCCGATGTTGAATGTCAGGATACTGGACAGAAGAAGCCCGGTGCGTATCATCTGTGACAGCAGCTTGAGGATTCCAACCGGCAGCCAGATCTGCCGGACGGCGAGGGAGTACCGCACGATCATTGTCTGTGCGTTTGATCCGTCAAAGGAGCCGGAAGAAGCAGACCGGCAGAAGAGAGAGGAATTAGAGCGGCTTGGAGCGGAGGTGCTGTCGGTTCCGGACGGAAACGGCAGAGTAGATCTTAAGAAGCTGATGGAGATCCTGGGCGGTCAGGGGATAGACAGTATCCTGTTGGAGGGCGGCGGCACGCTGAATGACAGCGCCCTGAGAGCCGGGATCGTGCAGGAGATCCAGGCATTTATCGCACCGAAGATCTTCGGAGGGGATAAGGCCCGGACGCCGGTTGCCGGTGTGGGAGCAGAACTCCCGGATGGAGCGGCGAGGCTTAAGCTTCAGAAGGTATCTCAGATCGGAGAAGATCTGTTGGCAGAATATAAGGTGATATAGCGGATGAAATGACGGCAGAACAAGAAAACAGGCGGGTGAGAAGATGTTTACAGGAATTATTGAAGAGATGGGGAAAGTACAGAAGATTTCCCTGACGGGGAGTTCTGGGCGTATCGAGGTTCAGGCGTATCGGGTTCTTGCGGGCGCCAGGATTGGTGACAGTATCGCGGTGAATGGCGTATGCCTGACGGTGACAGCTATCAGGCCGGATGGATTCACAGCGGATATTATGGCTGAGACTTACCGCAGAAGTAATCTGGGACAGGGGAAAGCAGGGGATCTGGTGAACCTGGAGCGTGCGATGGAAGCGGGGAGAAGGTTCGGCGGGCACATTATGTCCGGGCATATAGACGGAACCGGAGTGATCCAATCCTGCCGCAGGGAAGAGAATGCCGTGTGGGTGACGATCCAGACGAAACCGGAGATCTTACGGCTTATTGTGGAGAAGGGGTCTGTCGGTATCGACGGGATCAGCCTGACGGTTGCGGCGGTTGGGGATACGGATTTCCAGGTGTCGGTGATTCCACATACGGGAGAGGAGACAACGCTTCTTAAGAAGCGGCAGGGAGATCTGGTGAATCTGGAGAATGATATTGTCGGGAAATACGTTGAGAAGCTATTGAGACCGGGAAAGTCGGATGAAGCGGCGGGATCCGGGATCACCATGGATTTCTTAAGAGAATACGGGATTTAGGAGGAAGGCAGATGGAACAGCAATATCAATATAATACAATTGAGGAAGCGATCGAGGACTTAAGAGCGGGGAAGATCATTCTGGCAACGGATGATCCGGACCGTGAGAATGAGGGAGATATGATATGCGCGGCACAGTTTGCGACGCAGGCGAATATTAATTTTATGGCGAGTGTGGCAAAAGGGCTGATCTGTACGCCGATGAGCAGCAAGGTGGCGGCGAAGCTTGGATTGCCGCCTATGGTAACGGAGAATACAGACAATCATGAGACGGCATTTACCGTATCGATCGATCATGCGGATACGACGACAGGAATCTCGGCTGCGGAGAGATCCTATACGATGATGAAATGTGTGGATGAGAGCACGAGGCCGGAGGATTTCAGAAGGCCCGGGCATGTATTTCCGCTGATCGCGAAAAGAGGCGGAGTTCTGGTGCGTAACGGACATACGGAGGCGACCGTCGATCTGATGCGTCTGGCCGGGCTTGAGGAATGCGGCGTGTGCTGTGAGATCATGGAAGACGACGGCACGATGATGCGTACTCCCGGCTTATGGAAGCTTGCTAAGGAACATGGACTTAAATTCATCACCATCAAGGAACTGCAGGATTATTGCAGGATCCACGAGAAGCATGTGGTGAAGGAAGCTTGTGCGGATATGCCTACACAGTACGGTCATTTTCAGATACACGGTTATGTGAACGACATCACAGGCGAGCATCACGTAGCCCTGGTGAAGGGAGAGATCGGCGGCGGAGAGAATGTGCTCTGCAGGGTGCATTCCGAGTGTCTGACCGGGGACACCTTCGGTTCTCTGCGCTGTGACTGCGGTAAGCAGCTTCAGGAGGCGATGCGCCAGATCGAAGAGGAAGGCCGCGGGATTGTCCTCTACATGAGGCAGGAGGGCCGGGGGATTGGTCTGATCAATAAGTTAAAGGCGTATCAATTGCAGGAAGAAGGGATGGATACGGTGGAGGCGAACATCAGCCTTGGTTTTGCACCGGATCTCAGGGAATACTGGGTGGGCGCCCAGATTCTGTCGGATCTGGGAGTGAGATCTCTCCGTCTGTTAACGAATAATCCGGAAAAAGTATATGGTTTGAGTGATTTCGGACTGGAGATCAGGGAACGCGTACCCATTGAGATCGAGCCGCAGAAGTATGATATTGTCTATATGAAGACCAAGCAGGAGAAGATGGGACATATTTTCAACAAAATAGAATTATAGGAGGAAATTGAAAGATGAGACAGATTCAGGTATTGGAAGGAAAAGTAGTAGCGCCGGAGGGGCTGAAGGTCGGGATCATAGCGTCCAGATTCAACGAGATCATTGTGAATAAGCTGTTGGGAGGCGCGGTAGACGGGCTGGTTCGCCACGGCGTGGAGGAAGAGAATATCACGGCGGCGTGGGTGCCGGGGGCATTTGAGATCCCGGTGGCGGCTTCTAAGATGGCAAAGTCCGGGAAGTATGACGCGGTCATCTGCGTGGGCGCCGTGATCAGAGGGGATACTTCGCACTATGATTATGTGTGTAATGAGGTGTCTAAGGGAATCGCACAGGTGGGTCTTGCGTCAGGTATTCCAGTATTGTTTGGGGTGGTGACGACGGAGAATATTGAGCAGGCCATCGCCCGCGCGGGAAGCAAGGCAGGCAATAAGGGATATGACTGTGCGCTGTCGGCGATCGAGATGGTTAACTTGATGAGACAGATGTAGAAGGTTAGAGGCAGTCGGAATTACTGGAAAGAGGAGGCGGTACTATCGACGGATTGATATTGGCGGGAGGAAGAAGTACCCGGATGGGAGGGAAACATAAAGGTGATCTCCGATATCAGGATCAGACTTTTCTTGAAAGGATCATTGAAGAGTTTGAGACGTATGCGGACAGGATTCTGATCTCTTACGGAGAAGACATTCGCAAGGAATATCCGAATTGTGTCACGGTCCGTGACGAGTATCCGGGCTGCGGACCTATCGGCGGGATCCATGCAGGGCTTAAGAAGTGTGAGAGCGATTCTGTGATGGTGGCGGCGTGCGATATGCCTTTTGTGAAGATGGAGTTGTATCATTTGCTTGAGCGGGAGCTTGAAAATGCCAGGCAGAAGTCTGGGGAGAGCTATGCAGGCGCGGTTCCGGAGGCGGATGGAAGAATCCATCCTCTCGCTGCGGTCTATCGAAAAGAGATGCTTCCTTGCTTGGAAGAGCAGATTGCCAGGAAGGACTACCGTATCAGAGATGCGCTGGAACGGCAGAACATCTTGTATGTGGATGTCTCCGGGGAACAGCAGATCAGGCAGATGCTTAAGAACGTGAATACGGTGTCGGAATATGAGGAGCTGTCGAAGCAGAGGATCGTCGCTGTCTGCGGTGTGAAGAATTCCGGGAAAACGACGCTGCTTGAGCGGTTGGTCAGGGAATTGTCAGGGCGGGGAATGAAGGTGGCTGTGATCAAGCATGACGGACATGATTTTGACTGCGATATCCCCGGAACTGACAGCTGCCGTCTGGGTGAGGCAGGGGCATACGGAACGGCAGTATTTTCCGGTTCCAGGTGCTTCGTCCATAAGAAAGGAACGGGGGAGCGGGAAGAAGAGCTGATGCGCCTGTTCCCGGAGGCAGATATTATATTCCTGGAAGGGATGAAGGACAGCCGGTATCCGAAGATCGAGGTGATCCGGGAAGGGGTGTCGGTTCACCCGGTGTCGAATCCGGAAGGCAGATTTCTGATCGTGACTGACCGGGATGCGGGGGAATACCAGGAGAAGACGGCGAGATTCGAAGATATCGCCGGGATCGCCGGGGAGATTCTTGGCATCCATGCAAGTAGCCCTTGCACTTTCTGTGCAAAGACACTATAATATATCCAGATTCAGATGTACTGATACGACAAAGAATTTTGGCTGGAGGCCGGAGGAAAAAGAGAGGAAATAAAATATTGGGTATATACGATAAGTTAAATGAACAGCAGAGGGAGGCGGTGCTTCATACGGAAGGACCGCTCTTGATATTGGCAGGGGCGGGTTCCGGGAAGACCAGGGTGCTGACGCACAGGATTGCATATCTGATTGAGGAGAAGCGTGTGAATCCGTGGAATATCCTGGCGATCACATTTACCAACAAGGCGGCGGGAGAGATGCGGGAACGTGTGGACAAGCTGGTAGGCGCCGGCTCAGAGAGTGTCTGGGTGAGCACGTTTCATTCGGCATGCGTAAGGATCCTGCGCAGGCATATCGGACTGCTTGGGTATGATACGAATTTTACGATCTACGACAGTGATGACCAAAAGACGCTGATGAAGGACGTCTGCCGGTTGCTCAAGATCGATACGAAGATGTTCAAGGAGCGGATGTTCCTGGGGGCGGTGTCCCATGCGAAGGAAGAACTGATTACACCGCAGGAATTCCGGCTTGAGGCGGAAGGGGATTTTACCAAGCGGAAGATCGCCGATGTCTATGAGGAATACGAGAAGCAGTTAAGGGCGAATAATGCCCTGGATTTTGACGACCTGCTGGTGAAGACCGTACAGTTGTTCCAGACGCAGGCGGATGTATTGGATCATTATCAGGAGCGTTTCCGTTATGTCATGGTGGATGAATATCAGGATACGAATACGGTACAGTTTGAACTGGTGCGCATCCTGTCCTCCAAGTACCGGAATCTGTGCGTGGTCGGTGACGACGATCAGTCTATCTACAAATTCCGCGGGGCGAACATCAGGAATATTCTGAATTTCGAACAGTTCTTTGAGGATGCAAGGGTAATCAAGCTTGAGCAGAACTATCGTTCTACCAGCAATATTCTGAATGCGGCGAATGCGGTGATCAGCAATAATATCGGAAGGAAGGACAAGACCCTGTGGACGGCGAACGGCGAGGGCGGCAAGATCGAATTCCGGCAGTTTGATACAGGTTATGACGAGGCAGAGTATATTGTGGATGACATCAGAAAGTGTGTCAAAGAGGAAGAATGTACATATAATGATCATGCGGTCCTGTACCGCACCAATGCCCAGTCCCGCGTGTTTGAAGAGAAGTTCGTGACGGCTAATATCCCATATAAGATCGTCGGCGGTGTGAACTTCTATGCAAGGCGGGAGATTAAGGATCTCTTGAGTTATCTGAAGACGGTAGATAACGGGAAGGACGACCTGGCGGTCCGAAGGATCGTCAATGTACCCAAGCGCGGGATCGGCCTTACGAGTATCAACCGGATCCAGGAATATGCGGCAGCCAAAGAGATCAGTTTCTATGAGGCGCTCATGGGGGCGGACCTGATTCCGGGTATAGGAAGAGGGCTTTCGAAGCTTACTTCTTTTGTGGCGTTGATCGAGCATTTCAAGGCTGACGCGCGGGAGATGAGCGTGTCGGAGCTGATGAAGGAGATTATCGAAGAAACGGGATATATAGAAAGCCTTGAGTCAGAGGATGCAGAGGACACCGAGGCAAGGATAGAGAATATCGATGAGTTGATCAGTAAGATCGTCCTATTTGAGGAAATGTGCGAGGAGACGGGCACGCCGGCGACACTCGGCGGATTCCTTGAGGAAGTCGCACTGGTAGCCGATATTGACAGCCTGGATGAGAACAGTGATTATGTGGTTCTTATGACGCTTCACAGCGCAAAGGGACTGGAATTCCCCCATGTGTATCTGGCGGGCTTAGAGGATGGGATTTTTCCTAGTTATATGACGATCACATCAGAGGATCCGGAGGATGTGGAAGAAGAACGCCGCCTCTGCTATGTGGGGATCACCAGAGCCGAGAAGAAGCTGACGCTGACCTGTGCGAGGCGGCGTATGGTCAGAGGTGAGACACAGTATAACCGGATGTCCCGCTTCCTGAATGAGATTCCGACAGAACTGGTATCGACGGGAGCCGTATTCGAGAAAGAACCGGAAGAAAGCCGAAGGCAGATGCAGAAGAGAAATATTTATACACAGGCAAAGCAGGCATTCCAAACCAAGGTGTATGCCGCCGCGAAACCGGCGAAGCAGTTTGGGGCGCCAAGCAGCCATAACCTGAGCTATGAGGTGGGCGACCGGGTGCGCCATGTGAAGTTCGGAGAGGGAACTGTGACAGGCATTATAGAAGGCGGCAGAGATTATGAAGTGACGGTGGATTTCGACGGGCCGGGTACGAAGAAGATGTTTGCGGCATTTGCGAAGCTTCAGAAGGTATAGCGATATTTTTCAGAAGATTTTTAATAAAATGTAGTAATCTCGGCTTGTAAGTGTTATAATAGGTACAGTATTTGAAGGCGGTCAGGAATCGGCCGTACCGGAAAAAGTATCAGGAAAGGATGTAGAAGCATGAATAAAGTAGAGGAAATTATTGCGGCAACAAGGTTGAATGACCTGATAAACAGGAAGGAAGAAGAAGATAAGAACTGCAAGACTGTTCTCTGGGTTCTTGCAATCATAGGTGCTGTCGCAGCCGTTGCAGCGATCGCTTATGCAGTATATTGTTTCTTTACACCGGATTATCTCGAAGACTTTGAAGAAGATTTCGAGGATGATTTTGATGATGATTTCTTTAACGAGGAAGATCAGGTATAGGAGAGTCATGTCGTTGAAATAGTGCGATAGAGAAAGCAGGTGGAGGCCTATTTGAAGAGAAAAAGGCGTTTTGCCTGCTTTTTTTGTGAGAGTTAAGGGCTTAGCAAAGAACTAATATAGCGAAGCGGTTATGGAAATTGAGAGTTAGAAGTTTGAGAAGATGAGGAGAAGAAGATGGACGAACAATGTTATGCCTTACTGATCGATGCGGATAATGTATCTGCGAAATATATTAAACCGATACTTACAGAGCTGTCGAAGTATGGGGTCATCACATACAAGAGGATCTATGGGGATTGGACAAGCACGCATAATTCCAGTTGGAAGGATGAGCTTCTTACGAACTCGATCATGCCGATCCAGCAGTTCAGCTATACCCAGGGGAAGAATGCTACAGATTCGGCGATGATCATTGACGCAATGGATATCTTGTACACCAATGATGTGGACGGGTTCTGTATCGTGTCCAGTGACAGTGATTTTACACGGTTGGTGACCCGAATCAGGGAGAGTGCGAAGATGGTGATCGGTATGGGGGAGAATAAGACCCCGGAGCCGTTCCGCAAAGCCTGTGACAAATTTACAATATTGGAGAATCTGTTGAATGAGCAGGAGCCGGGAAGCACCAAGGCGGAAGAACCGCATGATAAGCTTAGCCGCGAGCGGATCGAGGATGCGATCATCAAGATGATCATTGAAAATCAGGATGACAATAAGGTGACCGGACTTGGAGAGGTGGGAAGCCGCCTTGTAAGCCTGTATCCAGACTTTGACGTCAGAAGTTACGGTTACAATATGCTGTCGAAGTTTCTGGAAGAATTCTCAAGGATACAGTTGATCAAGCAGGGCAATCTCTTCTCTGTTGCATTGAAGGAAGACTGGGGAATGAAAGAGGATATAGACAGGTACGTCATTTACCTAGTGAAGAAGGCAGGAAAGCACGGTATCGAGCTTAGTACGCTGGGCAATAAGGTGTATGAGAAGTACGGAGAGTTTAAGATCAGTGATTACGGTTATTCTCAGTTTAACCAGTATGTGAAGAGTATAGATAAGATAGAGGTGGAACAGGAAGGGACGATCCTGAAGGCGAAATATCAGAAATTGTTTTAAGGAAACAGTTCAGGCAGGTTTGCGGCATGTTAGAGGAGCGCTTGTCTGAACTGCTGTATTTTGAGAAAATAATCGGATAATTCAAAAGTGAAGTGAAGAAAGGGAGTCAGGATGAAAAAGGGTCAGATATATGAGGGAATAATTGAAACGGTGGATTTTCCTAATAAAGGAAGGATCATGCTGCCGGAAGAGAACAGAACTGTATGTGTAAAAAATGGAATTCCAGGGCAGAAGGTCAAATTCTCCGTCAATAAAGTCCGCAAAGACAAGGCAGAGGGACGTATTCTGGAGGTGTTGGAAGCTTCGCCGCTGGAGGTCCCGTCACCATGTCCGCATTTCGGTCAGTGCGGGGGATGTACCTATCAGAATCTTCCCTACGAAGAGCAGATTAAGCTGAAAGAATCTCAGATTAAGAAGATGATGGACGGGGCGGTAGACGGGGATTATATCTGGGAGGGTATCAAGCCAAGCCCGGTAAAGCAGGGCTACCGTAATAAGATGGAATTCTCATTCGGAGATGAGTATAAGGACGGCCCGCTGGCGCTGGGGATGCACCGCAGGGGGAGCTTCCATGATATTGTCAATGTTCCCGGCTGCCAGATCGTAGATGAGGATTATCGGAGGATTCTATCCTGTACCCTGGAATATGCAAGGGAGACGGGACTTCCATACTATCACCGTATGCGCCATGAGGGCTTCTGGCGGCATCTCCTGGTGAGAAAGGCGGTAAAGACTGGGGAGATCCTGATCGATCTGGTGACGGCCGGGAATGAGAAGTACGGAAGGGATTTTGATGAGAAGCAGTGGGCAGAAAGGCTGCTTGCGTTAAGTCTTGACGGAAAGATTGCCGGAATCCTGCATACGAAAAATGACAGCGTGGCGGATGTGGTCAAGGACGAAGGGACGGATATTCTCTACGGACAGAATTATTTCTATGAAGAGCTGCTGGGGCTTAAGTTTAAGATCACACCCTTCTCGTTCTTTCAGACGAATTCACTTGGGGCAGAGGTATTATATGAAACTGCCAGAGAGTATATCGGGGAGACGAAGGATAAGGTGATCTTTGACCTGTACAGCGGTACAGGAACAATTGCGCAGATAGTTGCGCCTGTGGCGAAGAAGGTTGTGGGCGTGGAGATTGTAGAGGAGGCTGTGGAGGCTGCAAGGGAGAATGCGAAGCTTAACGGGCTTGATAACTGTACGTTTTGGGCTGGAGATGTTCTGAAGGTGATCGATGAGCTCGGCGAGGTGCCGGACCTGATTGTGCTGGATCCGCCAAGGGACGGGGTGAATCCGAAGGCGCTTCAGAAGATTACGGATTTTGGGGTGGAGAGGATCGTGTATATTGCCTGCAAACCGACGAGCCTGGTGCGGGATCTGGAGATGCTGCAGGGACGGGGGTACCGGGTGGAGAAGGTTGGGGGGATTGATTTGTTTCCGGGGACGTATCACGTCGAGACGGTTGTAATGCTTTCCCACAAAAAACCCGACAGCGTAATCAACGTAAAAGTCGAGTTTGGCGAGGGTGAGGGAAAAGTGCCGCTTGATAATATCGCCAAGAGAGCCGAAGCGTATAAGCCAAAAGAGCGGGTTACATATAAGATGATTAAGGAGTACATAGAAGCGAAGTATGGCTTCAAAGTACATACCGCATATATTGCAGAGGTAAAGAGGGAGTTAGGATTGCCGATGTATGATGCTCCTAATGCGGTAGAGGAATTGAAACAGCCGAGGAAACATCCGACGGCAGAGAAAGCGGAAGCGATAAAGGATGCTTTGAAACATTTTGAAGTTATTTAAAGCCGTGAGCGTATCATTAGAAATAGTGGTACGCTTATTTTTTGTCCGAATCGTACCTTTGATTGGCTTGTTAGTTCTCTATATAATGAAATCAAAAAAGGATGGTGGACTTTATGAGAGAAAAGAAAAATCACTTGTATGTGGATAGTGGGGAACGGAGCATTTTGCTACATAGCCTTGTGGAACTGAAAAATCAGCTCATACAGCAAGGCAGATATACAGACTGTGTTGACGAACTTATTTTTAAGGTTATCCATGCGCCTATAAAAAAATTAAGAGTAGAACTGGCAGGGGGAAGTGATGTGCGATAAGGAATTTAAAGAACTGGTTAAAATAGCAGTAGAAAAATTAAAAGATGAATCCGTATTGAAACTGTTACAAGCCGATGCAAGTTATCAAAAGGATAGTAATAATGAGGGAAGTGCAGAGGACGCTTTTAATCAGCTTGATTTAACGGAAAAGCAGAGGAAAGTTTGCCAACATCTTATAGATTGCAGGGATAAGCAGGATTTTGAATACGGCACTCATGCCTATATTGCAGGACTGATGGATGCGTTTCATATTATGGCGGTATTGTTCCCAGAAAAATGGGATACAGAGAGAATAAGAGAAGCCTTATCACGACAGTGCAGATAAGACAGATAATAAAAGCAGAATAAATTTTACATAGCCGATTGGTGTAGTTAAAAAACAGCCAGTCGGCTTTTTTTATTGCCATGAATCCTTTACATAGCCACTCTGACAAAGTGGCTAAATTTATGCGAAAGGAGGACGCACCTATGTCAAATTGCAAAGTAATCGCTCTGACGAACCAGAAAGGCGGTGTCGGAAAGACCACCACGGCGGTCAATCTGGGCGTGGCTCTGGCACAGCAGGGCAAAAAAGTCCTGCTCATTGATGCCGATGCACAGGCAAATCTAACCATGTCGCTCGGTTACAGCCGACCAGACGACTTGCCCGACACGCTCTCGACTATCATGCAGGACATCATTGACGATAAACCTGTCGATGTTTCCAGAAGCATCCTGCACCATGACGAGGGCGTTGACCTGCTCCCGTCCAACATTGAACTTTCTGGGCTGGAAGTAAGGCTGATTAACGCCATAAGCCGTGAAAGCGTACTGAAAACCTGCATCAATGAAGTAAAAAAGAATTACGACACGGTTCTCGTGGACTGTATGCCGAGCTTGGGGATGCTGACAATCAACGCGCTTGCGGCTGCTGACAGCGTGGTTATCCCGACACAGCCCCATTATCTTTCCGCCAAAGGCTTAGAGCTGTTGCTTCGCTCCGTGTCTAAGGTCAAACGGCAAATCAACCCGCACCTGCGGATTGACGGCATCCTTATGACGATGGTAATGCCACGCACGAACATCTCAAAAGAGATTATGGCGACGGTAAAGAGTGCCTATGGGCAGAGGATTAAAGTGTTTGATACCCAAATACCCCACTCCATCCGAGCCGTGGAAGCCACAGCAGAGGGAAAGAGCATTTTTGCCTACGACAAAGGCGGCAAGGTAGCCGCCGCTTACGAACAGTTCGGAAAGGAGGTGGCTGAGCTTGGCGAGAAGCAGAGAAAGCAAAATCGAGCTGACCGCATACGATGACCTCTTTGAAACGGACGAGAGCCGTGCGGAAGCGAATCTAAGCAAAATTAGGGAAATCCCGATTGCGGAGATTGACGAGTTCCCAGACCATCCGTTCAAGGTCTTAATGGACGAGGACATGGAGCAGCTTGTGGACAGCGTAAGGCGGAGCGGCGTGATGACCCCTGCCACAGTCCGCCAGAAAGAGGATGGGCGGTATGAGCTTATCAGCGGTCACAGGAGGAAAAAGGCTTGCGAACTTGCGGGGCTTGAAACGCTCAAATGCGAGGTTAAGGAGCTGACCCGTGACGAAGCAATTATTGTCATGGTTGAGAGTAATCTCCAAAGGACTACTATCTTGCCGAGTGAGAAAGCCTTTGCTTATAAGATGCGGCTTGAAGCGATGAATAGGCAGGGGGAAAGAACAGATTTAACTTTTTCCCCAGTGGGTAAAAAGTTGAGGTCTGGTATAGAGCTTGCGGAAAATGTAGGTGATAGTCAAAGCCAGATTTATCGTTATATTCATTTGACCGAGCTTGTACCCGAAATCCTGCAAATGGTTGATGAACGCCAGATTGCTTTCCGCCCTGCGGTGGAAATCTCCTATCTTTCCGAGGAACAGCAATATACGCTTTTAGAAGCGATGGGCTACAACGATGCGACACCCTCTCTTGCACAGGCTATCAAGATGAAAAAGTTCATGCAGGAGGGAAAGCTCACGGATGAGGTTATCCAGAGCATCATGCAGGAGGAAAAGCCGAACCAGAAAGAGAAGCCCGCCTTTAAGGACGAGCGGATAACCAAGCTCATACCGAAATCCATCCCCAGAGGGCAGGAAACGGATTTTGTCGTAAAGGCGTTGGAGTTCTACAACCGCCACTTGCAGCGGAGCAAGGCTCACGAGAGGTAAGGCAGGAAAAATGAGAATTTTGGAGATGGACACCGAGGGGAAAGTCTGCCCTTTGGGAAACAGAAAAAATTTTTTAACTTCCCCCTCTCCACACCTCTCCCCCTAGATACTGCCAGTAACTATCCGAGAAAAGAACTATTAAAGGCTGTCCACATGGGCGGTTTTTTTTCTGCCAGAAAGTCAACTATCAACATGAGAACGAACAGGAGGTAATGAATGAAGATTCGTAAATTATTTCAAAGGGCTGCGGCGTTTGCGTTGGCTGCGGTCACGGCATTGTCCGCCGTCCCTACCACGACAGTGTTTGCGGCGGGCGACATCGGCACGATTAGCTTTACCCACACCTACGACGGCGCAGGGAACGCAATCAGATATAATTCCAGTGCGAACATCGGCGGTCATACAGCAGGAGGCACGGGGGAATACAAATACCGCATGTATGTGGATGGGGAAACGGCTTTCTGCCTTCAGCCGGGAGTACCCTTAAAAACGGGGAACACGCTGGCAAAGGCGTCTTCCAACACATGGAACGCCCTCTCCGCAGACCAGAAAAAGGCGGTAGGGCTTGCCCTGCTCTACGGCTATCAGGGCAACAGTGGGAATTTATCTGGGAGCGATGACGAGAAATGGCTTGCCACGCAGACCCTTGTATGGGAGTTCGTCACGGGATGCCGTAATTCAGCAAGCCCGTACAGCCAGACAAGCACGACCGTTTACAGCCTGCACTTTGGCTCTAATTATGCAAACAGCGGGGCGAGGGCGGCTTACGACCAGATTGTGTCATTCATGACAAGGCACAGCACGATTCCAAGCTTCATGTCGGCGGGCAAGAAAGATATTACAAAAGAACTTGCCTATAAGGACGGGAAGTACAGTCTGACATTGACGGATAAGAATAATGCCCTCTCCGAGTATTCCTTTACCAGTTCCGACAGCAATGTGAAAGTTTCCAAATCTGGGAACAAGCTCACCATCACGTCAAAAAAGGCGATTGACGGCAAGGCGAGGATTACGGCAACGAGGAACAATACGCCGACAGTCAGCAGCGGGGCGAAGATGATTGCCTACGGCGACCCGAATTTACAGGACGTTATCACGGGCGTGGAGAACGTGGACACCATGACGGCGTATATCAACGTGGAAACGCCGACAGGCACGGTCGCATTGAAAAAGACTTCCGAGGACGGCGTTGTTGCGGGGATTTCCTTTACCATCAAGGGCGACGGCTTCAACAAGACCGTAAAGACAGATAAAGACGGAAATATTACGGTGGAGGGCTTATTCCCTGGCACTTACACCGTCACGGAACAGTCCATCGACCGCTACGAGCCGCAGAAAACACAGACCGTGACGATTATCGGCGGGAAAACCTCTACGGTCACGTTCAGCAATACCTTGAAGCGTGGAAGCCTTGAGGTTGTGAAAACATCCGAGGACAATCTTGTGGATGGCGTGAAGTTCCACCTTTACGGCACTTCTTTAAGCGGGCTTGCAGTGGATGAATACGCCGTGACCGATAAGAACGGGCTGGCGAAGTTTGAGAACGTCCTTATCAGCGGCAGCACGCCATATACCCTTGAAGAAGTGGACACGGCTATCCGCTACGTTGTCCCTGCATCCCAGACCGCCCCGATTGAGTGGAAGAAAGTAACAAAACGCAGTTTTACCAACATCTTAAAGAAATTCAACGTCACGGTATTAAAGACCGACGTGGAAACGGGGAAGAAGCCGCAGGGCGACGCTTCCCTTGCAGGTGCGGTTTACGGCATCTATAAGGGCGAGGAACTGGTTGACACCTACACCACCGATGAAAACGGGCAGTTCACAACGAAGTATTATATCTGCGGGAACGATTGGAGCGTCCGTGAGATTGCCCCGTCCGAGGGCTATCTTCTGGACACGACCGTACACCATGTAGGGGCAGAGCCAGAGCTTTACACCGTGGAATATAATTCTGCAAAGAATGATGTGAATGAGCAGGTTATCAAAGGCAATATCGCCGTCATCAAGCACACTGACAACGGCGAAACCCAGATTGAAACGCCAGAGGAGGGGGCTGTCTTTGAAGTGTATTTAAAATCCGCAGGCGGCTTTGATGCGGCGGAGGAAACCGAGCGTGACACGCTTATCTGCGATGAGAACGGCTTTGCCCAGACAAAGGATATGCCGTATGGCATTTATACCGTGCATCAGACCTCTGGATGGGATGGTCGGGAGCTAATGAAAGACTTCGACGTGTTCATCTGCAAGGACAGCCAGACTTACCGCTACCTTATCAACAATGCCAACTTTGAAAGCTATATCAAGATTGTGAAAAAGGATATAGAAACGGGCAAAGTTATTCCCTATGCGGGCGCAGGCTTCCAGATTTACGACCCAGAGGGAAACCTTGTAACAATGAAATTCACTTATCCAGAAGTGACGGAGATTGACACGTTCTACACCACGGCGGACGGCGGGCTTATCACGCCGCAGACCTTAGAATACGGCAAGGGATATTCGCTTGTTGAGGTGCAAGCCCCATACGGCTATGTCCTTGATTCCGAGCCAGTCTATTTTGACGTGGAGCAGGAAAATTCCGAGGAGGAAAGCGGCGTCACCATTGTAAAGGTGGAACGCTCCAATATTGCACAGAAAGGGAAAATCACGGTAGGAAAATCTGGCGAGGTATTCAGCAGGGTATCAGGAAACAAGGGATTATATCAGCCAATTTTTGCCGTGGATAATTTAGAGGGAGCAGTTTATGAGATTACCGCAGCCGAGGACATCATCACGACAGACGGCACGGTAAGAGCCGAGAAAGGCGAGGTTGTGGACACGCTTACCACTGGCGAGGACGGAACAGCGGAATCTAAGGAGCTTTATCTCGGAAAGTATGAGGTAAGGGAAGTGACCGCCCCGTATGGCATGGTGCTGAATGATGAAGCCCATGCCGTGGAGCTTGTGTATGCAGGGCAGGAAATTGAAGTGACAGAAACAGGCACGGAGTTTTACAATGAGCGTCAGCGTGTGGAAATCGACGTAATCAAGAGCCTTGAAGTGGACGAAGCATACGGCGTAGGCAGCAACGGCGAAATCAAGGATGTTACGTTCGGTCTGTATGCCGCCGAAGAACTGACCGCCGCAGACGGCTCTGTTATTCCTGCGGATGGTCTGATTGAGGTCATCTTCCTTGATGAGAACGGTCACGGGAAAGCTATCAGCGATTTGCCGATGGGCAGCTACTATGTGCAGGAAATCAGCACAAATGCCGCCTACCTTGTCAGCGACGAGAAATATCCTGTTGACTTCGAGTACGCAGGGCAGGAAACAGCCGTCGTAACCATTACTGCAAATGAGGGCGAAGCCATTGAAAACGAACTGATTTACGGCTCTGTCAGCGGTAAGAAGTCCAATGAGGATGGCGAAGATTTAGGCGGTGCGTTAATCGGCATCTTTCAGACAGGCACAACAGAATATACAAAGGAAAATGCTATCGCAACTGCCACATCCGAGGATGACGGCAGTTTTTCTTTTGAGGAAGTACCATATGGCACATGGATAATCCGTGAAATCGAAAGCCCGAAAGGATATGTACTCTCCGAGGAAGAAATCAGCGTGACAATCAGCGAAGTAGACGAAGTTGTGGAGATTGAGCTTGTAAATTATTTCATCAAAGGCAATATCGCTCTGACGAAAGTAGACAAGGACTATCCCGACAACAAGCTCACAGGTGCGGTATTCGAGGTTTACTCTGATATAAACGAAGATGGAAAACTGGATAAAAAGGATGAACTTCTCGGCGAGATGGGCGAGGTGGAAAAAGGCGTGTACCAGATGAACGACCTCAGATACGGCAAGTACCTTGTCCGTGAGAAAACCGCCCCGACAGGCTTTGTTCTGGATGAGAACGTCTATCCCGTATCCATTGAAGAAAACGGTAAGACCTACAACGTGGAGAATGAAGCGGGCAAAGGCTTCTTAAATGAAGCGCAGAAAGGCTCATTAAAAATCGTCAAGACATCCTCTGACGGCAGGGTGGAGGGCTTCTCTTTCCGTGTCATCGGCAGGGATTACGACCAGACATTCAAGACGGACAAGAACGGCGAAATCGTGGTTGACGGCTTGCGTATCGGCGAGTACACCGTGTCTGAGGTCAGCGACAAGGCATCCGCTGGCTATATCCTGCCCGCCGACCAGAAAGTGACCATCAAGACGGATGAAACAGCGGTTGTCACCATGCACAACGAGCTGCGTGATACACCAAAAACAGGCGACGACTTCCATCTCGGCTTGTGGGTGAGCCTTGCGGCGGCATTTACAGTTGGTGCGGGAATCTTCGGGTTTGCAGGCTACCAGTGCGGAAGAAAGAAAAAGGAGGACTAAGCAGGATGAGGGGAAAAACCATCATCGCCATTGTGCTTGTGGCGTTTATCGGCGGTGCGGTTGCATGGCTGCATATTCGTAGGAAGAAATAGATTAGACAGATTTTGATATGGATTAGGGCGGTTGAAAGATACCGCCCTTTTTCCATTTATAGAGATTGTTGTGCTAAAAATTGCACGGAACGGAGGAATTTATGGACAGTCTGAAAACCATTGAGGGCAAAGTCAGAGCCGTCCTGCAAGAGAATGAGGACGCCAGAAATGACGACATGGTGCTGTACCTTGCCCTCTGCAACCTTTATCTGAAAGATGCGGGAGCTATGCCGCTTGCCCAGATACTTTTGAACCATAAGGAGCTTGGTTTGCCGAGCTTTGAGAGCGTGGGCAGGACACGCCGCAAATTGCAGGAGAAATGTCCAGAGCTTTTAGGGAGCGTGCGGATGCAGAAAATCAGAGCCAAAGGGGAACAGGCATACCGCAGATATTCCAAAGAATCGTGAGGTGAAAGATGCAGGATAAGTCTTTTGAATACGGCGGGCATCATTTTATCCCAGAGCGGCAGTTTACAAAGCGGGAAGATGATTTTTTTAAGATTACCCGCAGATTAAAGACAGATAGGGAACTTGGCTTTTTTGCCGCCGACTATTACGGCAGGGGAAGCCAGAAATTCCCTTACTCTTACGATGATTTTTACGCTGCGTCCACGGACAGGAAGTGCGATATTTTCCGCTGCGTGGAGAACGGCAGGCTGTACGTCCCCTGCCAGTATGAATTGCAGCAATATATGGACGAAAAACAAAAAGAGAGGAGGAACGCCTATGAACGGTGAAACACGCTCCAATCAGGGCTATGAAATCATAGAAAGCTGCACTATCGGGAACACGGAGCTTGTCATCGGGCATCACCCGAAAGCCCCGAACCCTTATGTATGCTGGTACTGCAAGGGCGGCGACAACTACTATTGGGGCTGCTACTGCAACACCCTTGAAGCGGCGAGGGATAAGCTGAACGAACGCTACCAGTCGGAGTGCCAGATGCCATATAACCAACAGCACGATAAAAAGGCGAAGCAGCACGATGGGCGAGAGCGGTAAGGAAAAGAAATATGACTGCACGGACTGTCCTTACCCCCGATATAAGGACAGCCGTGTTATCTTCTGCGACGTCTGCATCCGAAAGGTTTTGGACTGGCAGAGGGAGAAAAAGCAAAGAAAGGAGAAGCCCGATGGAGAATGAAGAAAAACGGATGATTAGCTCCTACGAGGTCACGCAGAGCATCCACATCGGCAAAAAGGAAGTCGTGTTCGGCATAGATGAGAAAGAGGAATACCCGTATCTTGTCTGCTATTGCACTTACGACAACCCGCTGTCCGCAGAATGGGTGACGGATGCGGTCGGCTCTGACGACTATCTGGAAGCCATGCAGATGTTTACCGACAGGGTGCAGGAACAGATAGGGAGTGTAAGAGCCGAGCAGGAACAGTTCAAGTTTGACATGACCCCGTTTACCATAGACGACTGCATCCCAGACGACAAATGCGGCAGCATTGTGGGAAAGGTCGTCGTCATCAATGCGGAGGTCAACCGCCATGAGTACAGGCATTCTGCCTACCAGCTTGTACTGGCAGACGGCGGTCATGGTGCTTTGGGCGGCAGGGGGCAGGCGGTGTTCGGCACTTCCCTTGCGGACGGCAAGCACGCCCGATGGGAAAGGTATGATGTGCTTGGGGAAATCAAGCCAGAGAAGATGCCCGACTGGGCAAAGGAAGCACTCGCAAAAATCCAGTCACAGGAAAAGGCGAAAAAATCAAAGAGCAGGGAGGAACGCTGATGGAGATACGGGCTTTGACACAATCCGAACAGAAATACACCTATGCCCAGAGTATGCAGCTTGAGGGGCAGACGGGGTGCATCGGTCATCTCCGTGGGGACTTTGGCGGCTCTGGGAACGAGTTTCATACCGATTGGTCTGACACAAGGGAACAGTGGAAAACCGATGAATTTAAGGCAGGGCTTGACGATGTAATCAACGCCCTGCGTGAAGATAAGGGGCTTCTGCACAGCCGCCGTGATATGTCGTCGGCTGCAAGGCAATCCCCCGATGCCGCCTTTATGGGGAATTACTGTACTGAGTACGGCTTCCGTGTGGACACCGACAGGCACGCTTTCCTGCTCCGCTGCAACCCGACAAAGGGCGACTATAACTTTTACTGCTACTGCTATGTGAAAGAATGGCTCGATAAGCATATATCCAGAGCGGAACAGGGAATCCACTTTATAGACCCCCATTACAAAGAGCTGTTCCGCATCCCCGATGGCGGGAAAATCATTATCAACTATGCGTGGGGAGAAAAGGCGGAAAAGACCTGCCGTTTCATTGACGAATGCCATACCGAGGTGGGCAGCAATCTCTACCATATCTGCGAGTTTGCCGAGCGTATGGAAAGGAACGGGCATAGCTGCGAGCCGAAGCCGCAAGAGCCGCCGTCCGCACAGAAAGCCCCGAAACACAAAGACCATGAACGATAGGAGATGTGACTATGAATATTCAGGATATAGCAAAAAGCAAGGAAAAGAAAGCGGTTTTTCATATGGTATTGGAGGAAGCCTGCCGGCAGTGGTGCGATGGCATTGAAGATGCGCCAGAGAGGAAAGACGGTGAGGGCTTTGCCGATTTTTTCTATGAGATTTTTGAGGATAAGGAAAAGGAATATGTTCAGCAGGTAAAAGAGATGAATGGCGGCAGGCTTCCCCTTTTACAGCCAAAAGACAAAGACCATGAACGATAGGAGGAAAGGAACATGGCAGTCAACCAGAAAGCCGTTAAGGTTTTAAATAAGATATTTGAAGCGGGCTTTACCGAAGAAAAAGCCATCGCCGCCATGACGATGGACGACATTCTCTCCATGCAGGGCATCACGGTGGCGGACATCACGCTCATCAACGAGCTGCAAAAGAGCATCAAGGGGAACAAGGTCATCTCCTTTCTGGGAGGTGGGATGGAATGAGCGCAGCAAGGCAGGTCTGCATGACGGACAGCAAAGGCAGGACGCTTTTTTCTGTCCCCGATGGCGGCATCATCCGTATGCTTTACGGGAACGGGGAAGATTATTTTGCCGTCTGCCGCTATTTGGATGAAACCCATGCAGAGATTGACGGCGTAAGGTACGCCGTTCGGGAGTTCGCAAGGCGAATGGAAAGAAATAAAATCAGCTATGCCCCTGCTTAAATGTGGGGCATGGACAACAGGAGGATTGATATTTTTATGGAACAGGTTGTTTTGTCGGGCGGTGATAAAGAGTGAGTACCGAGTTAATCAACCGCATCACGGTAAAGAAAGACGGCGTGTATGTATCTTCCCACAGCTCCAACGACACTTCTCCGTACCATTCATGGAGGTGCAGGGGACTGTCGGAAATCTATGACGCCGAGGGGCAGAAAGGGCTTGACCGTGAGGTCATCCGTATGCTCTATGAGTATGCCGAGCTACGTGGCTCCCATAAGAGCCTTGCCCGTTACCGCTACGCAAAGGACGCCCCCGCCGCCCATGCCATTTACAAGAAGTATATGGACAAAATAGACGACCGCTACGGGCAGATGGACGAAGCCGACCAGAACAGCGTCTGGTACAAGCCCACGGAAAAGGCAAGGGAATACCGAGCCTATGAGCGGGAGATGCGGGACAAGATGTATTCCGAAATCGCCGAACGGTGCGGGGAATACGACAGGAAGCAGAAAAACAAAGATATGGAACGATAAGGAGGTGTGAGCCTATGGCTGCAAAGTACCAGCTTATTACGGAGCTGTACCGCCGCACGGGGATGGCGGTCGCAAAGAACCCGCAGGCTTGGCAGGGCTTTTTATCCTCTGCCTGCCACAATTACAAGTGCCGCTTTGACGAGCAGCTCTTGATTTACGCCCAACGCCCCGACGCAACCGCCGTAGCCGAGATTGGCACATGGAACAGGCTTTTTAAAAGATGGGTAAATAAGGACAGCAAAGGCATAGCGGTCTTTGACCCGAAAGGGCGCAGGAACACGCTGAAATATTATTTTGACGTTTCCGACACCCATGAGGGCTACTACGGCAGCCGAGCCGTCCCGATATGGCAGATGGATAAGCGGTACGAGCAGCCCGTCATGGAGCGGCTTGCGGACAGGTTCGGTAGCATGGAGGGCGGCGATTTTGCCACGTTTTTAATTCAGACGGCGGAGAACGCCGTGGAGGACAATTTACCCGATTACCTCTCGCAGCTAAAGGACTGCATGAAAGACAGCTTTTTGGAGGAACTGGACGACTATAATATAGAAGTGATTTACAGACGGCTTGCTGCAAACAGCGTCGCCTATATGCTACTAAACCGCTGCGGTCTGGATGCGGACGGATATTTTGAGCGTGAGGATTTTGCGGAGATTATAAATTTCAATACGCCCCAGACGTTGAACGCCATCGGCATCGCCACAAGCGACATTTCCGAGATGGCGTTGCGGGAAATCTCTGCGGCAGTCCGAAATGTGCAAATCGAAGCGAAACGGCAGAACCGCACATTTGCAAGGAGTATCACAAGCCAGTATGATAAAGACAGGAAACAACCCGAAAGGAGTGAAGATAATGGGCGAAATCACTTACACGAAACAGGCGGACTACCTTATACCCGACCTGACATTACCGACAGAGCCAGAGCTTCCGCTTGGCAGGTACGCTTTGATGCACAGGGATTATCTGGAACAGCACAAAAGAGTGACCTATCTCAATCTGCTGACAGCGGGCAGGCTGAACGCACACCTTTACCAGACCGAGCAGATAGCGTTGCAGCGGCTGGAGCTTCTGACGAAGCAGTTAGCCAAAGAACAGGGAGTGACGGAGGAACTGAAAGAGAAAGCCCCGATGCAGTGGCTCGGCATGATGAACAACATCCGCAGCCAAGCGGAGGAAGCTATCTTGAGCGAACTGATTTACAATTAGAAAATTCAGAACCAGAGCCGCAGTCGGACGGCGGCAGGCAGGAAGAAAAAACGGATGCGGCACAGACAACAGTGCCAGAGAAACAGACGGAAGATGAAAAAGGCAGCGTTGCCAATGAGGAAGAAGTTGCCGCCAATCTCCCGACCGTAGACGAACAGATTGAAATGATTGCTGAAGCAGAGGACGTAAAAGCCTCTGCTTTTGCCGTTTCACAGGAGGACATTGACAGCGTACTCATGAAGGGCAGCGGTTACCAAAACAGCAAGTACCGCATCTACCGCCAGTTCCAGAAGCGGGAGGATAAAAGGAGCAATATTGACTTCCTAAGAAACGAATACGGCACGGGCGGCGGCACACACACCTACCCAGACGGGACGGACGGTCACGAATGGCATGACGGAAAAGGAATCGCCATTGAAAAGCAAGGCTCATATACAAACCCAGATTTACTTCTTAGCTGGTCTAAGGTGGAGAAGCGGCTGCGTGAGCTGATTAAGGATAACCGTTATCTCAATGCAAAAGAAAAAGACCACTACGCCGACTATCTGGATGGCATATCTGCCCCGCAGTATGAAATCGACACCCAGAGGAAACTGGCAAGGCAGCGTTTTATTGAGGAAAAAAGGGAGCTGCCCCCTGCGGACAAGCGGGACACGCTCGCCCTGCGGCTCTCCGATTTTATCCGTGACTTGGACGGATATGAAAAATCCCTGCTTGAAAATATAGGGCGTGGCGACCTTGCCGACGTGACCGAGGGGCAGATGGAACAGCTTTTCTCCGAGCCTGCCACTGTTCAGCAGCTCCTTGATTTCCTTAAACTGGTGCAGGGCAAGACAGGCGATGTTTACAGCCGCAGCAATGCGTGGCGTTTCTCGCAGGAACTGACAGAGTTATACACTCTCCGCTACCTCTACCACGAGGGCGACGTGGTGTATATCGGGGCGGACAAATATGAGGTCATCGCCTTTGATGAGAACGCCGTTTCCCTGCGAAATGCGGAGTTCCCGTTGTTTGGAAAGGAGTTCAGCCGAGCCGACTTTGAAGAAAAGCTAAAGGAGAACCCTGCAAACGACCATCTGAAAACGGTCATTACCGAAAGCCAGAAAACAGAAACACTTGCCGAGGAAAAGCCCGACAGCATTACCCTTTCAATCGGCTTCTCCGAGCATCCCGCCTTTTATGACAGGGAGCTGAATGACCGATTTACAGATTTGAGTTTTGCTCTGGGAAATAAACTGCTCGGCGTTCTGGACGAAAAACAGCATCGGGAAAGGGAGAATGAGGACAACCATGTCGGATGGTATCATAAGACCGATTTTGAAATCCATGCTGTCATCGGCGGCGAGGAATTTAATTACGAGGGACGGTTTGACATCGGCGACGGCGAGGGGGATTTAACCGCCCATATCCGAAATTTCTATGAATATTCCCTCTCCCCTACTTGCCCGTTTATTCCAGAATGGAAACGGCAGGGGGAAGATTACTACCGAGAGAAAATGGAATCCCTGCGTCTGGGGCATGACGTATTTATCCCATTCTTGGAGCGGAACACCGAGCTGACTCCAGAGGATGAAAAGCGGCTTGGCGAGATAATGGCTACCGAGGAGGACTGGTTTCACAGGGCGAAAGAGCCTGCCGAGGAAGAACTTTTGGAGCAGGCGAAAGGCTGCATCGACGCATACTGCGATGCGGAGTTTGGCGGCGATGCCGAAGTGGATTATACGGATTTGTCCAACGTCAAGATTGCTTTTAAGAATACCGAGGACGGCTTGCATGGGATACAGGCATCCGTCAACCTTTTGCAGTACCGCATGGAAACGTATGTGGACGGCGTTCTTGCAGAATATACGCAGTACAACGACCTTGCCGACCTTATCCAGAACGCACTTTCCAATCTGTACTACCACGATTTAGTGTCCTTGACGGAGGAACAGCTTGAGCCTTTCTATCGGGAGGAAAACAAAAAGGCGGCTGAAAACCCAAGCCCAGATATTGGTTCTGATACCACAGAGCAAATCCCGCACTACACGATAGAGCAGACTTCCGACGCTTTTGCTGACCCGTTTATTATACGCAATAACCAAGCCCCAGAGGACAGTGCCGACCGATACTACGACGTAGACGGCATCTACCAGACCTTTGAAACCGAGGAAGAAGCACAGGAATACGCCGACACCCTAAACCGTTCAGAGATTAGCAAGAACCAGACCGTCGAGCCTGTCACAGTAGAAGATAATTCTGACCTTATCGGCAAAGAGCTTATGATTGACAACCGCCGTTATCTTATCGAGAGCGTCGGGAAAATCAGCGGCGATGTTTCCATGCGTGACATCACATTTCAGAACAACGTGGGCTTCCCGATAAACCGTGTGGAGAAAGTCAGCTATGTCCGCAGACTCTTGGAGCAGGAACAGAAAGAAACACAGCCCGAAGAAAAGGCGGATATTCCTGCAAAACCGACTACGGAAACCGTGGCGGAATACCCCGCCGTGGAGAACGGGCTTCCTTATGACATTGTGGTGGAGAAGATACGCTTTGACGAGCCAGAGCATGGGCAGACAATAGAAACGCCTATTACGGCGAAACCGTCCGCCCCTGCCCTTTCCGCCGACCGCCGCAACTACCGCATTACGGACGATGCTTTAGGCATTGGCGGCGCAAAAGAGAAGTTCCGCAACAACATGTCCGCAGTAAGGCTTCTCCATGACCTTCAGATAGAAAACCGCCTTGCCACGCCTAAAGAACAGGAAACCCTTGCAAAGTATGTCGGCTGGGGCGGTCTGTCGATGGCGTTTGACGGGAACAATGCGGCTTGGGCAAATGAATATAAGGAATTAAAATCAGCACTCTCCGACGACGAATACCATGCCGCTATGGAATCCACGCTGACCGCTTTTTATACGCCGCCTATTGTCATCAAGGCAATGTACGAAGCCCTTGACCGTCTGGGATTTTCACAGGGGAATATTTTAGAGCCGTCCTGTGGCACGGGGAATTTCTTAGGATTGCTGCCCCAAAGCATGGAAAAATCAAAGCTGCACGGCATCGAGATTGACCCATTATCGGGCAGGATTGCGAAGCAGCTCTACCAGAAAGCCAGCATCGCCATTGAGGGCTTTGAGGAAACGAAGCTCCCAGACAATCACTTTGACGTGGTGCTTGGCAATATCCCATTCGGGGAGTTCAAAGTCAACGACAGCCGCTACAATGCCCAGAAGTTTTTAATCCATGATTATTTTATTGCAAAGGCTCTGGATAAAGTGCGGGCAGGCGGCGTTGTGATGTTCATTACCTCTAAGGGTACAATGGACAAAACAAGCCCAGAGGTGCGGAAGTATATCGCACAAAGAGCCGAGCTTTTAGGTGCTGTCCGTCTGCCAGATAATACGTTTCGGGCAAATGCAGGAACGGAGGTCACGAGTGACATCCTTATTTTGCAGAAACGTGACCGCATGATAGAGATAGAGCCAGAGTGGGTACACCTCGACACAGATACAAATGGAATCACGATGAACAGCTACTTTGTCCAGCATCCAGAGATGGTGCTTGGCGAGATGAGGATGGAAAGCACAAGGTTCGGCATGGACAGTGCCTGCAAAGCCTACCCAGACGTGACGCTTGCGGGGCTTCTCCATGAAGGCATGCGGCGGATAAACGGCGAAATCACGGAGCAGGATGTTGGGATTGATGAAATCTCCGATGAGCGTGAGAAAGCCATCCCCGCCGACCCGAACGTGCGGAACTTCTCTTTTGCCCTCGTGGGAGGAAAGGTCTATTTCCGAGAGAATAACGAGATGGCTCCTGCAAACGTGTCCATGACGGCAGAGAACCGCATCAAGGGGCTGTTGGAAATCCGTGACTGCGTGAGGAAGCTCATCCAGTATCAGACCGACGACTGTCCAGAGGAAATGATACAGACCGAGCAGGAAAACCTAAACCGATTATACGATGCCTTTACCAAAAAGTACGGCTTAATCAACAGCAGGGGGAACTACCTCGCTTTTGCGGCAGATGAAAGTTATTTTTTACTCTGTTCCCTTGAAGTGCTTGACGATGAGGGGAAATTCAAACGCAAGGCGGATATGTTCACGAAGCGGACGATAAAGCCCCACCGAGAAGTGACCTTTGTGGAAACCGCGAGCGAAGCCCTCGCCCTCTCCATCGGGGAGAAAGCCCGTGTTGATTTGGAATATATGGCACGGCTCACATGCAGGGCGGAGGAAGAAATCATCAAGGAATTGCAGGGCGTTATTTATAAAGTTCCATCTTCCGAACCTGCAAGGTATGTGACCGCAGACGAATATTTGTCGGGCAACGTGCGGGAAAAGCTGAAAATCGCAGAGATAGCGGCGAAGTCAGACCCAGAGCTTGCAGCCAACGTGGCGGCTCTGGAAAAGGTCATCCCAAAGGATTTGCCCGCAAGCGAAATCTCCGTCCGTCTTGGCACGACTTGGATACCGCAGGAGGATATACAGCAGTTCATGATGGAGCTTTTAACGCCGTCAAGCTATGCGGCGGGCAGGCTGCAAGTGCGCTACACGGCATATAACGGCGACTGGTTCATTGAGAATAAAAGTTCCGACATTGGGAATGTTAAGGCGGACAGCACTTACGGCACGAAGCGGGCGAGTGCATACCGCATTATGGAGGACACTTTGAATCTCCGTGACACCCGTATCTTTGACTATGTTTATGACGAACACAACAATAAAAAAGCGGTGCTGAACCATAAGGAAACCACGGCGGCACAGGCAAAGCAGGAGGTGATAAAGCAGGCGTTTCAGGACTGGATTTGGAAAGACCCAGAGCGGAGGAACAGGCTTGTACGCTACTACAATGACACATTTAATTCCATCCGACCCCGTGAGTATGACGGAAGCCATATCACGTTCGGCGGCATCAGCCCAGAAATCCAGTTAAGACCCCACCAAGTCAATGCGATTGCCCATATCCTTTACGGCGGCAACACGCTCCTTGCACACAAGGTAGGGGCGGGAAAAACCTTTGAAATGGTAGCCGCAGCGCAGGAAAGTAAACGGCTCGGCTTATGCCAGAAATCCATGTTTGTCGTGCCAAACCACCTTGTTGGGCAGTGGGCGTCGGAGTATTTACGGCTCTACCCAAGTGCGAACATCCTTGTCACGACCAAGCGGGATTTTGAATCGGGAAACCGCAAGAAGTTCTGCGGCAGGATTGCGACGGGGGCGTATGATGCGGTGATTATCGGGCATAGTCAATTTGAAAAAATCCCTATCAGCGAGGAACGACAGCGGGAACAGCTCATGCGGCAGCTTGACGATATTGAGCGTGGCATTGACGACGTGCAGGCATCCCACGGGGAGCAGTTCACGGTCAAGCAGCTCATGAAAACGAGGAAAGCGATTAAGGCGAAGCTCGATAAATTAAACGATACCAAGCGGAAAGACAGCGTGATAAACTTCGAGGAATTGGGCATAGACAGGCTCTTTATAGATGAGAGTCATTTTTACAAGAACCTCTATTTATTTACCAAGATGCGGAATGTCGGCGGCATCGCCCAGACCGAAGCCCAGAAAAGCTCCGACCTCTTTATGAAATGCCGCTATCTGGACGAAATCACGGGAAACCGTGGCGTGGTTTTCGCAACGGGGACGCCCATCTCAAACTCGATGGTTGAGATGTATTCCGTGCAGCGGTACTTGCAGTATGACACCCTCGCAAGGAACGGATTGCAGCATTTTGACAGTTGGGCTTCCACGTTCGGCGAAACGGTCACGGCTCTGGAGATAGCACCAGAATTAGAGGTACATAAACAAATCCAGGGAGAAATACGCTAAAAAGAGCAACCATAAATGAATGGATTGCTCTTTTAACATATTTG
>CAJTCH010000008.1 GCA_910574715.1 Lachnospiraceae bacterium | reverse complement strand
GAAATATCAATAAATATCATCGGTTCTTATGCAATAAGCTCCGGAAGTTTGAAGGCAAAAAGGAAGAAAACGCAGCATAATGGAAAGCGTGGCTTACCTGGCAGATATCCTTTATTTTGTGCGCTCAAAAATAATTACTGATCTTAGAAATAGGGATACCCTGCGGAATATGTCAGTGCCGAAAGGCACGCATTTCCGCAGGGTATCCCTATTTCTCTTTTAAAGCAGAAAAATCGTCATTAGCCGATTTTCCCCTGCTTCTATATGTAAAATATTTTAAACTTTTTAGCACTCACCTATTGACTCTGCTAACAATATGTGTTATATAATATATATAGCAAATAAAACAATAAATAATTTTCATATCTTATGGGATATAATAAACCATAAGAAGATTTTCAAGGAGGAATGATTTATGTTATTAGCAAACAGGAGTTTCAACAATTTATTCGATGATATGTTCAACGATCCGTTCTTCAGCCGTTCCTACGACCATACATCTGCCCAGATCATGAAGACAGATATCCATGAGAAGGACGGCAATTATCTGGTAGAGATGGAGCTTCCGGGATATACCAAGGAGGACATCAAGGCTGATCTCAAGGACGGATACCTCACGATCTCCGCTCACAAGGATATGACGAAGGAAGAGAAGGATGCCAAGGGCAACTGTATCCACAAGGAACGTTACACCGGCACCTGCAACAGAAGCTTCTATGTAGGCGACGCACTGACTCAGGATGATATCCGGGCAGCATTCAAGGACGGCGTTCTTCATCTGACCTTCCCTAAGGAGATCCAGAAGCAGGAAGAACAGCCAAGACTGATCACAATCGAGTAAACGGCATGCACCGTATCGGCCGGGTTTCAGGAAGACATATTAAGAAAGGCACCGTATCTGCGGATGATCCGCAGGCACGGTGCCTTGTCTTTCATAACTTCTTATTTGAATAACTTAATCTTACCAATAAACGGCAGCTCTCTTCTCTCACCCCTGCACGCCGTTACAATCCCCATGATCAGGAGGATCAGCAGGGCAAGATCTATGATATCAAACGCCCATGAGAACAGATTCCCTCCAAAATGGAAGAATGAATGTATCCCCCAGAACCAGTCCCCTTCTATAAAATCAATGATCTTGGATAGAATATATAGTACCAACCCCTGGTTCACATGCTGTTTGACATACTGCGACTGCTTATCTCCCGCGATCAGCGGTATCAGTACCAGTATCCCGATGTAGGACAGCACGCCCATCGCTTTGTTGCGGCTCACTTCGCTCCGGTCAAAATACGCCTGCGAACCATATCCGTATGAACCATACGGCTCCTGTGCATACCCTGCCGTCCCTGAACCATTGCTCTGATTGTATGTATATCCCTGTCCGCCTGACTGACTGTAATCGGCCGTACTCCCGGCTGTCCGGCTGCCCGAACGGCCCCCGGCAAGCTCCGGTATCGGCGCGCCGCACTGCGGGCATGACATGGTTCCGTCATCTACCTTTGCACCACATTTTACACAATATGCCATATCTCTTCTTCCTTTCACTGTATGTTCTGATACTATTGTATTCCTAATCCGCCGTTAACGCAATCATTTTTTCATCTATTCCTCAGTCGTCAAGCCCCAGGATCTCCGCCAACACTTCGACAATGATCTCATTGGTACAGGATTTCACATACCCAAGCATATGCAGGGATATCTCATCCTGCTTCTGCGCCTCGCTAAGCGAATGATCCTGCTTCGTCTGCTCAATCAGCCTGACGAGCTGCGGCGTCAGTTCTTCATAGGTCTCTATCGTCGTCTGCGTCACCAGCTTCCTCAGATCATCTTTCTTCGTCGGTACCATCTTCTTTTGCCTCCTTAACAAAACTCAACTGAAATTCCGTATCTTAAAGTCTCTCTGTGCCTCTCTCTGCTGGTCCTTCTTCGCTATGTCCTGACGCTTGTCATACAGCTTCTTCCCCTTCGCAAGACCGATCTCGATCTTCACCAGACTGCCTTTAAAATATACCTTAAGGGGGACGACCGCCACCCCCTTTTCCTTCGTCTTGCCCAACAGCTTATTGATCTCCGACTTGTGAAGAAGGAGCTTGCGGATCCTTAACGGATCCTTATTGAATATATTCCCCTTCTCATACGGGCTGATATGCATGCCGTAGATATAGACCTCGCCGTTCTCCACCCGGATAAATGATTCCTTGATGCTGCATTTGCCCATCCTGAGGGACTTCACTTCCGTTCCGTGAAGCGCGATCCCCGCCTCGTAGGTATCCAGTATAAAATAATCATGATACGCCTTCTTATTATTCGCGATCATCTTGCCATTCGTCTTCGCCATCTGTCTGCCCCCTCCCTGGTGCATTCCCCACCACTTCAAAGTCTATCGTCCGCATCAGCCGGTCCACGCCAAGAACCCTCACACGTATCTGCTGACCTAATTTGTATGATCTGCGGGTATGGCTCCCCACCATCTCATATCTGTCTTCATAGTAATCGTAATGGTCGTCCGTCATATTCGTCACATGCACCAGACCCTCTACCGTGTTCGGCAGTTCCACATACATGCCCCATTTGGTCATACCGGAGATCACTCCGTCATATTCTTCCCCGATATGCTGCCGCATGTATTCTGCCTTCTTAAGCTTGATTGTCTCTCGTTCCGCCTCGTCGGCTCTCCGTTCCATCTCGCTGGAATGCTTCGTTATCTCCTGAAGGATCCCCTGATAGTGCGCGATCTTCTTCTCATCCATCCGCCCTCTTAAGTTATCCTTGATGATCCTGTGGATCTGAAGATCCGGATATCTTCGGATCGGTGAGGTAAAATGTGTATAATAATTAGCCGCCAGACCGAAATGCCCGATATTCTCCGGCATATATCTCGCCTGCTTCATAGAGCGGAGCGCCAGACGGCAGATCAGCGCTTCCTCCGGAGTATTCTCCACCCTGGCAAGAAGCTTCTGGATCTCCTTGGGCCGGATCTCATTGACGCCGATGTGCATGGAATAACCGAAATTATTGATAAATGTCGCAAGCGCCCGTATCTTCTCCTCGTCCGGCACCTCATGCGTACGATATACGAACGGAAGCTCCTGCCAATAATAATCTTCTGCTACTGTCTCATTGGCCAGAAGCATGAAATCCTCAATAATCTTCGTCGCAGCATTACGGTCATAAGGCCGGATCTCCAGCGGCCTCCCATCCTCATCGAGCACAAGCTTCGACTCCGGGAAATCAAAATCAATAGAGCCCCGCCGCTGCCTGCGCCCGCGTATGATCCGGGACAGCTCATACATTCGTTCGAACATAGGAACCAGTTCCCGGTATCTTGCCGTCTCTTCCGGATCCTTATCCTCCAGAATCTTCTTCACACTGGTATAAGTCATCCTCTCATCCACATGTATCACCGTCTCCGCGATCTCATGCCCGATCACGACCCCTTTGGGATTCACCGTCATAATACAGCTTAATGCCAGTCGGTCTGCCCCGGCATTCAGAGAACAGATCCCGTTAGACAGCCTGTGGGGAAGCATCGGGATGACCCTGTCTACAAGGTAAACGCTCGTCCCCCTCTCCCTGGCCTCCCGGTCGATCGCGCTGTTCTCTTGAACATAATTGGTCACATCCGCAATGTGGACTCCCAGGATATAGTTGTCCCCTTCCCTGGTCACCGAGACCGCGTCGTCCAGATCCTTGGCATCCTCCCCGTCGATGGTCACCATCTGCCAGCCTCTCAGATCCTTCCTCCCGGCCATATCTGCCTCACTGACATCCTTAGCCACCCGCTCCGCCTGATTCAGGATCTTCTCTGAGAATTCCACCGGAAGCCCATAACCCTTGACGATCGACATGATATCCGTACCCGGATCATTGATATGTCCGATGATCTCCGTCACCCTGCCTTCCGGCTTCTTCCCTTCCTCCCCGTAAGAAGTAAGCTCCGCAACGACCTTGTGGCCGTTCACCGCCCCCTTCGACTTCTCAATGGGGATGAAGACATCCCGGGCAAACTTCTGATTATCCGGTATCACGAATCCATAATTCTGTGAATCCTTGCGCTGATACAGGCCCACGATCTGGGTCACTCCCCTGGAGATGACCCTCACGATCTTACCTTCACGGCTCCTCCCCTTCGATTCCCGTGTAAGTACGAACTCCACCTGATCTCCGTCAAACGCACCGTTCGTGTCTTCTTCTCTGATATATACATCCGCGTTCTCATCCTCCGTGATGACAAATCCAAACCCTCTTACATTGGCACGGAAAACACCTGTCAGGCGCTTCGCCTCGCCGCGGCAGTATTTCCCTCTCTTTGACAGATAGATCTTACCGTCCGCCTCCAATGACTCCAGCACTTCCTTAAGCTCGTCCCTCTGCTCCCTTGGAACCTGCAGAAGCATCGCCAGCTCCTTAAACTTCATAGGCACATACAGGCTGTCACACATCAGATCATAAACTACCTTCCTGCGCTTCTCAAAACCTTGCTCCATCTTCTATACCTCTCCTCAAAAATCCCCTATATACAAATAGACACTCCTACACAGGAGTGTCCCATCGTCTCACAAAAATATACCTTATCTTATGCAAACACCTTCAAATTCAACACTGCTGCCAATACAATAAACAGGACTGCAAGGAACTTCGTAGACTTCACAAGCGCGCCCTCCATGGAACGGCCCTTGTTCTGTCCCCAGTAAGTGTCCGCCATACCGCTGATCGTGCCGAGTCCTGCAGACTTACCCTCCTGCATCAGAACGATAGCCGTAAGTGCAATACAGTCTATTGCAAATATGATCATTAAAATAATCTTTAAAATCTCCACCTTCTACACCTCCTGCAACTGAACCTCTATCATTCTAGCACAAGATCCCCAAAATAGCAAGAAGGGGGACGCAGTATTTTTCAATTTTACTACGTCCCAAATTGGAAAATGTGGTGTGCCCAAATGCCATATGCTGTGTACCTCATCACAGGAATGGATTCCCATACTCCGCCACATCCCCCAGTTTCTCTTCAATCCGCAGAAGCTGGTTATATTTTTCCACTCTCTCGGAACGGCACGGCGCCCCGGTCTTGATCTGACCGGAATTGAATGCCACCGCAATATCCGCAATAATGGAATCTGCCGTCTCCCCGGACCTATGGGATACGATCGTCCGATACCCGGCGTTTTTAGCCATCTCGATCGCGTCAAATGCTTCCGTCAGTGTTCCGATCTGGTTCACTTTGATCAGGATCGCATTGGCGACTCCCTGCTCAATTCCCTTCTTCAGCCTGTCTACATTGGTGACGAAGAGATCGTCCCCGACCAACTGAAGATTGACGCCAAGGCGCGTCGTTAAGATCTCCCATCCTTCCCAATCCTCTTCATCCAACGGATCCTCAATGGATGCAATCGGGAATTCCTCTGCCAGTTCTTCATAATAATCGATCAATTCTTCCGCCGAGCGTACCACCTGATGACCATGCATCCTGCTCTCACCCTCGAAGATATATTTCCTTGAATTATGATCGTACAATTCTGTCGCAGCCACATCCAGGGCAACCCGGATATCTTCTCCCGGCCTGTAGCCCGCGCCCTGCACCGCCTCCATGATGAAGCGCAGCGCCTCCTTCGCATCCGGCAGATCCGGGGCGAATCCGCCTTCGTCACCTACGGCTGTACTGTATCCATGCTTCTTCAGCAGGCGTTTCAGCGCGTGGTAGATCTCCGCGCACATCCGAAGACCTTCTTTGAAGCAGCACGCTCCCACCGGCATGATCATAAATTCCTGGATATCTATGGTGTTGTCCGCATGTCTGCCTCCGTTCATGATATTCATCATGGGCACCGGCAGACGCTTCGCGTTCGTTCCCCCAAGATAAGAGTACAGAGGAATACGAAGTGCGCGGGCGGCTGCACGGGCGGCTGCCATGGAGACGCCCAGCATAGCATTGGCTCCAAGATTCGATTTGTTCCCCGTTCCGTCAAGCTTCTGCATGATCCGGTCTATCATGGGCTGGTCGAACACATTGACCCCTATGACCGCCGGCGCGATCTTCGCATTCACATGGTCGACCGCAAGCTCCACTCCAAGACCGCCGTACCGCGCCTCCTTATCCCGCAATTCCAGAGCTTCATACTGGCCGGTAGACGCACCCGACGGAACACTTGCCCTTCCAAGATGAGTCTCTCCTGCCAGCACTTCTACTTCTATGGTAGGATTCCCGCGGGAATCTAAGATTTCTCTTGCGTATACATCCGTAATCGGTAAATACTTATGCATCTCATTTCCTCCTTTATAGAAGGTATTATGTACTGATTTTCCTATTCTAATACAGATGTAAAATATCATTGACTTTTCTCTGTTCCGGCGTTACAATCGGTGTGGTGTCGATGAACACTTTTTTAAATATTACATTTTGCAGAGGAAATTGTCATGAAATCACAATTTAAAAACTTTACTTACCTTACGGTCAGTACGCTTATTATGGCTGCCGGTATCTACTTCTTCAAGTTTACCAACAACTTTACCTTTGGAGGGATCACAGGCCTTGCCGTCCTTGTCGCCAAGTCTGGCGTCATCTCCGCCAGTGATTTTTCCTTCGTCGCCAACATGATCCTGCTCGTGATCGGTTTCTTTGTACTGGGGAAGAAATTCGCCGCCAAGACCGCTTACAGCAGCATCCTTCTGTCTGTCACCTTATCGGCGCTGGAACGAATCTATCCTATGAGCCATCCCCTGACAGACCAGCCCATGCTTGAGCTGGCATTCGCCATTGCGCTGCCCTCCATCGGCTCCGCAGTGCTGTTCAATATCGGCGCATCAAGCGGCGGCACCGACGTGGTTGCCATGATCATGAAGAAATATACCAGCTTCAACATCGGCAACGCCTTGCTGGTCACGGATTTCTTCATTACACTTGCCGGATGCTTCGTATTCGACATTGAGACCGGATTGTATTCCTTCCTTGGTCTTGCGCTTCGCTCTTTCATGATCGACGGATTCATCGAGAGTCTGAATCTGTCCAAATACTTTAACGTTGTATGCAGCAATCCGCAGCCTATATGCTCTTATATCAAGGAAGACCTGCACCGAAGCGCCACCATCGTTCTGGCCAAAGGTGCATTCAGCGGTGAAGACAAATATATCATCTTCACGGTACTGAACCGTATAGAAGCGATACGCCTCAGGAACTATATTAAGGAGAATTCTCCCGACGCCTTCCTGCTGATCTCGAATACCAGCGAAATCATCGGTAAGGGATTCCACTCTGTATAACCGCAGACATATTACCATACAAAAAGGCCCCCGCCTGGGGACCTTTTTCTTAACATTCTATAACTCTAACCGACCATAAGGCCTTCTTTCTTGATCACATCAATCACCTGGTTCACGTATTTCTCGCACAGTTCATCCGTAGCTGCCTCCACCATTACGCGGATCACAGGCTCCGTACCGCTCTCCCTTACCAGGATGCGTCCGTCGTCGCCAAGCGCCTCGGCAACTGCGTCTACCGCCTTCGTAACCGCCGCATTCTCTCTCGCCGTCTTCTTGTCTGCCACACGGACATTCTTAAGAAGCTGCGGGTAGATCTTCACCGGCTCTGCAAGCTTCGCCAGGCTCATCTTCTTCTCCAGCATGACCTCCATCACCATCAGAGACGTAAGTATTCCGTCTCCTGTTGTCGCGTGCTTGCTGAAAATAATATGGCCGGACTGCTCCCCGCCAAGGGAGAAATTATTGCGCACCATATTCTCATATACATACTTATCGCCCACGGCAGTCTTCTCATACTTAAGCCCCGCCTTGTCACAGGCCTTGTAAAGCCCCAGGTTGGACATGATCGTCGTCACGATGGTATCCCCGTTCAGGCGTCCGTTCTCCTTCATATATTTGCCGCAGATATAGAGGATCAGATCTCCGTCTACCACGTTGCCGTGTTCATCCACCGCGATACATCTGTCCGCGTCGCCGTCATACGCGAAGCCCACGTCAAGCTTCTTCTCCTTCACGTAATTCTGAAGCACTTCGATATGCGTGGAACCGCAGTTGGTATTGATATTCGTTCCATCCGGTTCACAGTTGATCACATAGGTCTTGGCGCCCAGCGCGTCATACACGCTCTTTGCGATGGCAAATGCGCTTCCGTTGGAACAGTCAAGCCCTACCCTGATATCCTCGAAGGAACGGGTAGCCAGTGAGATCAGATAACCGATATACCGATTCCTTCCTGCCGCATAATCGACGGTACGTCCGATGTCTTCCTTCTTCGCCAGCGGCAGTTCGCCCATCTCTCCGTCGATATAAGCCTCGATCTTCTCCTCGACCTCGGCTTCCAGCTTATGTCCCTTCCCGCTGATCACCTTGATCCCGTTGTCATAGTAAGGATTATGACTTGCTGAAATCATGATCCCGCAGTCAAAATTATCTGTCCTTGTCACATAGGAAACACTCGGCGTCGTCGTTACGTGTAGAAGATATGCATTCGCACCCGACGCCGTGATACCTGCCGCCAGCGCATACTCGAACATATAACTGCTTCTTCTTGTATCCTTACCGATCACAACCTTCGCCTTGTGATCCTGTCCGTAGTACCAGCCCAGGAACCGCCCTACCTTGAATGCATGTTCCACCGTCAGTACCTCATTCGCTTCACCACGGAAACCATCTGTTCCAAAATATTTACCCATAACTGTCAGCTCCTTCATTTCATTCGCTTCATTTGCCATATTTACCGCATTCTTTGCACGATCATCGCAAACATCTTTACTATTATATAAGGTTTTGAGCAAATATACAACTATTATTTCTAATGATGGAACAGCCGGAGCCCGGTAAATGCCATCGCCATACCATACTTATTGCAGGTATCGATCACATTGTCGTCTCTCACAGACCCGCCCGGCTGCGCGATATACTTCACTCCGCTTCTGTGTGCACGCTCGATATTATCCCCGAACGGGAAGAACGCGTCTGACCCAAGCGCAACATTCTCAAGCTTGTCAAGCCATTCCCTCTTGGCTTCTCTTGTGAATACCTCCGGCTTCTCCTTGAAGATTGCCTGCCATGCTCCGTCCGCAAGCACATCCATATAATCCTCGCCGATGTACAGGTCGATCGCGTTATCCCTGTCCGCGCGGCGGATCGAATCAACGAACGGAAGATTCATCACCTGGGGAGACTGTCTTAACCACCAGTTGTCCGCCTTCTGGCCCGCAAGCCTGGTGCAGTGGATCCTGGACTGCTGCCCCGCGCCGATACCGATAGCCTGTCCGTCCTTCACGAAGCACACGGAATTGGACTGCGTGTATTTCAGGGTGATCATGGAGATGGCAAGATCGATCTTCGCCTGCTCTGTCAGCTCCTTATTCTCCGTTACCACATTGGCAAAGAACTCGTCGTCGATCTTCAACTCATTCCTTCCCTGTTCGAACGTGATCCCGAACACATCCTTGTGCTCAAGCGGCTCCGGTACATACTCCGGATCGATCTGTATCACATTATAATTGCCGTTCTTCTTCGCCTTCAGGATGTCAAGCGCCTCCGGCTCATATCCCGGCGCAATCACACCGTCTGATACTTCACGCTTGATAAGCCTTGCCGTATCCACGTCACAGACATCCGACAGAGAGATAAAGTCTCCGAAAGAAGACATCCGGTCCGCCCCTCTTGCCCGGGCATAGGCAGACGCTAACGGCGACAGCTCTCCCAGATCATCCACCCAGTAGATCTTCGCAAGAGTCTCTGTAAGCGGCATCCCTACTGCAGCCCCCGCCGGGGACACATGCTTGAAGGACGTCGCCGCCGGAAGTCCGGTCGCCTTCTTAAGTTCACTCACCAACTGCCACCCGTTAAATGCATCCAGGAAATTAATGTATCCCGGCCTGCCGTTCAACACCTGGATCGGAAGTTCGCCGCCGTCCGCCATATAGATCCTGGATGGCTTCTGATTGGGATTGCAGCCATATTTTAATTCTAATTCCTTCATGTTCGTTCCTCCTCGTATCCTGTTACATTTACTGATTCTTGTTCACGATCTTCGTCTCGTAAGTTCCTGTTGCAATGTCAATGTACCGCACGAACAGAGACACCTTGTTCTCCTCGTTCAAGCTGCTCCACAGCATATCGGTAAACGCTTCCATATCATCCGGGATCCCGATCAGTTTCGGCTCTCCCTCAAAGCTCGGCAGCGGATTGCCGTCGCAGCGGTAAGTATGGATGAAATGTCCCTCCCCTGCCGCCGGATTCTCATACGCGAAGGTATAACGGTTACAACTGTCCGGGCTGCCGTTGTTGCTCTTAAGGATGGACATCGCGTAATTATAGCTTCCATTCTCGATATGCATGATCCCTGAGATCCTGGGCGTGTAGTTCGGGCCGTCCGGCTCAAACTCACGGCTTCGCAAAGACTGCTCGAACGTCATCTGGCTGTCCATTCCCTCATAGATGGTATCGGTCTGGTCGCCGTTGGTCACGATGGTCTTGTTCCCCAGCACCCGCACCGGCGCATAGATCACCAGGCTTGGATCGGTAAGCAGCGCCGGATCAAACGCCTGCGTCCTGATTCCATCTCCTTCTTCCACGAAAATGCGGTTGCGGCTGTTCACACTTCTCCCCATGATAAAATACGCCGTCACCGCCTTCGTTCCATCCGCGCTCTTCCCGATAATGATGCCGCGTCCCGGATACGAGTTCTCCCTTAATTCCTTCTCAATTGATATCATTTCCATAAAAATTCTCCTTTTTTGTTGAATTTTGTCCTGTTAGTTTATTATATATAAAATGCTTCTCTTTTTCCAGTAGTATTTACTATTGAAGACAGGTTTTTGGGATGTTACAATGAAGAAATAGAAAAAGAGACAGGAGGACATGTTTCATGCGCAAACGAACATTTCTTATTCCCTGCCTGTTCGCCCTTGCCCTGATGACAGGCTGCAGCAAGGAGAATGCGGACAAGTATGTCGGGGAACAGATTACTTCCATCAAGGAGAACGGCTCTGAAAAATTTACCGAACTTTTAGAGGAAGGGATTACAGAGAGCAATGAATCCTACGTTCTGCAGTTCCCCGAAGAACTAAAGACGCCTTATCTGGAATTCATGAAGGACTCCTTCAAGACGATCCAGTTCGAGGTTGCCAAACCATCCAAGATGAAAGACGGAACCCTCTCCGTCCAAGTTACCTACACTCCGATCAATATTAAGAATACTCTGGAGAAAGCCAACTCTGAATTCATGGATTCTCTGGAGAGTACGGACCTTACCGAAGCCGTCTCTTCCATCCTTGAGACAGATACCGACGCATTAAAGGTGTCTCCCTCCTTCGACGCGGAGATCATCTCTACACTTGAAGTATCCAAAGAAGGAGAGTCCTATGCTATCTCCGAGGAAAGCCTTAACTCCTTCCTCGCCCAGACACTTCATGGATATATGGAGCCATACAATATGGTCTGCGATGTCTTAGACTGCTATGACTTCGTCAAAGCTTACCTGGACGCATCCTTCAAAGGCGACGTAGCCCGTTTCGCGCTGCATACAGACCGCACGGAAGAAGAATCGCTTGCCTGGTACAAGGAGGATGTATTCGACCCGCCTTCCGATCTGACTCAGGCTTACATTCCCAGATATCAGGCGGCTCTTGAGTCCATGATGAAGCAGTGCAAATATTCTGTCGGCATTCCGAAGAAGGAAGACGGCGTCTACAGCTATGTGGTTGAGATCAAGACCTCACCGAACACCAGCTTCCTTAATGCCTACAACGAGTTCGAGGGCGGAACCTATTACTCCATCGAGGAGGTCTCTGCCGGACTTATAACGGCTATGGAGAAATACGCCGCTGCCCCTACATTTGACGAGGAAACGACGGTAACCGTCTCCATCAATGCCTCCTCACTGCTCGACGCGGGTAATGAGAACTCCGAATTGACCGCTCTGGCAACAACGATCCTTATGATACCTTAAAGAATTGAAGCAAAATAACTGATACAGATTGCGCAGGATGCCGCTTCAAATGAGCAGGTCAAAAAACGCAGGCGCAGCGGGCTGCGTCGAGGCTTTTGACCTGTGCATCCGGAGAATTCAGATGATCATCTTCTTCCATTGATATCTCTTCATATCTACCTTGTCATCCTGGAATTCCACCCCTTCTGCTCGCAGAAGCTCTGTCTGCCGATTGCATCTTCCGCTTCCGAACGCACAGGACATCCGGCCGTCCTTGGTCACCACACGATGGCACGGCAGATCACTGTTACACGGAACCGCATGGAGCGCATAGCCGACCACTCTCGCCCAGCGGCGGTTGCCCGCAAGCGCCGCGATCTGTCCGTAAGAAGCCACCTGCCCTTTTGGAATCTGGCGGATCACATCATAGATCTTCTCAAAAGAATTCTTTTCCTCCATAACTATCATCTCCTGTCCGACTTCCATGCTTTTATCTCATCAAGCCTGTCCTTAACCGCTCTCTCCTCTCCCTGAACGGTAGGATGATAATACACCCGGCCGCTTAAGGATTCCGGCATGCACTGCATATGAGTCAGTTTCTCCACCGTATCGTGAGCATATTCATATCCTCTGCCATATTCCAGATCTTTCATAAGCTTCGTAGGCGCGTTGCGTAGATTAAGCGGAACCGGCTCCGCCCGCATATTCTTCACATCCTGCTTGCACATCTCACACGCGGTGTAGAGGGCGTTGGACTTCGGCGCCATGGCAAGATAGGTGACCGCATGGGTCAGATGCACGTCGCATTCCGGCATCCCCAGGAAATGACACGCCTGGTACGCCGCCACTGCTACCTGCAGCGCATGGCTGTCCGCCATACCCACATCTTCGCTGGCAAACCGGATCAGCCTTCTGGCGATATACAGCGGATTCTCGCCGCCCTCCAACATCCTGCACATCCAGTAGATCGCCGCGTCCGGGTCACTGTTGCGCATGGATTTGTGAAGCGCAGAGATCAGATTGTAATGCTCCTCCCCGCTCTTATCGTAGAGAAGGGATTTCCTGCTGATACACTGTTCCAGGCCCTCATCCGTTACCAGCAGCCCATCAGCGCTGATCTCTCCGTTCGTCACTGCCATCTCCAGAGTATTGAGCGCAGTCCTCGCATCCCCGTTGGCAAATGCCGCGATCGCCGCCACCTGCCTGTCCGTGATCTGTACATTCTGCGGGCCAAACCCGGCCGGGCTTGTCAATGCATGCCAGATAACCTTGACAAGGTCTGCCTCTTCAAGCGCCTTCAGCACGAACACCCGGCATCTGGACAGAAGCGCCGCATTGACCTCGAAGGAGGGGTTCTCCGTCGTCGCACCGATCAGCACGATGCTGCCCTTCTCCACAAAAGGCAGAAACGCATCCTGCTGCGCCTTGTTGAACCGGTGGATCTCATCCACGAACAAGACCGTCCGAATCCCCATCCTGCGGCTGTTCTCCGCCTGGTTCATCACTTCCTTGATCTCCTTGATCCCGCTGGTGACTGCGCTGAAATTAATGAAATCCGCCTTCGTCCGGCTGGCAATGATACTGGCAAGAGTCGTCTTCCCCACTCCCGGCGGTCCCCAGAATATCATCGAGGATATCTGGTCCCGCTCAATCAACTGCCGAAGCATCTTCCCTTCTCCCAACAAATGCTCCTGCCCCGCGAAATCCTTAAGCGTTGCAGGACGCAGACGGCTTGCCAGGGGCGCCGTCTGCTTTCTGTCGTCAAATAACGTCATCTGCTCCATACTATCTCTCCTCGTGTATCTTAAATGATATCGCCTACATCTCTACTACTTTCGTCGCCACATTCTCCCGAAAAGCCCTGTCATGCTCCACGAAAATAACCGCAGGCTTATACTTAAGCAGCAGCTCCTCGATCTGGACTCTCGACAGCACATCAATGTAGTTCAACGGTTCATCCCATATATACAGATGCGCCTGCTCGCACAAACTCTTCGCCAGCAACACCTTCTTCTTCTGTCCGGCGCTGTACTGGCTTACGTCCTTCTCAAACTGCCCCCTCTCCAGATCAAGCTTACGGAGCACCGCCTTAAAAAGACTTTCATCCAGACCATACTCCTCGGACAGCTCTCTCAGATCCCCCCGAAGATAAGAGGTATCCTGGGACACATACGAGATCTTAAGCCCGGCGCTTATCAAAAGCTTCCCTTTATATTCCAGATCTTCGCCGTTCAACAGTTTCAGAATACTGGATTTGCCGCATCCGTTCTTCCCGGAGAGGCAGACTCGTTCTCCTCTGCGGATATCGAAGCTGATCCCGGAGCATACCGGCCTGCCGTCATAACAGACTGTAATATCCCGAATCTCTGCCAGTTTATCCGTGTGATATGTCAGCGGATGGATCTGAAGGACATCCATTGTCTCTATATTCTTCAGAAGCTTCGACTTCTCCTCGATCGCATGCTGCTGCCGGCCCTCCAACACCTTCGCACGCTTCATCATCTTGGCCGCCTGATGGCCGATATGCCCTCTGTCCGGCCGTAAGCCCGCCACTTTCTGCCCCTTCTTACTCTTCTCCACCTTCGCCGACCAGTCCGAGGACTGCCTTGCAGCCCTCCTAAGCCGCTTAACCTCCGTCTCAAGCTTCTGGTTCTGCGCCTCCTCAAGCCTGTCCCGTGCCTCTTTGTCGGCGTACCAGGAACTAAAATTCCCCTTCCGCACTTCAATATCCATCTTATTAATGGAAAGTATATGATCCACACAGGAATCCAGAAAATGCCGGTCGTGAGATACCAGTATAAATCCCTTCTTCCGGGACAAATACCCGGCAATCCGCTGCCTGGCCTCCGTATCCAGATGATTCGTCGGCTCATCGATCAGAAGGAAACGATTCTCCCCGAGGAACAACATCGCAAGCAGCACCTTTGTCCGTTCCCCGCAGCTCAAGGTTGAGAACGGCCGATATAAAACTTCCGCATCTACATCCAGAAGATTCAATTCCCGGAAGATCTCCCATTCTTCTGTCTGCGGATTCAGTTCTTCCAGAATCTCATACACCATCCTGCTCACATCCGTCACTTCATAGGGAAAATAAGCGAATTCCACATTGGATGATATACTTCCCTGGTATTTATATCTGCCCAGCAGAAGATTCAAAAACGTAGTCTTGCCGCGTCCGTTCCTTCCTACAAATCCTAATTTCCAATCCGTATCGATCCGAAATGATACATTCTGGAAGATCTCTTCATAATTACCCTCATAAGAAAAACTTAAATTCACGACATCTATCATTGACATATGTGTACCTCCTAAAACAAAAAGACTGCAAGAAAGTCTCCTTACAGCCTCATGAAATACACACAATCGTCCCCCAGATCAAAGAGATATTGCCTGCACTATTCCCGGATGATGAATCAAAAGACTTTCCTGCTATCGGCACAACAAAAAGACAGGGGAATCCTGTTAACTCTTGTTATGCAGTTACATCTGTAATTAGCAAGAAAATCTCTTCATCTTTTCACCTCCCAGCTTATGCTAACTGCTGTAGCTTCTGCAAACGTTGTATCTGCTTGGTATGATCCGCAACCGCCAGCTTTAAAACGTCAATATCGATCCGCATCTCATCCATCCGATCACCGCCTGTCTGATATCTCTTATATGTAGACAAATAACAACTTTCAATCGTCTGAATCCGCGGTAAAATGTCATTCTCCATTTGAATATTCGTAAGCTTGACATTATCTTTCAAATCCTTTACCTCGGTATTTAAGACGATTATATTGTCTTTCAGATCTTTTACCTCAGTATTCAAGACAGTTACATTGTCTTTCAGATCTTTTACCTCAATATTCAAGACAATTACATTATCTTTCAAATCCTTTACCTCAGTATTCAAGACAGTTACATTGTCTTTCAGATCCTTTACCTCAGTATTCAAGACAATTACATTATCTTTCAAATCCTTTACCTCAGTATTCAAGACAGTTACATTGTCTTTCAGATCTTTTACCTCAATATTCAAAACATCTACATTGTCTTTGAGTTCTTTTACCTCAGTCTTCAGAATGCTCACATCTTCTCTGACTTCTTTCATCTCGGTCTTTAAGACGCTCACATCAGTCTTCAAGATCTTCACGTCTTCTTTGACTTCTTTCATCTCAGTCTTTAAGATGCTCACATCTTCTTTGACTTCTTTCATCTCGGTCTTTAAGACGCTCACATCAGTCTTCAAGATCTTCACATCTTCTTTGACTTCTTTCATCTCGGTCTTTAAGATGCTCACATCTTCTTTGACTTCTTTCATCTCAGTCTTCAAGACCTTCACGTCTTCTTTGACCTCTCTTACCTCGTCTCTTACAGCACTCGTTTCCTCTTTAAGTTCTTTCACTTCAGCTTTTATCCCGGCCGTATCATTCTTAACCGGTTCAAGCTTTTCATCCAACATCACAGATATAGCCGATAATAATTCTACATGTTCCATATCGCTACACCTCCACTGTGCAATGAAATCCACCCGCTCTTATGAAGGGGCATCTCTTTTTGTCACTAATAGATTATCACAAATATCTGTCGAATACAATCGAAACTTTTCGACACGTTTTGACAAACCGTTATAATTCACAGTCTGGCCGCCCGCCAACTGTAACGCATCCAGTCAGTAACGACAACCCCTCCATCAATACTTCCGCAGCGTATCATTAGAATCGTCCGTAGTCTTATCGATCTTCCTGATTTCAACAAAATATCCATCCTCACCGTTCGTCTTCACCTTGACGCGGTCTCCCACTTTATGTCCTCTGATTGCTTTCCCAAGCGGTGATTCTATACTGATAAGCCCCTGCAGGGAATTCCCGCGTACACTCGTCACCAGCCGATAGACCTCTGTCTCATCATCCTCCTCATAATAAATTTCGACCGTATTATTGATTCCCACCTCGTCGTCCCGAGAAATATCCGATACGATCCGTGCATTTTTAAGCATCTTCTCCAGATACCGGATACGGCTCTCATTGCGGTTCTTATCCTGCTTTGCCGCCTTATACTCGAAATTCTCGCTTAAGTCTCCCTGCGCCCGGGCCTCCTTGACCGCCTCCAATTCCCTTTTGCGTACCACTAATTTCCTATACTCAATCTCTTCCTTTATCTTCTGTACATCGCTCTGTGTCAACTGTTCTCCCACAATTCTGCCTCCTCGCCTATTTTCGGTGCATTTTTATCGGAACAACTCCTGTTCCGTTTCTTTTAAAATATCTGCAAGCACCTTGTAATCCAAATATTGTATTCCTTCTCTCCGCTCTTGAATCTTCTCAGCCAACTTGCTTCCATAATATATTTCCATTGATTCCTCATAAGAAATATCTTCAGTTTCGGTCAAATACAACATGATTCTCTCTTCAAGATTCTCCTTATAAACACTTTCCAATTTATTTCCATCCATAATTATACCTCATAAAAGAATTCCATCCTCAGCAATTGGTATAGCACGTTCTTTATCCCATATTCCGGAATGATACATATCCACCACCCTAAATGCTTTGTCATTTGCCACCTTGATATACTCTCATACCATACTCCCCCTAACCTTAAGATATTCTTGTATATCTTCAACTATATACATTGTGCCCTGCGTGTGTAAAACATCGTAATTTGGCACTAAAAAGCCATCAATGCACCCCTTACTTTGAAGTATATGATAAACTTCTGACGGTCTCTTATTCCATGCATTGGCACACGCATGAATCATATAAATAACGAATGAAAAAGAGTTCTTATTCATCTTGTCACACTCCATTCTTCCAATGACTTCTGCACTACAACCACCGATTTGTCAATGACTCATGACTCCATTATACCGCAATGCCTTTCCAGATGGAATAGTTTTTATAAATGCGCCGCAAATGCCGTCAACATATCCCTGAGTGGTTTCCACAGATTCGGATTCGTATCTTCGAGGAAATGCTCGATCTGTGCTCCTGTAGTCACCCCTTGTTCAATAGTCAGACAATGGGTTCCCTTCACTGTCTCTCCGATCGCCGTCTTGCCCATGGCGGACACACCCACTGCCACCTCTTGCCCCCATGCTGACGCGCCGGCGCTATAGATCCCCATCGCTGACGCACCGAACGCAACGACTCCGATTGCCACCGCTCCCCATGCGGCAAGCCCGAAAGCAAGCGCACCGATCGCCAATAATCCTACCGCGATCGAACCAAAACTGATAATACCAAACGAACAGGCGCCCAGGCTGATCACGCCGATCGCGACATTCCCGATCGCAATAATTCCCTTGGCAATACCGTCTCTGCCCAATTGTCTGGAAAAACGGATGGATACCAGCGGGATCCCCGCGATCTTCGTCTTACTGGTATACTGATATCCCTTGATATATCTTGCAAGGTCGTCCACTTTCTTCTCGAGTCTTGAATTATCCTCATCCATCTGCTGATTTGCCTCTGATCGCTTCTCTCCATACGGTTCGTTCCGACAGCCGCCCGCCGCTATTCCGCTATTCTTCTCCTCATCCAGATAATCCTTCAGAAGATAATCCAGACTGACCCGGAATATTTCCGACATTGCGACCAGTTTCGATATCTCAGGAATGCTGCTCCCGGCTTCCCATTTACTGACCGACTGGCGGGTAATCCCAAGCCTCTCTGCAAGCTGCTCCTGGGACATCCCTGATTTCTTTCTCTGTATTGTAAGTTTTTCTGCCAGATTCATTCTCCATACCTGCCTTTCTGATTCCTGTCCTGCAGACTGTTGGAAAACCGCTTTCTAAGAGTCTGCTGTATACTGACACTTTACCTCTCATCCCGTAAAAACACAAGAAAACGGCACTTGGAAATTTGTCAACCAGCAGTTGCATCCTCCTGTTTACAAGGCTTTCCCGTCCTCACGCCGATACTCCAGGATATCCCCGGGCTGACAATCCAGCACTTCACAGATCGCATTCAATGTAGAGAAGCGAACTGCCCTTACCTTCCCGGTCTTCAGATTGGACAGGTTTACATTCGATATCCCCACCTTCTCCGATAACTCATTCAAGGACATCTTGCGATCCGCCATCACCCTGTCAAGCCTTAATATGATCGCCATATATTGTCACACCTCCCATTATTTTTGGCTGCCTGCCGCAATGACCGGATGCCGCCGCTACAACGTCTCATCCGAGAATTCCTGAAGCTCACATCCCCATCTTAATATATCGCTCGTCAGCAATACGATCACTCCTGCAAATATCCAGGAGAATTCCAGCGGATTAACAAAATACGGCTGATGATATATCAGAAGCCCCATTCCCATCTGGAAGATCCATTTCCCAAAGACTCCCGTCAAAACCAGGAGCCATCCGATCTTCCCGGTATATTCCGCCGTCTGGCTGACAAACGGCGAATGAGAGTCCCTTATAACATTCAAGATTCTCCTCAGATATCCTAACAACAGTAATACAGGCAATTCTCTCGTTATCGAAGAAAAAAACACAAAGACAATACAGAATCTTTTGCTGCTTACAATCTCTGCTCCACCCGGAAGATGCTCCCATCCGCATTGAGCATATCCCAAAATCATATCAAAACGGTACGCATTTTCTGTCTCTGTCAATTGAATTGCCGATTCCGGCTGACCGCATAACCATATGATTGTTACAGCCGCCACCGCGAACCTGATCAGCCACACCAGCAACGCACCAGCCAGAAATAACCGGCATATACGGCTATATGATAATCCCTTCTTTTCATAACTCCTGTATGTCTCCATACCTGTCCTCCCTTTTCTTTACCGTTCACACCTACGACGCCCGCAGTAACCCTCTTTGTGCCGTATCTCCACTTTCGTTTGCCAATATTTTATCACACCTACAAATTTACCGCAATAATATTTAATGATAATCATTAAATATTATTCTTATATCGTAATTCAGACCCTCGTCAGTAAACAGCAGTTTGAATGGGCAGGATACTTTACTTTTTGTTTTATATCGTTATAATATAATACAAGAGCGAAAAAGACTGCCTCAAAGGAGAAACATATGCATACATGGGATGAAATCGAACAGCATATCAACGCCTGTACCCACTGCCCGTTAAGCCAGACCCGGCATCTGCCCGTCATGGGACGGGGAAGCCATAACGCCGATATCATGCTGATCGCGGAAGCTCCCGGCAGTCAGGAAGACCTTGAAGGGCTTCCCTTTGTCGGACGTTCCGGGAAAATACTGGATGAGCTGTTGACTGACTGTTCACTGACGAGAGTAGAGATCTATATTACCAATATTCTGAAATGCCATCCTCCGGGAAACCGTGATCCCAGGGATGAAGAAAAAGAAGCCTGCTTCCCCTATCTGAAATACGAGACCTTCCTGCTGAAGCCTAAGATCATCGTCTGTCTTGGCCGCGTCGCCGCACAGCGTATCATTTCTCCGGATTTTAAGATCACCCGGCAGCACGGAACATGGACCCACCGCAAGGACTGCGCACTGACCGCCGTATATCATCCTTCGGCAATCCTGCGGGATCCGTCTAAGCTCGAACTTACGAAAGCAGACTTTCATGAGATTATAAGGAAACGAGACGAGCTGCTTCACAATTCCGCCATCTTATGACAGATATACCTTGTATCCAAGCCTGTCTATCATCTTAAGATCCGTCTCTACCGTATATCCGGCGGTTGTCAGCATATCGCCGGATATGGCGGCATTGGCGCCGGAACAGAAGCACCCTTCCCCCTTATCCTCCATCAGCCCCCGGCCGCCCGCGAGCCGGATCGCCGCGTCCGGAAGGAGATAACGGCAGACTGCCACTATCCTTCTCATATCGTTAACTCCCAGCCTCTCATTCTTCTCATAGGGAGTTCCCGGAATCGGATTCAGCATATTCACCGGAACGCTCTTTATTCCAAGCTCCCGCAAGGTAAGCGCCATATCGATCCGATCCTCTGCAGACTCTCCAAGCCCCATGATACCGCCGCTGCAGACCTCCAAACCGGCCGCCATCGCCGCACGGATCGCACGGACCTTATCGTCAAATGTATGGGTCGTACAGACATTGGGGAAATTGCGCCTGGATGTCTCCAGATTATTATGTACCCGGGACGCTCCCGCTTCTTTGATCCTGCGAAACTGTTCTTCTGTCAGAAGCCCGAAGGATACGCACACTTCTATATCAACCTTCTCCTTGATCTCCCGGATCGCTTCACACATCTGCCGGATCTCGTCATCATTCAGGCATCGCCCGGAAGTCACGATGGAATACCTCAGCACTCCACAGTCCGCATTGTATCTTGCCTGCCGGACGATCTCCTCCGTATCTAACAGCGGGTATTCCTCTGCCGAAGTATGATAATACGCCGACTGCGCACAATACTTACAATTCTCCGAGCATTTTCCGCTCTTACCATTGACGATCGTGCAGATGTCAAACCGGTTTCCGCAGAAAAACTGCCGGATCTCATCCGCCGCCCGGCATATTTCCACTAACGGCTCATCATACAGCTCCAGAGCTTCCTCCTTTGTCATCTGGTATCCCTCTAAAATCTTCTGCTTCAACTGCTCTGCTAATCCCATATCCTTACTCCTTCCAGTGTGCTGTACTTAAAGCATTTACATCGATATGACTACTATATATCAAGCGCCTCATAATTGTCAACTTTTTCACTCCATATGTTAACACTTCACCAGAAATCACGCTGTCTGAAAACCCTTTCGTTTTCCTTATAAAATTGTTGACATCTCAACTTCTTATTGGTATAGTCTATATGACCAAGAAGTTGATTTCTCAACTTTAATATGCATGCCCCTGGCGGGCGGACTTCGTCCGATAAGGTATATTTTCATTCATATAAGAAAGTGAGTTATATATGATCCACAGATTTGAACAGCTTACAACCGGTGTATCGCAGATCTACAAGAATATCCAGAGGATCAAGAAGCTGGAAATGCGCTCTCTCGGCTTAAAGGGCACACATGTTATGTGTCTGTATTTCCTGTATTCACATTCAGAGGGGCTTACTGCAGCCGACCTCTGTAACCTGTGCAAGGAGAACAAGGCGGGCATCTCACGAATCCTGTCGGATCTGGAGAACCGCGGTTTCATCCAATATGCGCATCCTCAGGAGAAGAAGAAGTACCGTTCCAAAGCCGTTCTCACCGATACGGGGATGCAGCAGGCCAAGAAGGTCAACCGTCTGATCCTTCGTGCAACCTTAGAGGGAGGGAAGGATATTACTGCCGGGGAGCGGGATATTTTCTACCGTGTATTATTCCTGATATCAGATAACCTGGAACATTTCTGCGAGGAACTGGAACATTCCCAGGAACAGGGCATAGACCGCCACAAAATTTAGTCAGAAAGGATAAGATCTGCCATGAACAAAGCGAAAAAACTCTACTGCCGTACTTTCCAGACGGGATTAAAAATAGCGCTCCCATTTCTCCCGTACTGTAAACCGGAAGTCATAGGCAGTGTAAAGACCATTCCCGACATTCTTAAGAAACGCAAGTGCAGCCATGCACTGATCATCACCGATACAGGCATCCGGAATCTTGGACTCACGAAACGCCTGGAAAACGTCCTGACCAAGGACGGTATCCCCTTCTGTATCTACGACAAGACGGTTGCCAATCCCACCACGGCCAACGTGGCAGAAGCTCTGGAAATGTATCTGTCCAACGGCTGCGACGCCATCATCGGCTTCGGAGGCGGCTCCAGTATGGACTGTGCCAAGGCAGTCGGAGCCCGCATCGCGAAGCCGAAGCAATCCCTGGCCAAGATGAAGGGCATCCTTAAAATCCATAAGAAACTTCCTCTTCTGATCGCCATTCCCACCACGGCCGGAACCGGAAGCGAGACTACCCTTGCGGCAGTAATCACGGATGCCGAGACCAGGCACAAATATGCCATCAATGATTTCCCGCTGATCCCAAGATATGCAGTGCTGGATCCCAAGGTCACCTTAAGTCTCCCGCCGTTCATCACGGCTACGACCGGAATGGATGCCCTGACCCATGCGGTAGAGGCATATATCGGAAAATCCACCACTTATGGCACCAGAAAAGATGCGCTTCTGGCAGTCAAGCTCATTTTTGAAAATATAGACAAAGCATATACGAACGGCAGCGATATCGACGCGCGGAGGAATATGCTGCACGCCTCTTTCTATGCCGGATGTGCATTTACCAAATCCTATGTAGGCTATATACATGCGGTTGCACATTCCCTGGGCGGAGAGTATAATGTACCACATGGGCTTGCCAACGCCATACTGCTCCCCTTCGTATTAGAAGCGTACGGGCCATGTATCCATAAGAAACTGCACCATCTGGCCGTAGCGGCGGGCATTTCCGCAAAGGATACCCCTTACGATGCGGCGGCAGGCGAATTCATCGAAGCCATTAAGGCTATGAAGAAACGGTTTGATATCGGGGATACGGTAAAGGAAATCCAGGAAGCAGATATCCCGAAGCTCTCCCACTATGCGGATAAGGAAGCCAATCCATTGTACCCGGTACCCGTCCTTATGGATGCAGAAGAGCTGGAACAATTCTATGTAACTCTGATGGATTCTGATGAATCTGTAACTATATAACTCTTTCATATATTGTTGGATACCGGAAAAGGAGCAATTCCTCATGAACGAATACGAAATCAAAAATATTGTATCTAATCAACGAAAATATTTCCTTTCAGGCGCTACTCTTGATATCAATGCAAGGGTCAGCGCGCTGAAGAAGCTAAAAGACAGCATCATCAAGCATGAGCCGGAGATCAACGAGGCGCTGAAGCAGGATCTTGGAAAGAGCAATTTCGAGAGCTACATGTGCGAGACCGGGCTTGTGCTCAGTGAGATCAGTTATATGCTGAAGCACATCCATTCCTTTGCCAGGGAGAAGACTGTCAGGACGCCTCTTGCCCAGTTCCATTCCAGAAGCTATAAGAAGCCGTCCCCTTACGGCGTCGTACTGATCATGAGCCCGTGGAATTATCCGTTCCTGCTGACTCTCGATCCTCTTGTCGACGCGATTGCCGCCGGGAATACGGCTGTCCTTAAGCCCAGCGCATATTCTCCTTATACCAGTGAGATCGTAAGAAGGATCATCTGCGACTGTTTTGACGAGCGCTTTGTCACCGTCGTTACCGGCGGACGGGCAGAGAACACCTGCCTGCTGAATGAGCATTTTGATTATATCTTCTTTACCGGAAGCCAGGCTGTCGGCAGGGAAGTCATGAGACATGCCTCCGAACATCTTACCCCTGTCACTCTGGAGCTAGGAGGGAAGAGCCCCTGCATCGTTGAGAAGACCGCCAACCTAAAACTTGCCGCCAGACGGATCGTCTTCGGCAAATACCTGAACTGCGGCCAGACCTGCGTCGCGCCGGATTATGTCTACTGTGACCGTTCTGTTAAGGAACGTCTGGTAAAGGAGATCAAGAAACAGATCCAGAAGCAGTACGGCAAGCAGCCTCTTGAGCGGAACGATTACGGCAAGATCATTAATCAGAAGCATTTCGACCGGATCTTTAACCTGATCGATGAGAATAAGGTAGTCTGGGGCGGCAAGGCGAACCGAAGCGCCCTCCAGATCGAACCGACTGTCCTGGACAAGGTTACCTTCGGAGACGCCGTAATGCAGGAAGAGATCTTCGGGCCTGTGATGCCGGTCCTTACCTATGATTCCCTAGATGAAGCGATCCGCAATATCAATTCCATGCCCCATCCGCTCGCCCTCTATATCTTTACCAGTGACAAGGCGGCGGCAGGGAAATTGACCTCCCAGTGCGGTTACGGCGGGGGATGCATCAACGATACCATCATACACCTTGCTACCAGCGAGATGGGCTTCGGCGGATTTGGCCCAAGCGGTATGGGTTCTTATCACGGGAAGGATGGTTTTGACACATTTACACATTATAAGAGTATTGTAGATAAAAAGACCTGGCTGGATCTGCCGATGCGGTATCAGCCTTATAAGAAATGGAATGAGCGATTGATACATCTGTTTTTGAAATAAATTGCCGCAGGAAAAGGGCTGCCATACGACGCAGCCCTTTATATAGATACTTCTTCGGATCAACATACAGGCTTCATCAGATCCGCCAATGTAATTCCATCAAAATAGGCATTGGTAAGCCTGTAGAACTCCGTCCACATCGGTAATGTCCTGCAGCCCTCGGCACGCTCACAGATATCTGCCTCACAGCCAAGACATGCCACCGGCGCAAGATCCCCTTCCGTAAGGCGTAAGATGTCCCCTACACGGACGTCTGACGGCCGGACCGCCAGGCGGTAACCGCCGCCCTTCCCCTGAAGTCCTTCAATCATCTTATTCTTCGTCAGTACAGGAAGAATGCGCTCCAGATATTTCAAAGAAATCTCCTGCCTTTTTGCTACCTCTTTCATGGGGGCATAACCTTTTCCATAATTCTCTGCCAGATCGATCATCACTCGAAGCGCATATCTGCCTTTCGTTGAAATCATCATCCCGATCACCTCTCCTAAAAGACTATTCCTGCAAACTACAGGCACCGCCGCTGCCCTTACTCTGCGAACAGAGGCGTTGACAGATATCTGTCCCCTGTATCAGGCAGAAGCACAACGATTGTTTTCCCCTCATTCTCAGGACGCTTCGCCTGCTCCACTGCCGCGAAAACCGCCGCGCCGGAAGAGATGCCTACAAGCACGCCTTCTCTCCTGCCGACAAGCCTTCCTGCCGCAAATGCGTCTTCATCGGAGACCGGCATGATCTCGTCATAGACCGCCGTATTCAGGACTTCGGGAACAAATCCTGCGCCAATCCCCTGAATCTTATGAGGTCCCGCCTCCCCGCCGGAGAGTACGGCAGAGGAAGCCGGCTCTACAGCAACAATCCTGACAGAAGGCTTCTTTGATTTGAGATACTCGCCGACGCCGGTTATGGTTCCGCCGGTTCCCGCACCCGCGACAAAGATATCCACTTCCCCGTCCGTATCCTCGTAAATCTCCGGGCCTGTGCCCGTCCTGTGCGCTTTCGGATTGGCAGGATTCACGAACTGCCCGGGAAGAAAGCTTCCTGGAATCTCAGCAGCCAGTTCCTCCGCTTTAGCAATAGCTCCCTTCATCCCCCCCGCGCCTTCGGTCAGCACCAGTTCGGCGCCGTAGGCTTTCATAAGCTGACGCCGTTCCACGGACATCGTCTCAGGCATGACAATGATGATCCTGTACCCCCGCGCGGCGGCAACGGCGGCAAGGCCAATCCCCGTATTGCCAGAGGTCGGTTCGATAATGACCGAACCCGGCCCTAATCTCCCTGTTCTTTCCGCTTCCTCGATCATCATCTTCGCCACACGGTCCTTGACGGAGCCCGCCGGATTCAGGTATTCAAGCTTCGCAAGAATTCTTGCTTTCAGATGATAGGCTTCTTCTATGCGAGTCAGTTCCAGAAGCGGCGTTCTGCCGATCAGCTGATCGACGGATGTATATATATTGGACATAACATTCCCTCCTATTCAACGAATCCTTATTACTTTACTGCATCGAAACCGCCCTGCAGATCGGCTATGATATCATCTATGTGCTCCGTACCGACAGACAGCCGAATCGTATTCGGCTTAATCCCCTGATCCGCAAGTTCTTCCTTCGTAAGCTGACTGTGAGTCGTGGTCGCCGGATGGATAACCAGGCTCTTCACATCGGCAACATTAGCAAGCAGCGAGAAGATCTTCAGACTGTCAATAAACTTGTGGGCTTCCTCCACGCCGCCCACGATCTCAAATGTAAAGATCGAGCCGCCTCCATCAGGGAAATATCTCTGATACAGCTCATGATCCGGATGATCCTTAAGGGAGGGATGATTCACCTTCTCGACCTGCGGATGCGCCGCAAGAAATTCCACAACCTTCGCCGTATTAGCCGCATGCCGTTCCAGCCGCAGGGATAATGTCTCTATCCCCTGCAGAAGCAGGAATGCCGCGAAGGGAGAAATCGCCGCGCCGGTATCACGGAGCAGAATCGCACGGATATAGGTCACAAATGCCGCCGGCCCCGCCGCTTTCACAAAGGATACACCGTGATAGCTCGGATTGGGTTCGGCAATCGCCGGATATCTTCCCGAAGCGCTCCAGTCAAACCTGCCCGAATCAACGATGATACCCCCAAGAGTCGTACCGTGGCCTCCAAGGAACTTCGTTGCCGAATGTACGACGATATCTGCACCATGCTCAATAGGACGGATCAGATAAGGCGTACCAAAAGTATTGTCTACGACCAAAGGCAGGCCATGCTTATGCGCAAGCTCTGCAAGCGCGTCAATATCCGGAATATCACTGTTCGGATTGCCAAGCGTCTCTATGTAAATCGCTCTTGTGTGATCCTGAATGGCTGCTTCCACCTCATCAAGATCATGAATGTTAACGAAGCTGGCTGTAATTCCGAACGCCGGAAGCGTGTGCGCCAGCAGATTGTAGCTGCCTCCGTATATGGTCTTCTGTGCAACAAAATGACCGCCGTTCTGCCCCAGGGCTTCCAGCGTATATGTAATCGCCGCCGCTCCGGAGGCAAGAGCCAGAGCCGCCGCTCCGCCTTCCAGAGCCGCCACACGCTGTTCCAGCACATCCTGCGTGGAGTTTGTCAGTCTTCCGTAGATATTGCCGGCATCGGCAAGGCCAAAACGGGCCGCCGCATGTGCCGAGTCTTTGAATACATAGGAAGTAGTCGCGTAAATCGGCACTGCGCGGGCGTCAGTTGCCGGGTCAGGATTCTCCTGGCCTACATGGAGTTGTAAAGTTTCAAATCTGTAATCAGGCATAATGGTGTCTCCTTTCACTTTCCAATACCTACCATTTAGGTTGGTATTAGTATATTCCACATTTCACCATATGTCAAGAGCAGATTCTTGAAACATTCTTACACAACTCTGTGAAATCGTAACAGTTCAGATACCTTCACTGTTACAGGCATCCGGCCATTAAAAATCGCTTCGCGATGGGCCGGATGCTCTCAGGCTCTACTCTGTGGTACGGTCAGCGCAGTGAATGCGCAGACCTGTCTGAACTGTTACGTGAAATCCTCATAAAACCTACGAAAACTAATCGGATATTTTCTTTCAATGTTTCTATTGATATTTCATCAGCAATATTTGTATATGACTCTCTATCCGGTTTTCGATATTCTGCTGATGTATAACCATGTGTAGCGCTGAAGAATACTTTAATAAAAAATTCAGAAAAAATATCTTATGTTTTTGCATATTTTACCGAAAAATACTATCAAAGGTATAACGGCATCTGAATCAGGATATATTGGATAGGATGTTGTTAGCAGACTCAGTGATTGGGGGTGACAGAGATGGAAGTAAGCGTATTTGAACTTTTGGCAGCAGCCAGAGAGATCCAGGGGATCGATTATGTAGACGGCGACGGGATCATGTGCGGCAAAAGATATGATGAACAGACTGCCCACATGATCGAATTTTCTTCTTTGGAAGAGAAAAACAGTCCGGCAAGGAAGAGCAGATACCACAGAAGCTTTCTGACGGATGATGGTTACAGGCAGGCCCTCGCAAGAGAAGCACAGGGGGAGATACGGATCGTCCGGTATGCCAGCCTGAATGGTGACGCTCTTAGCTATAAGGCTTTGCCCAATCTGCCATATAGTGTGGAAGGGATCTATGGGATCCGTGAATCTGGGAAGTATGCTGATCATAACGCTGAGCCTGTACGAGCTGGATAAGAAATATCCGGCGATTATGGAAGAACTCAGGGAGAGTGAAAAAGAGGAGATTTGTGATATTTGTAAAGGACAGAGTAGAATGCAGGGATGCAATTACCCTGTCCTTTGTCTACTCTTTTTTCATCAATCCTAACTTAAGTTCAGAATTAGGATGGTAATCCGGCTTAAAGAGATGTTTTGATAAGAGTATTTTAAAGCAGTCTATTAAAAAATCTATTATCATCTTTTAAGCTTTACACTAAATCAACTATTGATATAATGAAATCACCAAGTAAACGCTGCTTAAAAAGTGAGGTGAAACTTTCACGATTACCGCTATAAAGAATTAAAAGTTATTCTGACAGCTGCAGGTGTTAATCTGCAAGAAATAGACAAGATAAAAGAATAGCTCACTAATAAGGATGTAAAGCTTCTGGCAGATCTCAATAAGTTTACGCCCTTTCTACCCAGACACGCTCTCAAGCAGCCTTGGCTCTATCCTCTTATACCACACCGCTACAGTTCAGGAACTCCAAGAGATAGAAGATGTCAACACTGAGACCATACTCAAAGTCGAAAAAGAACGGCAATACGCTATACGACAAGAAAAATTGAAACACAAAGGGTGATAGATTTTTATGGCTATTCAAATCTGGATACGCTGTCCTGTCAGCGGGAATGTGAGGTTATAAACATGGCAATGTGGAATCCGTGGCGTGGCTGCCACAAACATAGTGAAGGGTGTAGGTATTGTTACATTCATAAGGGCGATTTCAAGCGTGGGATTGATACAAACAAAATTGTAAAAACGGATAATTTCTACGCCCCTATCGCTAAAAATAAATCGGGAGCATACAAAATTAAATCGGGGCAGACCGTTTATCTTTGTTTTTCTACGGATTTTCTGGTTGAGGACGCCGATGAATGGCGTTCTGAATGTTGGCAGATGATACGGGAGCGTTCAGACCTGCACTTTCTTTTTTTAACAAAGCGTATTGAACGTTTTATGGATTGCATCCCAGAGGACTGGAACGATGGATACGAGAATATTACGGTTGGTTGTACGGTAGAAAATCAAGACAGGGCTGATTACAGGCTTTCCATTTTCAATAAATTACCTGTTAAACATAAAAATATTATCTGCCAGCCGTTGATTGAGGAAATAAACCTTACAGACTATCTTGATAATGTTGAATTAGTCGTAGTCGGCGGCGAATCAGACAGAAATGCCAGACCACTTGACTATGCGTGGGTGCTTTCCATACGGGAGCAATGTATCGCCCGCAAAGTACATTTTGAGTTTCGTCAGTGTGGGACATATTTTATCAAGGATGGAAAAATCTATACTTTATCTACCCATGATTTATGTAGCCAAGCTCGAAAAGCAAATATCAATTATTGAATAACCATCTCTCTTTTTTGTGCAAGGATAGAGAGGAAAAATAAAAGAATAAGCCTTATAATAATAAAGGCGAATTTATGTCCATAAAGCACAATATGTGCGGATAAGGAGGTATCTCATGGAATGGGCTGAAAAATTAAACCAAAGTATGAATTATATTGAGGAACATTTGACAGATGAAATTGACTATGAGCAGCTTGGGCGGATTGCCTGCTGCTCCACATATCATTATCAGAGAATGTTTACCTATATGGCGGGTATCACTCTGGCAGAGTATATCCGAAGAAGAAAAATGTCGTTAGCGGCGGTGGACTTGCAGGGTGGGAATGCAAAGATTATTGATATAGCGGAGAAGTACGGCTACCGTTCTCCGACTGCATTTAACAGAGCGTTCCAGTCTTTTCACGGGATAGCCCCATCGTCCGTGAAAGACGCGGGAGTATCCGTGAAATCTTTTTCCCCCATTATGTTTAGAATTGCTGTAAAAGGAGCAACAGAAATGAATTATAGAATTGAAACAAAAGAAGCCTTCCGCATTATCGGCATATCCGCACCGCTTGACAAGGAAATCGAAAATAACTTTATGGTTGTGCCTAAGATGTGGCAGGACGCCGCCGAAAATGGAACAATACAGAAATTGGCAGGAATGATGGATACGCCGCCAATGGGACTTTTTGGCGTGAGTGCCTGCAATGATCAAGAACAATAGAAATATTTTATTGCCATTTCCAGTACAAAAGCAAGCGATGAGTTTGAAGAATATACCGTGCCTGCGTCTACTTGGGCAATCTTTTCTGGAACAGGTACAAACCAGTCCATACAGGAATTGGAGCAGCGGATTATAACCGAGTGGCTTCCGACCTCTGGATATGAGTATGCCAACGCCCCGGATATTGAAGTTTACTTAAATCCAGACCCACAGAACGCACAGTATGAGGTATGGATACCCATATCAAAAAAGTAAGCGATGAATAACCTGCCGGTTTTACATATTCTAAAATCTGTGGGATAATCTTTTTGGCTAGTATAGTGAAAATTAAGTTTTGGATAGTTTGACGCGAATGTTTTTCTGATAGCGCTGCTTCACAAACGCAGGCGTAGCGGTGGCTACGTCGAGGCTTGGGGATTAGCGCTATCAAGAAAACAGGCAAGTCAAACTGCCAATTACTTAATATTCGCTGTACTAGTCAAAGAGATTACCGCACAGATTTCAGGACTTGAAAAAACGTTAGATTATTCATCGCTTACCTATTTAATTTCAAGTCAAATGTGCATGCAAGCATGCCCGCTTGGCTCGTTGCTCGCGGGAATAAAAATCATGAAATTCCGAGTTCTTTTTATACTTGACTTTCCGCGAAACTGGAAGTTATCGCTTTCTGATAATCCACTCGTCATCTTGGGTTTTCCGTTCTGCATAGTAACCGCAAGGCATATCCTTTAAGGTACTAACAGAGTTATCTAAATCAAAAACCCATTTTAAAGATACTAACTTTGCTTCATCTGCTTCGTGTGTTTCTCCGCATAGAAATCAAAATATTTAAAACACACTGCATAAACTATATGGCTAAGCACGTCCAATCTTATGGATAAAATGTTCAAATAGAAAATCTACAATGCCATAAGCTATTAGTGCGCAGCCAGCAGAGACAATAAAAGCAGCAGGAAATCCCTTTATAAGACCAAAAGGTAAGAGCAAAATACCAATACCAATAAATAAACACGCAAAAATTTTCTTACTCTTTCTCATGTCAATCCTCCTCAAAATTAAATAATTCTTCAATCTTCAATCCAAATATTTTAGCTAACTCATGTGCCAGCAAAACAGACGGATTATATTGCCCTTTTTCCAGTGAAATGATAGTTCTTGAAGAAACTTTTACTAAATCAGCAAGTTGCTGTTGGGTAAGCTGTTTCTCCATTCGGTATTCTCTTACATTATTCGATAGTAGTGTAGGAACTTCTCTTTTCAAATTTTGCTTCCTTTGCATGAAATAAACTTCATATGAAATTTATTTCATATTAGCACTTGGATATACATTTGTCAACAATTTCTTGCTTTTATTGCTAGTTTGACACGGCGAACGCAACAACACCCCTTTTCAGGAAGCGCTGGATATGATCCAGGTATGCTTCAATCTTGGATACAATTACTGCACCAGCGCCGTTGGTTTCGACCTCCGGTATGTAAGCAAGTTCAGCCAGGCAGCCCTGTCTTTCAGCATTAATACTTCTGATTTTTGATTTAATAAAACTGCAGCTCCCCGGTCTCCCTGTTATGGCGCTCTGCCCTGCCGATCAGGAACACCGTGACCGCTGTCATTACGCCCAGGCAGATCAGCAGTCCCAGAATTTCTGCCCGCCACCCGCGGCTGCTTTTTTGTATGTTCAATGCAAAGCGTATGATATTGATACAATATGTCAATGGAAATACCATAGATACAATTCTCGCCCAGCACGGGAAACTGTCCACCGGCACCCTCGTCCCGGAAAATAAGGTCATAGGCATATCGAACACATCCATCACGATCGATGCATCTCTGGAGAACAGAAACACCGCGTTCAGCATCCCGCCCCAGACAGTTGAAGAAATAATGAGCAGCAGCAACACCGCCGGAAGCAGGAACAGATTATCCCACCGAATTGTCTTAGTATACATCAAAAGGAACCCGCAGAAACAGACGAACATCCACACTTCCTGAATCAGCGCCCCCAGCGCTCTTCCATAGCTCATAGCAAGGCGGCTTGCCGGCGTCAGGAAGGCGATCTCCAGTGTTCCCCCTCTCCGCTCCTGATTCGCCATGGACCAGGCATTCTGAACCATAGACCAGAAGCAGGTATATGCCATGAATCCGGTTCCAAGGAAGGCCAGCAAAGTCTTGCCATCCTCAATCCCCATATAGTCTGTAAGCTCAAACGGCTTGTACGCATAGTATACCTCAAAAAAACCAAGAATCGGCCAGATTAAAAGTGAAAAATATACATATGCCGAGTGATAATCATGTTGCTGCTGCTTCGTGATCTCAGCCTTCATTACGATTAAAAATTTCTTCATGCGCCCCTCCTGTATGCGTACTCATTTACCAGACTGATTATGAATTGCAGCGGTTGATGATCTCAATAAGGGCTTCCTCCAGACTTGGCTCCTGTACGCTGGTGACGACTTTCGGTTCATAGGCCAAAAGCCCCTTAAGCTGCTCCTTCGTTCCCTCCGCAATAATCCTGCCTTTATCTAATATATAGATATAATCACACAATTCCTCTGCCTCACTGATATAGTGAGTCGTCAGCAGAATTCCCCTTCCTTCTTTGTGTGCCAGATCAGATACCAGATTCCTTATCTCCTTTGCTATCACGATATCGAGTCCGAGCGTAGGTTCATCCATAAAAAGGTATATCGGATCATTGATAAGTCCCCGCGCGATCTGTAAGCGCTGCTTCATCCCCTTCGAATATCTCTCGACAGGAACGTTTGCCGCCTCTTCTAATCCAACTGTTCTTAATAAGTATGCAATCCTTTTATCCAGATCATCTCCGCTCAATCCGTACAGGCTTCCGAAATATCTGAGATTCTCCTTAGCAGTCAATCGCCAATAGAGATTTCTCTCTCCGCCCGAGATTACATTAATCCTTTCTTTTATCCACAGATGATTTTTCACAGCGTCAACTCCATTCATAGTCAGACTGCCCGACGTCGGGGCTATGATGGACGCCAGCATACGGATAGTCGTCGTCTTTCCCGCTCCATTAATCCCCAGGACTCCGATGATTTTCTCTTGTGGGATTTCTAACGATATGTCTTTTACCGCATGTATGACTCTTTTTTGCTTACGGCCGAATAATCCGCTCTTTTCCTTTATTTTTTCTTTTAGAATATAATCTTTTACCAAATGCTGAGCAATAATTTTTCTTGCATTCTGATCCTCTGGACGTCCCTTGACTGCACCGTACATCACACGCTCTCCTTTACCCGAATATACTTTCCACCAGCTTAAGCTCCATCTTCTTATACCAGACCGTACCGATCAGCAGATACACCCCGGACAGCAATACTATCTGCCAAATCAGAAGCTGATTCCCCGACAGGCTTTGATTCTCTATCATTACATTCCGAAACAGACTGACAGCCGGTGTCAGCGGGAATATCTGTGCCGCATATTGAAGCCCTGCCGGAAGATATTGGATCGGATACATGATACCGCATACCAGATTCATAGTTATGAATAATGTATTCTGCGTCAGATAGGTGTCCCTGGTATACAGCATCAGCGACGACAGCGCGATTCCCATGCAGAAAAAGCTAAAAACTGCCAATAAGATCACGGCAGCCGCCCGAACCGAGAACAAATATCCCAAATCCGCTCCAACCAATGCTCCAACCGCCGTCACTGCACCGAATTCCAGCAGGGCCCTTGCCGTCTGTTCCAGCAGACACCCGCAAAAATATGCATACCTTGGCATCGGCGTCATCAAAAGTGTTTCAAGCGTTCCCTCTCTTAATTCCGTAATCAGCGCCCTTCCGATATTCATAAGCGTAGACACCGCCAGTACATTCAGCGCAGAACCCAGCACAACATATGTCATATAATCTGCTCCGTTGGCATATTCGTGAAACTCACTGTTCAGATTCCCATGTATATAATAGTGATACATAAAATACGGAAATACAATCTGAGTCACCCCTGTAACGATTCTTGAGACCATAAATGACCACGGTACAGCTCTTAAAATTCCTATTCTGTTCTTCCTGTACGTTGAAATAATAACTCTCCACATAATCCTACCCCATGATCTCATAGAATGTATACGGTATAAAGTCAATGATCTCTGTCTGGAAATGATATTCCACATAAGCGCCCCGTCTCTTCTTCTTAACCAATCCCGCGTCGTCAAGAGCTTTCAGATGCTTAAATACTCCCGCCTCACTGATGGACAGATAACCTGACAATTCCTGTATCGTATGGACGTCCTTAAGCAATAATTTCACAACCTTAAGCCTGGTCGGGTTCGCCAGCGCCTTAAAAATCCTCACCATATCTTCCGGTATCCCATCTTCAGGCTGTTCCACCTGAATACCTTTTACAATATCAAGCGCCTGTCCTTCTTTATACAGCCACAGATGCGGCACAACAAAGGTGCTGACCGACGCATAGATCCTCTGTATCTCTTTCTTCCTGAAGGTATACTCCCTGTTCTTAAGATACGTCAAATAATCCTCTCTAACGACCAGTCTTGGATGAATCCTGCGGCACCAGTTCCAGAGCCCCTTCCCGGCGCAATATTCTCTCTCTTCCTTAAGAATACGCCTGATATAGGGCCTTAAGAGCATCTCCTCCCTCTCAAAAACAAGCTGATAGTATTCTCTTGCCGCGTCAAGGATCCTGTCTCTCTCCCTGATATCCATCTTCCTGCCAAACGGCAGGATCATCTCGTTCCATTCGTAAATGTTCTTCCTGCGCAGACATACAAGCAATTCTGGAATCTCCATCTGGCGAAACGTATCCCAGGCAGGTATATCGATCAGAATCGTCCAGCCGCCTGTAAGATCCTGCAGATCCCTGATCTCTTCTGTCAGCCGCGGATTCTTCTCCTCCACCGCCCGACTCCATTTTCTCCTGCCCATATGATGATCCGGCTGTGCAAGCACATGCATAGAGAAAAACATTTCCCAGGCCGGGAAATAAGAGAACATGACCTCGATACCATTTTCCTCGATCTTGTCTATAATCATTGCAAGGCCCTCCCGATTTTCTTTTTGGTTAATCCGTTCTGTTCTGAACTTGGGCAGAGGTATTATAGTGAACTAATCCATAGTTGTCAACATTTTTCTATACAACATTTTATCACAACATTTGAACAATATATGAGCGGATGAAATCCCTACTCATCCGCTCTCTGTATCTCAATATTCCCCTGTATATCTTCCGCCTCTTCCTGTGTCAGAACACTCTCCCTGACCATACTCTGCAGCACCTCTCCGACACGCTGCGAAGCAAGCTTCAGGTTTACATCCGGCGAATACAGCGAAGGAGCATTGGGAACCCCCGCTAACAAGGCTGATTCATAATCCGTAAGCTCAGAAGGCAATTTATTAAAATATCCCTTAGAAGCTGCATAAACCCCGTTGTAACCGCTGCCGAAATTAGACGTATTCACATATAGCTCAAAGATCTCTTCCTTGCTATATTCCTCTTCAATATCAAACACCGCGAAGATCTCCGCTACCTTCCGTTCCATCTTCTTCTCCTGCGTAAACAGCAGGTTCTTGGCAAGCTGCTGCGTTATGGTGCTGCCTCCTTCTTTGAAAGATCCCGCCATGATATCTCTCAATGCAGCACGGCAGATCGCAATCGGATCGAGACCGGAATGATTCATAAAACGGTGGTCTTCCACTGAGACGACCGCCTTAATATAGAATTCCGTCAGTTCCGAGTAATGCGTAAAGTCTTCTCCCTCACGAATCAACTCGACTCGTTCCTGAATCGGCATCTGCGATATGGCATCCTCATACATCCGGTAACCCTTTACCCCGATTACAATAACGGATGCCGCCGCCGCGTACAGCAGCACGATCAGCAGAACGCATATGATATTTCTGATCGGACGCCTCCTCTTCACCATACTGTCATCTCCTTTTTGCTCTTCGAATAAGTAATAAGTCCGTCACTCGGGAAAACGTATATAAAACATTGCGCCGCCCTGCGGATGATTCCCTGCGCTGACCGTTCCGCCCTGACGGATAATGATTGGGCGGAACGGCTTGGTAATATAATCGTCCGCCCCCATATTGAGTCCGGTAACGACACTTGCTTCGTCCCCGGAAGCCGTCAGGAAAATAACCGGGATATCCTGCGTCTCCTTAATCTCTGTACAGACTGTAAAACCATTCCCATCCGGCAAAGAGACATCAACCAATGCCAGATCGAATCTCTCTTCATTCAATATGGAAAACGCCTCTGCCTGTGTCGATGCCTGCGTAACGGCAAAATCTTCGGAACGAAGCAGGCACGTAAGATTCCTGGCAATCGCCCCATCGTCTTCCACCAAAAAAATCCGTCTCATAACCAAAAGAGTTTCCTTTCATCTACTTGCTTATTATTATAACCCAAATATCTGAAAATGTTAATAAGAAAGCCAAGCTTAGTTTATATACATAAAGGCAGCCAGCTAAGCTGCCTGCCCGTTTTGTTCTCTTCAAAATCACACTCTGTTAATTCTCAAATTAGGATCAGAATATGTATTTACATTGATCGAATCCATAATATGTCCGGTTTCTTTGTCTATAACCACTATATTGATTCCGATTTTATTCATAGAAAAATCAATATTGTCAACCATTATCTCACTTTTACACGCTCCTAATGCTCCGGTAAAGCCCTTGCTTTTTATTTTCACTTTACAATACCGCAGCGGCTTACAGCCCACTTTCAATTCTCCGTCCACATATTCCACACTATACTTCGGATGTCCCACGATAAATTCATAGTTAATATTAATTTCCTCTACGGTTCTTTCATCAGCCTTGACCATTCCGCCATCAACAACTGCCGCATAACTTTCCCTCCATCCGACATCTTTACGGAGCTGAAGTTTGGAAACCTCCAGAAATTTCCTCCAATGCTGAGAGCACTCATCTGAAGCAGAAAGTATAAGCAGATATTTAGGCAAATATAATAGAAAACCACACACCATAAATACATTTGTCCCCGTCTATAACAGGTTCTAAAAATCCCTCTTCATTCTCCCTCATATCAATAGCTTCCGTTGAACACACATTGAAACATGCCCCGCATCCATAACAAGCTTCCATATTATCTAATATTCTCATATTATGTTCATGTTGGCTAATATCAACATTCCTTTCATCGATATTTCTGAACAATTATTACTTCTTATCCCTTATCTCCCCCCATAATTTTTCGTATTTATCATCTGCATATATACTTCCCCATCCAAGCAGATTACGTTTTGCAAGTTCTTTTAAAAATTTTATTCTTTCAATATTGCCATGTTCCAAATAAAATGTAACAATATTTTTATAGCGCATAAATCGTTCATATTGCGACTGGATACTCCACTGATCCTCAAGAGTATTTTCACGAATAGATCGATCATACTCATATAAGCGATCATTGAGATAACATATACTATCTGCAAAAGATAATATGCACGGTGTCCAAGCGCCATCCTCGCCCAAAAAAAACTCAGGAAAAAGATGTTCTTTTACAAGAGATGCTCGATATAATTTATTCCAAACCATCACAGAAAATATAAGACCCTTTTCAAAATGCATCCAAAGAAAATCCTCTGCTGCTATTGCAACATCTTCTTCCACAGGATACTGCACATATTCCCTATACTCACTATTCACTATTTTATATACAGAGGTAATTGCTATATCACAGTTATTCTTTTTAATAGAAGCAACTAATCTTTCAATCATTTCTGGATGTATTGTATCATCACTATCCATAAATCCAATATACTCTCCAACTGCACATTCTATTCCCGTATTTCGTGCTACAGCAGGTCCACCGTTCTCCTGATGTAGTATCTTCACATTTGCATATTTTTTAGCATACCATTCAATTATATCCGCTGTATGATCAGTACTTCCATCATTCACAATTATAATCTCCAAACCATGGAAGGATTGTGCTAATACGGCGTCTATACCTCTTGCAATATAATTTTCTGCGTTATACACAGGTATAATCATGCTAACTTCTACCCTATCATATTCTTCTGCTGATACATAAATTGGCTCTGATGCTGCCACAATAAGTTTTCCTTTTAGCGTATTAATAAAAGCTTTTACAATAAACTTATCTCCTTTTTCATACCCTCTAATTAAGGAAAAATGTTGATGCACATTTCCTGTCTCATATACTAATTTTCCTGAAGTATCATAAATCAAAAATCCATCTGCATTTCCAGAGTAATTCCATGATAATGCCAAATTTTCTCCGTAAGATTCATTTAACACCGTATATGTAAAAATACATTCCCCTGAGTCATATATTTTTGCTGGAATAGTGAGTTCACCCGTATCTCTCCTACATACTGCTTGTACTGCCTCAATCAGGCATTTTTTAGTATAATAACCTTTCTTTAAAATCCGAGAAAATCGTCCGACGCATTTAACATATTCCTGATAGTCAGCTTCCGTCATAGCCTCAATTACTGCTATAGCTTCATCTAAAGAATTTACAGCCATTCCCAGATGATTTCTTTCTATCAATGCTTGGTTTAAAATCCCTACAGGCACAATAACTGGAATCCCCGCCGCCAAGTATCTGGAGAGCTCAAAAGACACACTGTATTCCATCTCCTGTCGTGAAGTTGTATCCCTATACCAAACCAGACCAAAGCCCCCCTTGGATAATACAGACATCAACTCTCCCGACGGCAAATTTCCCATATTATTTATATTCTGCCCCTGACTTTCTGAAACCGCATACAACTTCAACAATAAATCATACGACCAATTTCTCATCCCCTCAAATTCCACAATCCCTGTAAAATGAATTTCTTTACGAAACTGCGGAGTACTGAAAAAGTTCATATCAAGCAAATAATCCCCTATTTCCTGAATGACGAACTTCATATCTTTCCTAATTCCATTATCCAATAGAAACTGACGCATCATCAGCGAGGGAACAACCAATACTTCCGCCTGATTATATAACCTTATCGTCTCCGAAAGAATCCCCTGGTTAGATTCTCGGACAATTGATCCCGCATCATGAATAAAAATTACAACTTGGATTTGGTATATATTTAGACGATTCAATAATTCTCTTTCAAATTTAAGGCCGTTCCCTGTTGGGAACTGACATATCACAATATCTACTCCCCAACTCAGCCCGGCAATAATTCCATCAATTCTAACCTTCAAGCTCTCAATGCTTTCATTACTTCCGTTATAACAAAATATTCCCATTTCACGGCAACCCATCTCATATGCAATCTCAGCAATCATCAATTGCCTATTCTGCAACGAATTCCATCTTATTCCATTCATTTTGGTAATATATACATTCATACTCCGATTCCCTATATCCTCATTTTAATTATTTAAGTACGAAGTTTAAGTAACAAAGTAAATTTTTCTCTTACAGGTCATATAGCCATTTCTTAAAAAGTTAGCAAAACGTTTAACATAATTTTATAACTTCATTTCCTTATACTTCAATAATTTTCTCCACTTTATCCCAATCTTTTTCTGCAAGTAATTTTTTGCTATATTATAGGAATTTTGGTGAAACATTTCCAATTTTTCTCGATCCTCAAAAATTTTTACAATCCCATCTGCCAAATCATTCACTAATTCAATCTCTTCGTTCTCTGTATAACAAAAATTAATCAAATAACCATTTTCGCCTGAATGAATAAGCACCTGGTTTCCATATCTTACATTTAATCCAATTACAGCATCACCAGACCCTATTGCTTCCAAAGTCGTCAATCCCAATGTTTCTCCTAATGATGCCGTGATAAATACTTCATAATTTTTGTATATTTCTGTCACATCTGCATATCCCATAAATCTAATATAGGAATCAGCACCATTTTCAATGACAAGATTTTTTAAATATTTTGTATGTTCCTCAGCTCCTCTTCCATATATATCAAGAAAAATATTCGGGTTTTTACAATGCGCTTTTATAACGCTTTTTATAATCCAGTCTACTTTTTTTGATGAATAGAGACGTGAAACAGCCGTTAACGAATATGGTTGTCTCTTTGTTTTCGGATAACGCAATCTATCAAGCTCTCCTGCCGGTATCACTTCAATCTTCGGAACACTGCATCTATATTCACTAAGTTTTTCTGCCAATTCTTTTTTCTGCTCCGAAGTAGACACCACCATAGTATCAATCCAATTTGAGTATTTAAACCAATCGTAATATTCGTCATTTAAATATAGTCTATCTGGATCTTCACCTTTTTCCAAGAAATGTTTGGAATGAAAAACAACAATAAGATTAGCTTTATTCTTAAATCTAAGCAATGATTGCATGAAACCAATCTGAGTCAAACGATCTAATATAATAACATCATTTTCTGTCAAATTCAATCTCTTTATAAATTCCGCAATAAATTCTACAATCGTACAAGTCCTTCCATCTGGGAAAAGATAGCATTCTTTTTCCTCTTTTGTATATATCTGATAATAAGCTACCGTTCCATCTGATTTAAAAAAGGTGCGTCGTACATGCTTTGCATATACTTTGAAATTCGATCTCGCAGTTGCATAATCATCCGCATAAACCATCCTTCCAATGAAATTTTCCGTACGAATTAAATAGCAACCGTTGCTGAAATAGTGAATACATTTGCAAAAATCCATTTCTGTCTCATCTCGCAAAATGGAAGCTACAACAATCCCATTTTTCAGTAATTTAATATCTCTCTCATTACTAATTATATCTGTATAATGTATACTATCTTTCAGTTCCTTCAATTTATCTTCTATCCTGACTGATGGTTCTAATATATCATTATCTGTCAGACACTGATGTACACTAAGCATCTGTTTTACATCAATCCCCATTTTTTTATAATAAACTATATCTCTGCTTGTTGGTAATTCTGTAAATATATATCTAACTGTATCTGTATACTCTCTTAATATCTTTGCACGATATCCCTGAGCATTATCTATTCCGTTAGGTGCGCACCAAACCAGCAACTTAAATATATAGATTGCCATCTTTACTTACCTCTCATAATCTTTTTTTTCTATTACTATTCGACTTTCATTTCGCCAAAATTTCTATTTTCAAATAAAACGTAACAATATTCTTATAGATTTCTAACATTTCATGAATTCATCCGTTTCTCCGCGATAATGCCAAGATAATAAAATGACAGTTTGCACTGCATCAACGATACATTTTTTCGTATAATATCTTCTTTCTTAAAATCTAAGCAAATTATCCGACACACTTAGCATATTCCTAATACTCAGCTTCCATCGTAATTTCTCATCCCCTTCGAACTCCACAAGCCCTATAAAATGAATTTCTTTACGAAACTGCGGAATACCGAAAAAGCTCATATCAAACAAATAATCCTATATTTCCTAAATGACAAACTTCATACTTAACATTAGTCCTTGTATTTGGGTAGAATCAATACTTTTATTTTATTCAGACAACGTCGCCACTATCTCACTTATATATATATCATCTTTTTTTAATTCAATGTCATTATCAAAATTAAATTCCGCTGTATGTTTGTTTTTTAACTTGGTTTTACGTGTGACTCCCATTTTATACCACTCATATTCAGAATCAATATGTCCAATATCTATCGCCCAATACCCCTCAAAAGCTAAATCACTGGCTAATACTTTTGCTGTTGGGCCCAGCATAAGCAAAATTAATTTATTAATCCCATACTCTCTAATTGTATCTAAAATCATTTCATATTTGCTATATGCATTACGAGACGGACAAATAATTCGCTCTACTGAATTTGCCTCCTGAAAAAGATCATTCCCTACGCCAGACTGAGAATAGGCGCCTTCTACAATCAAAATACTTTTATTAGCAAAAAAATCTTTCATATTCTGAAAATATCTTCCAGATATAGACTTATCAACTAAATCCATATAAGGCCGCAAAAAGAAAGCGCTTCCATAACATTTTTCACTTATAATAACCTCATCCCAAAAATCCCGATACTTTTCTAAATGTCTCTCCCAGCAAGCAATACATGCACCATTGTAACGTCCTTTTCTCTCAAAAATATCCGGCAAACATACTAATAATTTTTTGTTATCGGGCATAGTTATAATTTGCTTTAATCTTTTGGCTAATCCTTCGTCATAATCCTGATATGATATAGACCGACCAGTCATTAAAAAAACTTCTCCATCTCCAAATCGAGCAACTGAGATCTTTCTGGTTCTCACATATTCTAAAGTCTCCTCCATCCCCATAATATTCACATTATTCTTGGTGTACGCCGAAAACTGTTTTATCCCTTTATATGTTAAAGTCGAAATAGCACAATCAGCCATATCCTGCCGGATAAGCATCTGAATGACATCCACTAGCAGTTTCTTCGTAAAATATCCGTTGCGTATTAATGTAGAAAATCTTCTCACATACCTAACATATTCTTGATAGTCTGATTCTTCCATACTATCAACTTGTTCCACAGCCTCATCCAAGCTATCTGCCGCTAAACCCAAATGATTCCTTTCAATCATATCCTGATGAGAAATTCCCTTTGGAACAATTACTGGAATCCCTGCTGCCAGATATCTGGACAAATCATAAGAAATATCATATTCCAACCCTCGCTGCTGCTCATCCTCCTGATACCAGATCAGTCCCAATCCTCCTCCTTTTGACAGCTCAAAGAATAATTCTTCCTGGGACAATTCTCCTATACGCTGCACGTTCCGGCCTTGCACTGCTGAATTCGCAAATAATTTTAATTGTAAAGTATAATTCCAATCACTTATGCCGCCAATCTTTCCTCTATTCATATAATAAATATCTCTGCTGAACTTCGAATCAAAGAAAAGATTCATACCTACTGTATAATCCCACATTTCCTGAACCACATACTTCATATCTTCTCTCAGACCATTATCCAATAGAAATTGACGCATCGCCACGGATGGCACAATTAAGACTGCAGCCCGATTATACAGCTTAATTTTTTCCTCTAATCTATCTTGATGATACTTATCGAAAAAAATCTCAGATTCTTGAATAAACATTATAACCTGTATCTGATACACCTTTAAACGATCTACCAGTTCCCACTCAAATCTAAATCCATTCCCCGTCGGGAACTGACATATCACAATATCCACTCCCCAACTCAGCCCGGCAACAATTCCATCAATTCTGATCTTCAAACTCTCAATACTTTCATTACTTCCGTTATAACAGAATATACCCATTTCACGGCAGCCCATCTCATGTGCAATTTTTGCAATCCATCCATTGCCTATTCTGCAATGGATTCCAGGATGCTCCATTCATCTTGGTAATATATACATTCATATTTATCTTTTCTCCTAACTTTTCACGTACACAGCTTCCACCATCCTGGCATATACTCCCCGATCCTCTGCCATCGCCTCTTCCCTCTGCCTCTTAAGACACCGTTCCATCAACTTCTCATTCCGCATGATCACCCTGATATCTTCTACCATCCCTTCCCAGTTACTCACCGAATAGATCCGTTCCTTCGCCACATAGTCTCTGTTATGCGCCGTCTCTTCAAATGCAAAAATCAGATGATTATGTAAGAATGCCTGATACACCGCCGAGACTATCTCCTTCATATGGTTAATGTCCAGATAATAATCACACTGTTTAAAAAGCTCGCATACAGCCTTTTTTCCCGCTGCTGGATACAATGTTACATTCTCATACTCTCCCACACTCATAAGCTTCGGAGACATCACCGTCAGCGCTGCAATATGGAAATGCATATCCGGCAGTTCACTTACAATCTCCCGGCAATGCTCCACATTCTCTGAATTCGTACAGATCAGCGCCTCCGGCTTATGACCGTTCTCCCTTTGAAATCTATAAATCATTCCCAACCCCTGCACTATATCGGCATCCGCTCCAAGCTCTATCAGTCTTTCGTAAGAAGTCCTTCTCTGAACCATGACTGCCGCTGTACGCCTGGCTTTTCCCTTCAGGATCATCTGCATATTCCATGGGATTTTGTCTTTCACCGGCTCCTGCCAGAACAGAACGTCTCTTTTGCCGTAATCACCAAGTCTGTTAGATACAAAAAAGGGCATGGACAGAGAATTATAGAAAATCCTTCTCCGTTCAAACCCTGTCTTTTTAAAAAAATAGAGTACCAGATCCAGCTTTTCCTGAAAGGACTTCACTCCTTCCCCTTCATTCAGCAAAATCATTCCGGTAGTATAATCCTCAGCAATAATCGCCAAACCACCTGATGAAAACCAGAACTTCTTTATCTTTTTCCCGCTTTCATCATAAATTGTTCTGGCATATAACGCACCGTGACTGTTATAGTGATCGCTGGTAAATATTATGCTGCTGTCGTCATACCAATTTACTGTCTTTACCCGTCTCTTGTGTCCCTCTCTTACATAGATCATTTTTCCTCTTGCTCTATAACGTCTATGATCTTCACTGATATCCTTTTCCAATACCTCAGCTTCGTTAATATGCATTTGCCCCTTGGCATTACTCTGATTTCCTCTGACATCCTCCATAAAATAACCATACACGGACATCACGCTCTCCGGTAAAAAACCGTCATCTTCAATCACTGCCGCAATATACTTACATCCCGCCCGTTTAAAGGACGCCTGCAGCCTGCGGCTGTCCATTGTGTACTTATCAAAAAGCAATATAACCTCATCTTTTTCTGAATGTACATCCACCTTTTTATCTCTCCGTTATTTACATATTTCGGCATATTTCTCTGCAGTCTCTGCCATAGCCGCTTCATGCTGTTTCAGAATACACGCCTTTGCCGCTTCCGCGTCATTCATCACATTTTTGATATCGGCAATCAGTCTATCCGCATTTTTTGCCGGATAGATATGCGCCTCCGCAACATAATCTCTGTTATGGGTGGTCTCTTCAAAGGCAAAGATCAGATGATTATGCAAGAATGCCCTGCGGACCGCCGATACGATCTCTCCGCCGTGATTAATGTCCAGATAAAAATCACATTCTTCAAACAGCCCATCTAAAATCTCTCTCTTCACTCCCGGATAAATACTTACATTCTCATAGTTATCCATATCGGTAAGCTTCGATGACATCTCCGTAAGAGCCGCAATACAGAAATGCATATCCGGCAGCTCCTTCACGATCTTCTCACATTGTTCAATATTATCGGAATTCGTACAGATCAAAGCTTCTGGTCTGTGTCCGTTCTCTTTTGCAAAAGGATAGACAAAGCCCAGCCGGCGTGTCATATCCTGATTTGCCCCAAGAGCGATCAGCTTATCAAACGCCTGCCGCTTCTGCACCATAACCGCTGCCGTCCGGCTGGCCTGTCCGTTAAGAATAACCTGCATATTACCTGGAATATCATCTCTGACAGGCTCCTGCCAGAACAGGATATCTCTTTTTTTATCATCCGTAAGCCTATTTGAAACAAAAAACGGCGTTGACAAAGAATTAAAGAAGATTCTGTTTCCCCCGAATCCTGCCCGTTCAAGGAAATACACAATAAACTCTGTCTTTGAATGAAAAATCCTCACTTCACTGTTATCATTCAATATAATATCCTTTGTAACAAAATTTTCAACAATAATCTCTTTTCCCGCCGCTGAAAAATAAGATTTACAGAATTTCTGCCCTTTGGCATTAAATGTTGTTCTGGCATAAACAGCACCGTAGCGGTTATAATGGTCGCTGGCCCGGACACTACCTTTTTCGTCATACCAGTCCACGATCTTCACTCGCCGCTTATGGAGAGGCTCCGTATAAAAAATTTTCCCCCTCTCTCTGTACAGATCATGTACTGATCCGCTGCTATTGTTCCCGCTGATCTCCCAATATTCCGGCACTGTAATCTCATTAAAGAATTTCGGGCGTGCCTGCTCTCCGTAGACTTCCTTAAAATTACCCAAGAAAAATCCATAGACAGACATCACATTATCCGGCAGAAACCCATTATCTTCAATCACTGCCGCCGGCAGATCATAACCGGCTGCCTGGAATGAAGCGTGCAGACTCTCGCTGTCTTGTCCATAGTTATCAAAGAGCAGTACAGTATCATTTATTTCAATATATTTTTCCATTTTTTCTCCACTTCCATTGTCAGATATTCTTTTGCCTTATCATAAGAATGTTTATGAAACTTATCAAGATCTGCCTCAGTAAACAGACGCACAATACATTCTGCAAGCTTTTGCACCCGTTCTTTTTTCTCCATCTTATCATGTACCGGGATCAGATATCCGTTTTTACCATCATCTATAAAATTCGGATTTCCATAACGCACATCAAACCCTATAACCGGCAGCCCTGAACCAACGGCTTCCATAAGGGTAAGTCCGAATCCCTCGCTGGTGGACCCCGACAGATATGCCTCATAATTCTTATATATTTCATCCATATTCTGCTGGCCGCACAGACGTATACACTCTTCACAATTCAGCCGCTTGATCTGCTCTCTGATCTTGCCTTCTTCCCCGCCTTTTCCGTATATATCCAGGGAAATATCCTTCACTGTCTTCCGTGCCTCTGCAACTGCGTCGACGATCCAGTCTATATGCTTCTCACTTGCAAGCCTTGACGCCGTAATAAGAGAATGCTTTCTCCGGGATTTCTTCGGAACCTTCAATTCATCCAGGCTTCCTACCGGGATCGTGACGATCTTTGGACTGGCTGCCATATATTTTTTGAATTGCTGCTTCAGAAGATGATTCTGCACATCAGTGGAAGTTATATAGAATTTGACATGCTTTCGCTGTGAAAATGCATATTCATAATAATTATTCCATAGAATTGATTGATCATCTGTACCGCCCTCGCTGAAATGATCTGCATGGATAACGATCCCTATTCTGGCTGCTCCCGCATTCTGCATAATCGCCTGACCGATTCCCGTTGTCCTGTCGATCAAGACCACATCCTTACGCGTCAGCTTCAGACGCGATACCATATAACCTACCAATTCCTCCTTAGAACAGATGAGCCTGTCCGGAAACTGATACATAACCGACCCGTTATCCGTGATCTCTTCATAAGCAACCGAACCATCTTCATTAAAATATCTGCGGTGATACAGATGCGCCTTATTATCTAGCGGAGCGTAATATTCCGAGTAGATCCTGCAATAGGTATAATAATCTTTTCGTATCAGGCAGCCGTTGGACACCATCTCCACTCTATGCACCCGCTTTTCTTTTTCATTCACCAGATATGCTACATAGTAAGTGTTTGTTCCCGGAAAGGTATATTTTACTTTTATTCCGTCTCTCACTCCGGAAAAATTTTTGCTTCCAAACGTCTTTTCCAGATCTTTCAGCGTAAATGTCACAGGCGACGTCTTACAATCTGTAAAAAACGTATAGAGCCATATCACTTCCGAATCCTGGAATCCAATGTTTTCTGTCATATGCTGGATGTTATCCTGCGGAAACATATTTGTAAAAACAAATTTTGCTTCCTGTCCGATCCGCCGCAAAAGATTCGCCCTGTATGCCTGAGCATACTCCACTCCGCTGCTGGCCCAGCCGACCCCCAGATTAAAATTATATACCATGACCGTTCTCCCTCCTCTTCCAAAAGTCTTGCCATATCTCCTGTTTCTTTTCCTGCTGCCTTTCCAATAATTCCTGCACTCTGACCGGATCCTCCATCAGCTCCTTTATGGCACGCACCATCTTTTCCTTCTCTGTACCGGCAAATATCCCTTCCTCTGCCAGCAATTCCCGATGATGCACCGTATTGCCGAATCCCAGAATGATCTGATTCCTTGTATGCGCCGCATTCACAGCGTCATAGATCTCATAATAATGGTTGATATCCAGATAAAAATCACAGGTATCCCACAACATATCCAAATCCTGCCGGCTGATCTGGGGATAGACCTTCACATTGCCTGATCCCTCCAGCTTATAGAGTTTTTCTGACACCTGCGTATGCGCCGCAATATGGAATCTCATCTCCGGCAGTTCACCAATCAGATATTCGATCTGCTCAATCTGGTCAGAAGCCGTCAGAATCATTGCTTCCCCTCTTGCATGGTTCTTAGGATAATATTCCGGTATTCCATAGAATCTGCTGCCGTTCGTCCCTCCCAGGCCAACATACTTATCTAACAATCCCGAATCCGAAAACATAACCTCCGTCCACATATTTTTCGCATCGGAAGCCAGTTTAAGGATCTCGAATGTCTTCTCTTCCTGTATGAAAAGAACACATTCTTCTCCTAATCCGGCTTCTTCCAGGTAATACGCAAGGAATCCCGCACAGGAGTCGAACAGCTTCCTCACCATGCCGCGCTCCAACAAAGAAATCATATGGTTTACCGGCTGTTCCACTATCATTTCCTGATTTTTCTCTGAATAATACACTCTGGATTCTACATTTCTGTCTGTATCCAGGAATTCACTTGCATATTTTAAGGCGTATTTATTGTAATAATCAATCTTATAGACCCAGCCGCCTTCCATATACCACTCTACCCGCTGTACATTTCTCTTTTCCGCCGGCTCCCGGAAATAGATCTTGGCCTTTTCGCAGCCCATATCGAAGACGCCGCCTGTCATACCAGTCAATCGCACCTCCCAGAACTCAGGCAGTTCAATAAAATTATAGAACAGATCCTTCTCGATAAACTCTCTCTGCCTGCCCCGGTAAGTAAAGAATTCATAAGGAGATCGTATTCCAGCCGGCAAGAAACCGTCGTCTCTCAGGACTGCTGCTTTCACGTCCTTTCCTATACACCGCATTGTTTCCTGCAATTTTTCAACATTTTCTGTATATTTGTCAAAAAAGAAAATCATCTCATATCCCTTCTATACACACGAACCTATAATCTCTGCATATCTGTCTTTCTCTTCTGCCATGGCATCTTCCCTCTGCATCTTCAGACGCCGTTCCATCTGTTTCCTGTCTTCCATAACCTCTCTCACGTCAGAAACCATCCTGTCAAATTCTGCCGCCGGATAGACATGCGCATCCGCTGTATACGCCCTGTTATGCGCCGTCTCGTCAAACGCAAAGATTAATTGATCATGCAGAAACGCCTGATATACCGCCGAGACGATTTCTGTCCAGTGATTGATATCAAAGTAATAATCGCACAGTTGGAATAATTCTTCCAACTTCTCTGCACCCGCTCCCGGATACATGCTGACATTCTCATACTTTCCCATATCCATCAGCTTTGGCGACATCAAAGTAACTGCCGCGATATGAAAATGCATCTGCGGGAAAGTCTGAACCAGCTCTTCACAATGTTCGATCCGCTCCGAGTTCGTACAGATCAACGCCTGCGGCTGATGCCCGTTCTTCCTCTTAAAATCATAGACAAATCCAAACCGCTTCACAATATCAGGATCCGCCCCCAACTCCAGAAGCCGGTTATAAGAATCTCTTCTCTGCACCATGATTCTGCCTGTGCGGGCTGCTTGTCCGTTAAGAATCACCTGCATATTTCCCGGGATCGCCTCGCTCATCCCCTCCTGCCAAAACAGTACATCACTTCTTGACAGGCTTCCAAGCCTGTTGGAAATTAAAAACGGTTTTGCAAGAGAATTATAAAATATCTGTTTCTGCTCAAATCCTGCTCTCTGGAAAAAGTAGATCATCATATCCATCTTTGTCCTGAAAAACTTTATCAGTTCACCGTCATTCACGATCAAATCTCCCGTGACACAGTTCAGCACAATAGCTTCCTGCCCGCCCGCAGAAAACCACGTTTTCCCTTGTTCCCTGCCCTGTCCATCATAAACGATCCTGGCGCAGACTGCTCCGTAACGGTTATAATGATCCCGGAAACGTACGGCGCCTTTCCTGTCGAACCAGTCCACCGCTTGCACCAGATACTTCTTGGGTGAATCCAGATAATAGATCCTTCCCTTCTCCTCGTGCTGATAAGTAATTCTTCCATAATCTGTCTCACCTACCCCTGCATTGATGCTCCAAAGATCCGGTACCGGAACCTCATTGAAGAATCTGGGTTTCCCAAGACTATTTCCCTTCTCTCCATAATACCCCAGAAACAGATCATACACTGACATAACCTCATCCGGCAGGAAATCATTTTCCTCCAGGACAACTGCAGAGCACTCACACCCCGACATTCTAAAAGAATCATGCAGCCGCTTACTATCCGAAGAATAACTGTCAAACAGCAATATTGTATCCGCTAACATAATAGGTTCTTCCATCTCTCTACTACCTCCTTCGTCAGATAGGCCTTTGCCTTATCATAAGAATGCTCCTGGAACGCCTCCAGATCCGCCTCCGTGAAGAGACGAACGATCGCTTTCGACAGCTCTTCCACATTTTCCCATGGAACCTTATAGCCGTTCTCCCCTTCATCGATGAACATCTGCGCTCCGTAGCGCATATCGTAACTGACAATCGGAAGCCCCGAACCGACGGCTTCCAGTAATGTCACTCCCAGCGTCTCTATATAGGATGCCGATATGTATGCGTCATACTCCTGATACAGTTCCCCCAACTTCTGGAATCCGCACAAATGCACACAATCTTTACAGCCAAGCTTATCGATCAATTCCTGCAGATTCTCTCTTTCCCCGCCTTCTCCGTATATATCCAGAGATAGATCCGGCACTTCCTTCCTCGCTTCTGCCACAGCTTTTATTACCTGATCCATCCGTTTTTCCGGCGCCAGACGCCCTGCGGAGATCAAGTCGTGCTTTTTACGCTTCTTTTCCGGTTTTTTCAGCCCGTCCAGCCCTACCACCGGTATTGTCCTGACATCCGGTTCCTTCCCGGTATATTTTCGGAACTGTTCCCTGAGAAGCCTATTCTGCGCATCTGTATTGGTTATGAAAAAACTGACCTTTTCCGGGTGCGCAAAAGCATACTCATAGATTCCATACCACAGTACATGTTCTTCGTCATAATTCCAGAAATGATCGGCATGGATCACCAGCCCGATCCTGGCCGGAGCCGCATTCTGTATAAATGCAGCCCTTTCTATCATCCCCGGTTCCCCGTCAATAAGAACCACATCGTCTTCTGTAAGATTCAGACGCTTCATCAGCTCTGCCAACAGCTCTTCTCTGGAATAGAGAATCTGGTTATGAAATTTATAAAAGGCAGTATCCCCATCGACAATTTCCTCATATGCCACACTTCCGTCTTCGTTGAAAAAACGCCTCAGATACAACTGCGCCTGTCCGTTCACAGGAATATAATACTCCGAATAATTCCTGCAATAAGTATAATAATCCTTCCGAACCAAACACCCTTTGGAGATCATCATGACCCTGTGGACAAAATCACTTTTTTCATCAATCATGTATACTGTATAGTATACATCTAAATCACGGAAATGATATGTAACAATACTCCCATCCCGCGAAAATGTATAATTCCTCTCCTCAAAGGTATTTTCCAGTTGTTCCAATGTGTAAGTGACCGGAGATATCCGGCAATCCGTAAAAAAACCATACATCCATATTACTTCGGAATCCCGGAATCCAAGATATTCCGTTTCATGCTGGATATTATGATTGGGAAACGTAGTAGCAAAGATAAACTTTGCATCCAGCCCCAGATCCCGGAAAATCCTTGCCCGATAAGCCTGTCCTGTCTCCACCCCGCCTTTCAGCCAGTAGTAGAAATGATGAAAGTTATAAATCATACCGCCTTACTTCCTTTCTTCTGCAATTGCTATTTACAGCCGTCAACAGCCAAATCCCATTCCAAATATCAGCTATAGAGTAATTCAAACACCGCATCCGTCAATAATTTTTTTGCAAAATATCCCTGACGGACAAGATTGCCAAAAGAATCCGCATCCTGTGCCATTCGGTTATACCGCTCCTCCGTCATACACCTTACCTGTTCAACCGCTTCATCCATAGAATCCACCGTCAATCCCAGACCTTTCCGCCGTATCGTGTCCGCCTCTGCAACACTGTTGTGTACGATAACAGGAAGCCCGGCGCTAAGATAGGTGGAAAGCTTACAGCACGCATTACATTTCATATACTCTATCCATACCGGATCATCATGCCAAAGCAAACCGAATCCTCCGCTCCTTCTAAGTGCATCGGCAAGAGCACTCTCATTATTGAACCACCCTAGATAATGGATATTCTTATTATCCGCCCATGTATAATTCCCTGGTTCCGCTGTAACCGCCAATTCTACCTCTCCGCTGTTCCAGTTCTGAATAAAAGGCCGGGGATACATCACTACATTTGCGGCAAAATTCATCCTCTTTCGGAATTTCGGCATGATAGTAAGATCAATATCAACCGGTGAATCCCACATCCTCTGAATTACAATCTTTTTCACAGTAAGGCCTCTTTCTTTTAGATAATCAGCCATATTCTGAGATGGCAGAATAATCAAATCTGCCCGATTATAAAACGCGATATACCTGTCCAGCTCTCCAAAAAGTTTCTTTTCCATCAGCGGCGGTACATCATGAATAAAAAATATCTTTTTCAATTCCCTGTATCCACGAAAATGCTCTTCAAAAACTTCATCGAACAAAATTCCATTCCATGTAGGCAGTTGAAATATCACAATATCACCATGACTGACAGATGCTATAATTCCATCCATCCTTGTCCTGAGCATATCCGGTGTATCTGAATTCATAGGATATTTATAGATTCCCAGTTCATGATAGTTCAGCTCTTTTGCGGCAATCTCTGCTGTCATCCATTGCGCCTTCCCAACCGTCCCCCCAATACCATACAAATTTGTAATATGAACCTTCATGACAGTATCTCCTTCCGCTTCTTTCCTACCTCTGTTTCCAACTATGGAAAAATTAGCTTTTTCCAGCTATCTTCCACCTCTTGAACCATAAACTGACTGCAAATTTCATAGGAATGTTCGTGAAATCTTTCCAACCGTTCCTGATCTGTAAAAATATCTATCATCTTCTCAGCTATACAATCGACAATCTTCTCTTCCTCTGAACTTCCAGGATCAAAATCAATCAAATACCCGTTTTCCCCCGGCCGAACCAGCAGTCTGCTTCCGTATCTCACATTCAACCCAATCACAGCAGTCCCGGATGAGATTGCCTCCAGTATAGAGAGTCCCAGCGTTTCAAAAGTCGATGCTGTCAGGAATACTTCATAATCCTTATAAACTTCTCTCACATCCTGATGTCCCATAAATCTGACATACGACTGTGCATGATTCTTTTCTACTATATCCTTCATTAATCTTATATATTCGTAATTCCCGGTTCCATAGATATCAAGCGAGATCTTTTCATTAATCTGATGTGCCTTAATAACACTTTCTACCAGCCAGTGAATCTTCTTATGCCACTGAATACGTGAAACCGACAACATCGAGCAAGATTTCCGTCCTCTCTTTGGATACCGTAACTGCTCTACACTGCCTGCCGGTATGACCCTGATATCCGGTACATTGCACTGATATTCCAAAAGTTTTTCCGTCAATTCCTCCTTTTGCTGCTGCGTAGACACCACAATATTGTCTATCATCCCGGAATATTTAAAAAGATAATTATAATCTTGATTAAAATTTACCGTATAAGCGCTCTCACCTTCGTCAAAATAATGCCCCGCATGCATCACGGCAATCACTCTTGCCTTCTGTTTCCATCGAAAAAGAGGCTGAACATAATCAAGCTGAGCAAATCTGTCTATAAGAACAATATCCTTCTCAGACAAATCCAATGCCTTCATAAATTCCCCAATAAATCCGGACTTTGTAAGAATCCTTCCATCAGCAAGCAAGTACCAGCATCTATCTTCTGAAAACACCTGTTCAAAAGCAACTGAACCATCCTTATGGTAATATGCCCTTCTCGTCCTTTTTGCATAGAGTCCACGCTCCGACACAGCAGTCATATAATAATCCGTGTGAGCAATCTGATCTGTGTACGTTTCTGTCCGAATTAGTCTGTCTTCATTGAAATATTGAATACACAATAGGTTCTCCCTGTCTTCAGACTCCAAGATCATCTCAGCGACAACGTTGCCTTCTTTCATCAGCCGTATTACTGAGCCTTGATAATCCACATCTGTAATCTGCAGACTGTCAGTCAATTCTGCAAGCTTATCCTTTGCCTTCACAGTCGTCTGTAAAGTCGGATGATCCAGTAAATAATGGCACATACTGAACATATCCTCTTCCGGGACTCCAAGTTTCTTATAAAAGTCAATATCATATCTTCCCGGCAATTCGGCAAATATATACCGAACCGGGACGGATAATTTACCGAATATTTTTGCCCGCTCCCCCTGTGCATAGTCCACTCCATTGGGTGAATATCCCACTAAAAGACTGAAAACATAAATAGCCAATTTCTATCCCCTATCCCTTCTTCACACACTTTCTTCTCCCATAAGCCGCAGCTATCACGGAAACAATATATGCAGATTCTCCCTTTCATCCAGGTAGATATCACTGAGCAGAATACTCCGCATTGCATTCCTATAGACAGTACTCTCCATCTGCCGGAATGATTCAAAAGATTCATTCTGATACTCAAACAGCAGATTACGCTGTGCAAACGATCTTCCTGATACTGCTGCCTGAAGCTGCTGCATATAATCTACCTGCTCCACCCAGCCATTATCAACGGCATTCAGCACTGCAACACGTATGAATTCATCCATCCGCTTTGTACTTCCTACTTTCTTTTCCTGTTCTTCTATAACCTGCCGTACTTTCTTCATAAGATATCTCTCTATATCTTCCCGGTCCTCTATAGCTAATTCTGTTGCTTCCTTATCCAACTGATAAGAGATATTGTCCAGAATATACCTGTTCAGCGTTCGCCTGTCCAAATTCTTACAGGAAGCCAGGAAACTTCTAATATTCCCATCCGCCATCCTCAGAATCATATCCCTGGGCAGTTCTTCACCCTCTAGCAGCTTATCTCTGGTAGCATAGATCAGTCCCCGCTGTTTCTGTATCACCTTATCGTATACCACGGCATTTTTCCTGGCCATGACAGCTCCTTCCTCACCTGAGATCTGGGTCTTATTGATTATCTTTTTCAGCTTCCGCTTCCGAATACGCCGTCTCTCCTCTATATATTTTTCAAGAGAAGGGTTCTCTCCTATCAAGTCATCCTCCAGAGACACGAAAAACTGACTGGTACCGGCATCCCCCTGCCGTCCTGCGCGGCCTCTGGCCTGCCTCTCCATCCTTACATTGTCCATCCGTCCAATGCCGATCACAGCAAGCCCTCCCAGTTCTTCCACACCTTCTCCCAGCTTGATATCCGTTCCTCTGCCCGCCATGGTCGTCGCCACAGTCACCGCATTGCGCTGTCCCGCCTCCTTGACGATCTGAGCCTCCCAATAGGCATTATTAGCATTTAATACGTTATGAGGAATCTTTGTTCTCATGAATATCTTCGACATCCGTTCCGTATTCTCAATATTAGCGGCCACGATCAACACAGGCCGGCCAGTCTCATGGATCTTCAGAGCCGCTATGGCTGCTGTACGGATCTGCAGGTCTGAATTCGGAAAATATTGATCCGGCAGGTCCTTCCTCTTCCTTGGCCGATTAGTCGGAATCACCAGAACCTCCACACCATAGACATCCCGCAGTTCCTCTGACGCATCTGCCAAAGTTCCGCTCATTCCCGCTAATTTCGGAAACATCAAAAACAAGTTCTGAAATGTCACTACTGCAACTGCCCGGCTCTCCTGAGTCAAGGGAACACCTTCTTTTGCCTCCAAGGCCTGATGCTGTCCTCCCCGAAGTTTCATACCATCCAGTGAACGTCCGGTGCTGCCGTCCATAAGCAGCAGCTTCCTGTCCCGGGATACGATATAGTTCTCTCCTTTTTCATGCAGCTTGTGAGCCCGAAGCGCAAGTATCACATGACGGTTGATTTCAAAATGTTCCCTGCCATAAAAATTATCGATCTGGAAAAAAGTTTCTGCATACCGGATCCCGTCTTCCGTAAGCCATACGCATCCGTCTTCCAGCATATAGTCCTTATCTTCCACCAAAGTAGTAACAAAAAGATCTGCCACCGCATACAGATTCGACTGCACTCTGGGAGAGGCCGAGATGATAAGAGGGGTCTGGGCGGCATCCAGCAATACGGAATCCGCCTCGTCTATAATCACATAATAAAATTCTCTTAGGAAACGATCTTCTGATTTTTTCGCCAGATTATCGATCAGATAGTCAAAACCAAGCGCGCCGTGGGTCGTATATACAATATCTGCCGCATAGACCTCTTTTTTCTCCGCCGTTCCGAATTCTTGCTGTCCCGCCGCAGGTACGCCTGCCGCAACAGACAGTCCCATAAAACGGTATACCGCTCCCATTTCCTCAGCATCTCTGGACGCCAGATATCCATTTGCTGTTACCAGGATCGTACTCCTCCCTGTCAGCGCATTAAGATACAGCGGCAGAGTAGCTACCAATGTCTTCCCTTCACCGGTATTCATCTCTGCAAGACAGCCTTGATGCAGAGCAATCCCGCCCAAAATCTGCACATCAAAAGGAGCCATACCCAGAATCCGAAAATCCGCTTCACATATGGCTGCAAACGCCTCTGGCAGAATATCATCCAAAGTCTCTCCTTTGTCCAGTCTCTCCTTAAATTCCACGGTCAGATGCGCCAGTTCTGCATCCGTAAGCCCTGACATCCATTCTCCGTAGCTTCTTACCCTGCGCAAGATCTTATATAGTTTTCTTAATTTCCTCTTCTTCTGCCTCATATTCGACTTCCTGAATCTCAATATCATGGAAACGGAACCGGGTAATTCCGCCGTTCATCAACTGCATCCGATAACTGTATGTCCGCAGAGGACATTGAAAATACGACACCTCATCCCTGACAGAGACACGTCCTGCCTCAGCCTCATATTTATCACAAAAAATCAACTGGATAAGCCACTGCTCTCCTTTTGGGCAGTCAATATTGACCTTCACACGATATCTTCCTTCGCCGTCGATCATTGGCAGAGCCGGTTCTATTCGCTGCATCTGATAATTTGTCCTGGAGTACCACTGCTTGATCACCGTCCCGGGAGCCATCAATACATTCTTAAATTCCACGTCATCCTTCGCATGAAAGGTGATTTCCGATCCATACAGATATGTGTTGGAAGAGTATTCATTCCAGTAAACGGTCCATTTTTCCCCTATCATTTCCTTTATTCCATCCTTCTGTTAAAATCCTCTCTCAGGATTTTTCTGTATTGATTCAAAAACCAATTAATGATTCCTGTTGTGTCATCATTATGCCTGCCATGGATGCCTTTTCCATATGCCTGGACGCCGTCAGACTGCAAATGCGAGAGCATAGAAGCATATGCGTCAGAATCATAGTCATCCTCGATCATATAAGCCACAACAAACTTTGAATTTCCCCAGTCTGTTTTCTCGAATTTTTTCCAGAATTTCTCGTTCAGCTCCTCAACGCTTTCTTGCCCTGAGCCGCCGCACTGGAAACGCAGGATATCCAGAGATGTAGGGAACCCGCCCGGGCGCAGATGCTTCTCATTGGCCGCCACATTCCCGATACTGGCTAAAGGCTTCCCGACAATCATGGCATGAGGCCGGATATCACACCCATAATATAAAGCGCCGAAGGTTCCCATAGAAAGTCCCGACAGTATTACCTGATCCGGCGTGAATCCAAGTTCTTCCATATGTCCTCTGATCATATCTACATAGATCTGCTCATACTCTTCTGAGCCCATATAAAAGCTGCCGCCCTCCAGACGCGGCTCCGCTATCAGAAGAAACGGACAGCCCAATGCCTTCACCATGAAGTACCCCTCAAACCCTTCCAGAGTCTTATATCCTGAAAAATACACATTCAGAGGAGGCTTAAGGTCCCCCGGGTCAAAATAGCAAAACGCTTCCTCCCTGTTGGACGTCACATACCGTTCTCCCCCCGGCAGGAAATATCCATGGCTTCCTCTCGACAGCCTTTTATGCAGGCCTGTCAGCCAAAGCCTGCCCCTGCCCTTTGCTTTGACAGAGAAAAAGAGCGTGCCATTCCCTTTGCCGCTTTCAAGCCGGACAATCTGTTCCAGATCCTTCTCATTCAATTCCAGCCGTTCCAAGATCACAGACGCCGTTCCCGTAGCAAAGATCGTAATTTCCAAAATAATCTGTACAGACGGATCCTTGCTGTATTCCAACCAGAAATCCGCCGCCTCTCCTTTTGGCAAAGGATTGTTATAACGCCAGTATGCCGCTTGACGGAACTCTTCACCAAAATCAGCCTCCAGCAAGACATTCTGATTCCCGTTCCATTTTACCTTCCCTGTAAAGCCCTGAGCAATGGCCACATCTCTCAATCCATACTTTTCCCCATACGGCCGCGCAAAATAATATCTGGATTCTTCCGTCAGGAATCTCTGGATATCTGCCTTAGGAATATGCTGCGCTTTCCTGCTGCGGCACAGCCATTCCATACGCCCCCTGACAGACACATTATTCGTTACGAAGAGCGTGTATGCCTTTGCTGCACGAAAGATCTGTTCAATCTCTTCTTCCAGGAGATTCCGATCCAGAAAAAACATATCATAGGCTTTCTTCGGCGGCTCTGTCAATTCATCGGCATAATCCAGCGACACGCCTTCCGGTAATGTATAGATCTCATTCCAGTCCTCATCCCCAAGCTGTAATATCTGTATCTTAGCCAACGCTGTCCATAACCTCCCCCCACATCTCCAGTAATCGCTCCGTTGTGTATCTTTTGCTTATTTCATAGGAGTATATCTTTGCCTCGTTCCAATGCTCTAATCCGTCAAGATAGTAATCCAGAACCCGGGGCAGCCCGCCCGGTTTATCCAATATAACGCCGTTGCCGCCGTCTATGACAAATTCCGTCTTTTTTCTTACTATCTGCGGAATCCCAAAACTAATCGCATTAATCTGCAGATACAGCTCCGGCACCTCCCGCAGATCGATCAGCAACCACTGCTCCCTCATACATTTACTCACAGACAGTTCATCCACGCACTGTTCCGGGACGAAGAAAACCGGAATTTTTCCGTCTTCCTCCAGTCCGTTTTCTGAGACAACATCATTGGCCGCTTCCCCGGCCCATTCTTCCGGCATGCCATTCTTAGCCAGCTCATCCTGCGTCCGTTTCAGAAGTCTCTGCTTACTGTCATACCTTGCTTCCCTGGTAAACAGGTGGACCCTGACGCCCTTCTTCTGCGGAAGATAGCCGCCCAGGATGCGGATTGCCTCTCCAAATACAGCGCTGTCCATACCATCCACAGCTAACAGAAGCTTCTGAAGGCCGCTCTGCAGACTGATCCCCTCGTCCACCCGTGTATCGTACGGCGGGATCGCTTTCAGACGGCCGGCCGGAATCTGAACCATTCTCTGCAGCTTCTTCGCGTTATCCTTGGAATCCACAACCATATAGTCCGCGCTCTGTATCATTAGCAATGTATCCGGGTTCTCTTCAAACTGATATCTGTCATTATAAAATGACAAGATCCTTTTTTTATCTTTTAATGCCTGTCCCAACAGTCCCGCATGTAAGTTATGCATTGCAATACAGAATACATCCTGATCGTCCGTCAGTTCCAGATAGGATACTAACACCTCGCAGATCACCCGTTCTATATTCTCATAAACCATACGTGAGAACTGTCTCGTCTCTCTGATCTCCTGGCACTCCAGAAGATATCCCGGACACCTCTCATTTATCTCTACACGCCCGTCCTGATAATAACGGCGGAACTTCCGCAGTCCGTTCTCTGTAAGATAATCCTGATAAACAGGCTGACCATCTTCGTAATAAACTATGCTGGAAGTAAACCCTCTGTCATCAAAAAGATCCCGGCGTATGAGCGTATCATTCCGATAGAATTCTACCCATATCGGATTCCCGTCCTCCGCGAAATCAATCTGGGCATACTTCTCCTTACCCAGCATTGCAACTACCACAAACGGCGTATAGAGGAACTCTATCCCTTCCGGCCACTCCAGATCATGAAACGACATCACGCCGGCTTTTTTACGCCGGATCTCCTGGATAGCATCAAAACATGACCAATACGGCGCCCGATATACTCCCTGCCGATGAAGAAAATGCCGGAAATTCGGAGCAAATCCAAGAAGTATGATCTGATAATCATATCCGCCGCTGCGGTGAAACAACTGTATCTGCTTGACAGTATCGTCAAATTCAGAATACATACGCTTAACCCGCCAGCTCTGTTCATTTTCACACCATTCTCTTTCCTTATACCACGCCGGAATAAAATATAACATCGTACAACTCCTATTATTTCTCAAAATAAGGGCCTGCATGAATCATAATTCCAGTATGTAACGCACTCCCTGTACATATTGCATGAAAACCCTATAAGCATCATCATCGATGTCGGCAGCGCTGCCAGCGTACTGCTCATCCCCCCATACGCCTGCAAGAGCATCGGCGTCACGATACAGGCTCCCATGACAGTTGCGCCGACTAAGCTAAGCCTCCATACGACCCCTCGCAGATACCGCCTTGTATCACGCCCGGCATGGAGATCCACAATACTGTCCCCGCTTTTCAAAAAGCGTTCTGAAATGTCCTTCGGACTTAGCATAAACATTGCAAATAATATCGTCAGCAGATACTCGCAGACAATATAGATAAAAATACCAAAGGGTTTAGTCAGAGACAGATTCTCCTGCCACCAGAGAATTCCCTGATGATGCGGGTAATAGGATATCAGAAGGGATATTATAAGCTTTGGCAGCATGAATACTGCGGCAGTAAACATCATCGGCATCATCCCCGCCGGATTGAGCTTGATTGCCATATAATTCTTATCCGCATAGATATTGTGAATAGAAATGCGCTGAACCGAAATCCGTTTTTCCGTATTTTCCATAATCATCATAATTAACATCATTACAGCAGATATCATCAAAGGTACTGCGAGATCTTGCAGCTTATTCTTATACAGTACACCCATAATCCGCTCCAGGATATTCACAGTTATGAATACCATCCTTCCGCTGACCCCATACCTGCTGTTCCTGTCCGACAGCCACATAATAAGTACCGCGCCCGTTACCATTTCCGCAGCCGCAATCGCCTGGACAATGGGTATCTCCTGGGCAGATGCTATAAACTTTATCTCTCTTACCCGTGTAAATGCCTGAAATAAAGCAATCGCAAGTGTAACTGCAACCGTCATTCGCCGGGACTTTCCCGGAGAGATCACTGACTTCGTAAACAGTCCTCTGACCGCCATAAAAATCTGTACTAAAAATCCAGATATCATAGATGGAAAAATTCCAAGAGCAAACACCGAAGAACGATAAGCATCCCCTCCTATACTCTGGAGCAGCAATTCTTCCACATTAAAATAAGCTTCCCTGTAAGCTGAAATATCCAACGCATACAGCGGAATGTTTTTTCCAATTACATACACAAAAAGGATGATCCCCGAATAGGCCAGTTTATATTTTAATATACTTTCTTTTGATTCTTGCACAACCGCTCTCCTGGTCTTAATTATAAATACGAAATCAGTGGCTGCCATACATGACAGCAGCCACCAACTTCTTATCATTCTATCAGTCTAACTGATCTTCTAAACCTTTTATTTCTTTTTTTAATTTATGTTTTACTATAAAATACCATCCCGTAATCACGGCAATGAATGCAAGAGCCAATCCGTCCCAATGGCAGAAGCCCAATACTGCATTTTCAAAAAAACTCATTAATCCTCATCCCTTTCTGTTTTCTTATCTATCTCTCTTTTCAGTTCAGAAATCTTTTTCCGTCTCTTACGGTTGCTTCCTACATAGAAGAGCGGAAGGAATGCCGATGTAAACACTTCACATGCGTGCTGAATATGATGCAGCAATCCATTAGCGGCTGCCAAATCAGTCAACGGTACTTCTTCATCCTCAATCTCCTGCTGCGGCTGGTCATTCAGGGTATCCTGATCCGTAATATCCGGTGCATCTGCCAACGGCACCGGTGCATCTTCTAACGGTGTTACCACTGGTGTTACTGCCGGAGTTGGTGTTGGCGCTGCTACTGCAGGCGCTGCCGGAGTCACCGCCGGGGTTACCACTGGCGCTGCCGGAGTTGGTGTTGGCGTCACTGGTGCAGGCGTTACTGCCGGTGCATCCGGGGCAGGAGCTGGCGTATCCGGAGTAGGAGTTGGTGTATCTGGTACATCTGGAGTAGGTGTTGTCGGTACTGTAGGTGCATTATCATCTTCTGATGCCGGCGGGGTATCGCCACCCGGCTCATCCGTCTCCGCTGAACTGGTAGATGTACTCTCACTGGATGATATGCTGGCGCTGTCACTTTCACTGGTGCTGACGCTTGTGCTTTCACTGGCTTCCGCACTTACGCTTTCGCTAGCGCTGGTGCTTTCACTTGATTCTATGCTTGCACTTTCGCTGGTGCTGACACTCTCGCTTACCTCTGTAGAGGTGCTTTCGCTCTCACTTACTACCGTGCTCGTGCTTTCGCTCTCACTTACCACTGTTGAGGTACTTTCACTTTCACTTACTACCGTGCTCGTGCTTTCACTCTCGCTTACCACTGTTGAGGTGCTTTCGCTCTCGCTTACTACCGTGGACGCACTTTCGCTCTCGCTTACTACCGTGGAGGTGCTCTCGCTTTCACTTACTACTGTAGACGTGCTCTCACTCTCGCTTACTACCGTTGACGTGCTTTCGCTTTCACTTACTACCGTTGACGTGCTTTCGCTTTCACTTACTACCGTGCTGGTGCTTTCGCTCTCACTTACTACTGTAGATGTGCTTTCACTCTCACTTACTACCGTGCTCGTGCTCTCACTCTCGCTTACTACCGTTGACGTGCTCTCACTCTCGCTTACTACCGTTGACGTGCTCTCGCTCTCGCTTACTACCGTTGAGGTGCTTTCACTTTCGCTCACTACTGTAGACGTACTTTCGCTTTCACTCACTACCGTTGAGGTGCTTTCGCTCTCACTTACTACCGTAGACGTGCTTTCACTCTCGCTCACTACTGTTGAGGTGCTCTCACTCTCACTTACTACTGTGCTGGTGCTTTCACTCTCACTTACCACTGTAGACGTGCTTTCGCTCTCACTTACCACTGTGCTGGTGCTTTCACTTTCGCTCACTACTGTAGACGTACTTTCGCTTTCACTTACTACCGTTGAGGTACTTTCACTCTCACTTACTACTGTTGAGGTGCTTTCACTCTCGCTTACTACCGTAGACGTGCTCTCACTCTCGCTTACTACCGTTGAGGTGCTTTCGCTTTCACTTACTACTGTAGATGTGCTTTCGCTCTCACTTACCACTGTGCTGGTGCTTTCACTTTCGCTCACTACTGTAGACGTACTTTCGCTTTCACTTACTACCGTTGAGGTGCTTTCGCTCTCACTTACTACTGTAGACGTGCTTTCACTCTCGCTCACTACTGTTGAAGTGCTTTCGCTCTCACTTACTACTGTAGACGTGCTTTCACTCTCGCTTACTACCGTTGAGGTGCTCTCGCTTTCACTTACTACTGTGCTGGTACTTTCGCTTTCACTTACTACTGTAGACGTGCTTTCGCTTTCACTCACTACCGTTGAGGTGCTTTCACTCTCGCTTACTACTGTTGAGGTGCTTTCGCTCTCACTTACCACTGTAGACGTGCTCTCACTCTCACTCACTACCGTTGAGGTGCTCTCGCTCTCACTTACCACTGTAGACGTGCTCTCACTCTCGCTTACTACCGTTGAGGTGCTTTCGCTTTCACTTACTACCGTGCTAGTGCTTTCGCTTTCACTTACTACTGTAGAGGTGCTTTCACTCTCGCTTACCACCGTTGAGGTGCTCTCGCTCTCACTTACTACTGTGCTGGTACTTTCGCTTTCACTTACTACCGTTGAGGTGCTTTCGCTCTCACTTACCACTGTAGACGTGCTCTCACTCTCACTCACTACCGTTGAGGTGCTCTCGCTCTCACTTACCACTGTAGACGTGCTCTCACTCTCGCTTACTACCGTTGAGGTGCTTTCGCTTTCACTTACTACCGTGCTAGTGCTTTCGCTTTCACTTACTACTGTAGAGGTGCTTTCACTCTCGCTTACCACCGTTGAGGTGCTCTCGCTCTCACTTACTACTGTGCTGGTACTTTCGCTCTCACTTACTACTGTAGACGTGCTTTCGCTCTCACTTACCACTGTAGACGTGCTCTCACTCTCGCTTACTACCGTAGACGTGCTTTCGCTTTCACTCACTACCGTTGAGGTGCTCTCGCTCTCACTTACTACCGTGCTGGTGCTTTCGCTCTCGCTTACCACCGTTGAGGTGCTTTCGCTCTCACTTACTACCGTTGAGGTGCTTTCGCTCTCACTTACTACTGTGCTGGTGCTTTCACTCTCGCTTACCACTGTTGAGGTGCTTTCACTTTCGCTCACTACTGTAGAAGTACTTTCGCTTTCACTTACTACCGTTGAGGTGCTCTCACTTTCACTTACTACTGTAGACGTGCTTTCACTTTCGCTCACTACTGTAGACGTGCTTTCACTCTCACTTACCACTGTAGAAGTACTCTCACTCTCGCTTACTACTGTTGACGTACTCTCGTTCTCGCTTACTACCGTGCTGGTACTTTCACTTTCACTTACTATCGTTGATGTACTCTCACTCATAGAAGTGCGTAATGACTCACTCTCGCTTAAATATGTCGATTCAGATAAACTCTGATTTTCTGACAAACGTACACTTTCACTTATATACGTTGACGCAGACGTACTAGCCTGTTCTGACGTTAACGCACTATCACTTAAGAACGTCGATGCTAAGGTACTCGCTCGTTCTGACGACTGAACACTATCGCTTAAGAATGTTGATGCCGACGTACTAACGCTGTCTACTGTTGACCCACTATCACTTAAATATGTTGACACTGACGTACTGGCACTGCCTGATAGTTCCGTACTCATACTTTCATATTCACTGGCACTCTCAAACATGGATATACTTTGATTGTTAGACTCGTTCAAACTAGTTGATATACTAGTACTTGCCTCTGCGCTTGCCGTTTCTGATGCCTTAAAAAGCGAATCACTTTGAAATGTACTATCACTTTCTTGTTCGCTAAGATTCAGTGATGCTGATTGATACTCACTTTCATACTCTTGAGTATACGCATCATTGCCATTAACAAAGTCTATTTCTGCAAAATAAGACGATCCACCCTTGAACTCAGCATTTATATCTACATTTATACTTCCCCATTTTTTTTCAAGTTCTACAATATGAATATATTTTACATACTCTGCATTAGTACCATTTTTTGTTTTATGCTTTTCTCCGGTATTTGGATTTTTATATGTCTTTTCACCATCTCTATCCAATATCACCGCACCATCTTTATCTGCTGTAACATAGTCAAAGTATTTTGTCTGCTCTTTTCCATCCTTATCTTTATACTTTACTTCTACATGCTGTCCTTTATTGAGCAGACTATTATCTTTCCACGTAGAAAACTGAACATCCGTATAATTATTTATTTGTGCATCTGTAAGCATCTTATACTGAATCAGTTTTTCTGCAAGTAGATTTGCCACTGAATAATATCCAAACTCACCAAGATCCTTATGCCAAGTTTTTTGCGCTTCCTCTATTATCGCATTTAATCGACCTTCTAAATCTTTAATCTCAGTTTTTAACTGCGCTAACTTTTTAAGCCTGTCTGCGCTTTCTTCATATGGTCCCAACACATCGTCAAACTCACTCTGCGCAAGTGAAACTGATTCAGATATAGCACTATTTGTACTTTCCACAGTTGACTGATCTGACAAAGAAGCAGACAAACTTTCACTTACAACCGTAGACATACTCTCTGACTGTGATATAGCACCCGATATTTGCTCTGATGCTGATGTACTAGCACTCGCCGATTCTGACAGCATCGTGCTGTATCTATCAGACAAAGATCCACTGACAGATGTCGATTCTGACAACAATGTACTCTGAGCTTCAGACAAATGCGTACTTTCTAACGTTGATTCTGACAGCATTGTACTGTTCTTCTCAGAGAGACTAATACTACCTGACGCAGACTCTGACGTTAATGTACTGTTCGACTCTGACAATACGGCGCTGGCTGATGCAGATTCCGACACCAGTTTACTGTTTGTCTCTGACCAAGCCAAGCTTTCTACTTCAGATTTCGCAAGCAAATCTTTCTCTTCCTCAGTCAATTCATCTTCTTTGCCTTCAGCAACTTTCGCCTGCGCTCTTCTTAATATCTCTAATTCATCCCGTGTGAATCCATCGATTCCTTCAACCGGCTCATCCGTCACCTCTGAGTCAATCATTGTTGTCTCTGAGCCGGATACTGATGTCTCTGAATCTGAAACGGATGTCTCTGAGTCGGATGCTGATGCCGCAGAGTCCGACGCTGTTGATTCAAAACCCGGCTCTGCTGCTTCGGAATCATAAACCTCTGCCTCTGAGTCGGATGCTGATGCTTCGGAAGTATCGGCACTATTATCCGCCGTTGAATTCATATCTTCTGCTGATTCCACAGGATTCGCCGAAACAATCTGTTCAGATGAATCTGATCCGCCTGCTGACTCAGTTCCAGCGACAGAACCTGTACTGTCTGCTGATACATTAGTCTCTATTACACTGCTATCCTGAACCGGAGCAGGAGCTTGCTCCGTATACATTGAGCTTTCACTGACCTGTTCTGAATACGGTTCGGCAGAAGCAGACTCTGCTGCCTGCGGTTCTTGAGACCCCTCTGTACTCTCCTCCGCAGAAAAGATCAGTTCGTCTGATCCGCCATTTACATCCTGATCAAGTTCTGCAGCATATACTACATTGCCGTCCTGGAACATTCCTGCGCCCCCGATGGCAATTCCTGCTGCCGCAATTACTCTCATGGCTTGTTTTTTCTTCATTTCAGCCTACCTTTCTTCTTCTTGGAAACAAATTTCCCCTATTTCTTACTATGTGATACCAGAAGGCCAAAGTATCCGATGCAAGCTTGCCTGCAAGAGGATCTTTAAACCTGGAGTCCGCAAAAACACCAAAATGCAGAGTAATCCATGGTATCATAGAGGCCAGAATACCTTCTGACCCCAACATTATTATGTTATCCGAGTATAGTATAACAAAGGGACTCTTTCGCAAACTCTTTCACTTCACACATTTCTATACATTTTTTACTTTTGTCAATCTCCGAATGCCGGCTATCCTCACCAGCCCCGGCCGTCATCCAACAGCCTGCAGCTAATCCCTCCGCGCCCGCCGCACCGCTTCCGAAAATCTACATCAATCCGAGAACCAATCTCTGATACATGTTCTTTCTTAGCGCCTACACACAGCAACAGATACTGGTTTTCACTATATTTTGCATAAATATCCCCCAGACGCAGGTGCGACTGAAAGGATGCGCACAGTTTTTTTCCCTGTTTTTCACAATTTTCCCTGTTCTCCGCCGGATGACCGTTTCCGTCCAGAATCGTACACAGCAGCAGACTGAATTGAACCATCCCTCTTTTTATAACACGCTTTAACATGTGAAAGCAATCTAAAAATCCTGGAAGAGTACACTCATATGCCCCCTGCCCTGGAAGGATCTCCATAAGATATTTGCTGATATCTTCCTCCGTCCCTTCTGGCTGACGTATCTTCTCTCCAATCTTCCGGAACTGCGCCTGCTGCGCTTTTGATAGAAATCCCCCCATCTCCTGTACATGCGCCGCCGTTTTCTGATAGAGCGTTTTTGCATCCTGATACCGGTTCAGCGAAATCAGACTGTCGATCCTCCAATTCTCCCATCCCTCGTAAGGATAGATATCTGCCGCCCGGGCCGCCAGTCTTTCTATTTTCCTGTAATCGCCCTCTCCCCGCAAAAAAGTGAACAGATATTTCATCATCGCAAAATACAACTTCTGATAATACCGGCTTTTCTCTATGACCCATTGCTCATTCGACAGCTGAGGCAAAAATTCACCCTGATAAAGTTCACATGCCTGTTCACTCAATTCTGCTTTTATTCTCTTATCCTTCCCCTCTCTGAATTCCCGGAATAACCTCTCAAATTCCCCGACATCCGACTCCATCTCAACCGCTCCGCCGAAGCGCAGTATTCCTGCCTCCAGAGACAGATAATTTCCCGGCGGCAGAGACGACCCATCCAGATATTTGCGGAGCCGGAAGATGGTATTGTTGAGACTGGCATTAAGATCTTCTACCTTCTCCCAACCATAGAGACTCTCAGCAATATCGCTTTTACTGAACTCCTGCCCCGGCCTGGTCATCAATATCTGAAATAACTGCCCGAATTTTGAATCTCTCTGCCTTCCAAAAGTTAGTATCTCGTCTCCATAATTCGCAGAAAATCCACCGAACATCTTTACAGATAGCTTTTTCTCCCTCATAATTTGCCTCTCTTTTTCATTTTCCCGAGTTCCCCGCATAATTCGCCGTTCCCTGTTATGTCCACGACCCTGGCTGGCTGAAGCTCATAACAGTGATGCATCAGAATACCTTTTCCCGGACTTTCCTTCAGGAATTTCTCCTTGATCCGATCTCCTATCATATCCCCCTGCTCTTCTGTAGTCCCAATAACAAGCACAAGATACTGGCTGCTGGAATATCTGGTGTATACATCTCCGATACGGAGTGTAGAACGAATATCTTCCCCCAATCGTTCCATCATAGCATCCTTCTCATATGGCAGAAGATTCCCTCCCTGATCGTCTACCACAGTCATCAAAACAACACATGCCTTTTGACCGCTTCTAATAATTCCGCGTTCCAGAAAACGGTAGATCCCCTTAAACGTTTCATAATCCTGACAGTATGCTCCCGTTTTCTTGATCTGTTCAATCAATTCTCTCCGTATCTTTCTGGCGTCTTTGATGTATTGATCCTTTTTCCAATTCTCCTGCTCACCCGTCATACACGGCGCAGCCTTATGTTTCTGCAGCTCAATATCTGCACGTTCAAATAAGCTCTGACAGGTATCACCCGGACGGCGCAAGACACATATAGCCGTTACAGATAATGGAATCTTCTCCCTCCCTTTGCCTGCGGCTATCCTGAGACGATTTTCAATTCGTCTGCAGGCAGCCTGCGCCTCTTCCATGTCTAAACAGCCGGACATAAAAACGAGGAATTCATCTCCCCCATATCTTCCCAGAACATCGCCCTGCCGTATCATATAGCTAAGGACCTGCGACACCTCTTTCAGGCATTCATCACCGATTAAGTGTCCATACTGATCGTTGATCCGTTTCATCCGATCCACATCGCACACTAACAACGCTCCGCCCCGGTTCTTGCACATCATAGATACGATCCTTGCTTCTGCAGCTTTTTTCTTCAAAACGCCTGTAAGATTATCCAAATCCCCCGCAGCGTTTTGTTGGTCCTCTTCCCCCTCATAGTTTCTTTGTACCTTCATTCTTCATATACCCCTCTGTATCTCTGACTCTCTCCCAAGATATTCACCTGCTCTCTTAAGCATCAAACGTAAAAAAATGATTCCGAACATACTTTACTTTTTATTCTATTCCAATGATTTTGTTATGTCAACTGTTTAAAATTTGACATATTTAAAAGGATAAACATAGTTTATCCTTTATAATAAGGAAGTTATCTGTCAAAACATCTGCATATATCAGAACTCAAAAAGGCATATTTTTATATTGACATTCCTTGGCAAATTATATATTGTTGAATAGATAGAATATTTATACAGAAAGGAAAAATAATTATGAGAGCAAAAGTGAAGAAGGGTCTCATACTATTGCTGATGTGTACGATGATCCTGGGAATGAAGACGGACGTTCTGGCTGCCGGAGTGACTTATGTGTATGACGATGCCCAGACGGTGGCCAATCTGACGAACAATTTCCGTGCAGCTAATCCCTGGTACCTTGATGCCAACGAACAAAAGCAGCAATGCGGAAATCTTCCGGCTCTGGCCTATGACTATAGACTGGAGAGAGTTGCAATGATCAGAGCAGCGGAAATCGTTACAAGCTTCAGCCACACGAGACCAGGCGGAGGAACTTCCAGCAGCATGGTAATAGATTCATTGGGAATGACTGCTTGGGGAGAGAACATCGCAGCCGGTCAGACTTCTGCAAATGAAGTGGTAGAAGCCTGGAAAGAGACTAACGAACCTTACAACGGTCAGGGCCATAGAAGGAATATGCTCGGCATCGGCACTACTTTTACTTCTATCGGCGTTGGACATGTCCGTGCGAACGGCAGGGATTATTGGGTACAGATCTTCGGTACCGGCAACGGCGGAGGAACCCGTGAGGACCTTAACGGAAGCAATACTCCAGATACCGATAAGCCTGACCAGAATCCTAACCCGGATACTGACAAGCCTGACCAGAATCCTAACCCGGATACTGACAAGCCTGACCAGAATCCTAATCCAGACACCGATAAGCCTGGACAGAATCCTAATCCAGATACCGATAAGCCTGATCAGACACCTGACGCCGATCAACCGAATGACGACAGCAACGGCCTTGATCCAGATACAGTCATACCGGGCATCATTCCTTCCACTCAGTATAATTTTGTCAGCGGAGCGGGCAATACCTGGACCAAAGGCAGCGGTCAGCCTATGGTGATGAAAACAGACGGTGATTTCTCAAAATTCGTCAGTGTAGAAATCGACGGCGCTGTTGTAGACAAAAGCAATTATGCTGCAGAATCAGGCTCTACGATCGTTACTTTCAAGGCAGAATATATGGAGACCTTAAAGAGCGGAAAGCACACCTACCGTGTAAATTATACCGATGGATATGCTGAGACTACCTTTACAGTCAACGGAAGCACTGCTGCTGCCGGCAATACTGTAAAAGCTCCAAAAACGGGAGACGCTGCTGCAACAGCAACATCTATAATTCTGATGCTGGCAGCCTTCGGCGGTATCGCTGCAAGTCAAATGCTGAAGAAGCGTATAAGATAACAGATTAAAGTGTAAAAAACAGGGCGCAGATGATTGTTGCATCATCTGCGCCCTGAACAAGTGTCTGGATATCGGAACCCCCTCAAATAAGCTGATCCGGATCATAATGTCCGATTTGCATGACCCTTTTGTGATTGGAAGGCGGCAGGCCATGCAGGACGGCGAGTTTTTGGGGTAATTATCGTTTTATCAAATACCCTCATTTCGTCACCCCAATAGGCAAAAGCGGGCGACGCCCCGTAGCTGAAGGATACATTTTCCTCTTCTTTTTGCTTTTTCATACACGGAATCTTGAAGATATTCTATTAAATATGCTAAACTGAGCGCAACAACAACCGGGATCATGTTTAGTTTCTTCACTAATTTGTTGTGTATGTTATCGTTATTCTGAGGAGAAAACGTTTAGAGGACCTAAGTGCTACTGCCCCTTTGTCTATAAAATGCAGCCAATGGAAGCTTGCCGTCGTCCGGCAGATCATTCTATTTATTCTGTTCTCAATCGCTCAACAATGCTCTGCTTTTCTAAATTCTTAAAACAGAAAAACGGGATAAGCACCGCAAAAGCCAAGAGGATAGGAGTACAAATCATCAGTGGCATCAGAGTAAAATGGAAAGTGCTGAACTCATTGGCTGTCATGGCACGGACACCGATTCCAACAACTAGAGCGCTGACAATATAAGAAACAATCAGCGTGACAACCGCATAATCCAGTCCTTCACAAATCAGCATCTTCCGCAGCTGGCGCTTGGTCATGCCCACAGACTGGATCATGGCAAACTCTTTTTTGCGGGAAACAATAGCCGTAACCATAGAATTGATAAAGTTAAGCACACCCACCAGGGCTATGATAACGCTGATGGTATTTCCTATGACTGCCGACGCCCGTGTTTCTGCCTCATACTGCTCCGCCATAGTTTTGCGGGATGTCACAGGCAGGCTGGTGTCAACGGTTTTGGTATACGCATCGATCATCTCTTGTGCTGCGGGAATATGCTCATCGGCCACATTGAAGAACAGTCTCCGCAGTGTATTCTCCGGCCACTGCTGCTGGAATGCCACAGTAGGAATAATAAAACTCATACAAAGCTGATCCTGTACACCGCCTTCATAAGAGCCTTCATCCACTGCCAGAAGCGGATCTACAACAGCCATCACCTGATAGGTGCGATTTTCAATCGTAATATTGCTTCCAACAGAAGGCACAGGCAATGCAGCATAGCTATCTGTGTCTGCTAAATCTAAGGCAGGACCGATGACCAGCACATAGTTGCCGCTGGCAAATTTCTCTGCATCATAGCTGCCGGAGAACAAATGCTGTTCCTGTGCGACCGCATCCAGAGGGATACCATCCATTCCGTACAGTACACCGATTGCTTTACGGGTTTCCATGGCGTTTTTTATCTGAGCCGGACCAGACGGATCGTAAGTTGCCCAATAATCCAACATTTCCTGCGTATAGAAGGCGTCGATATTTTGCACAGTCTCATCATTCAGTGTTAGTTCAAATTGATGAGAATATTGATGACCAGTAGACTCCAATCCGTCTAATTCCTCAACCGCTGTGACCAAATCAGCGTTCAGTGTGGTTCCCCTGGGATCATAACCTCCGATATAGTTCTCACTGCTGGCATCATCCAACTGGAAGTCACTGATTGCCAGCTCAGACAGATACTTCTCCATATCAAAAGCAGCATTCTTAGCGTAGAAACAGCTGAGCAGGACCAGTCCCAAGGTCAGAGAGCAGATGACCGTCACCGTCCGTTTTTTGTTCCGCCCCAGATTCGCCCAGGCCATACCAGTAATGGAAGCGCCATTCCGGGTGCGTTTGCTTTTCTTCTTGCTTGTGATGGCGGCATCACTCATCCGCAGAGCTTCAATAGGAGAAACCTTTCCAGCCAGCCTTGCCGGACGCAGGCAGGAGATGGTAACCGTCAGCCATGCAAAAAGGGCAGAGCCAAGGAAAATCATGGGATTTGCGGAAACCACAGCATTGCCCTCCAGCTGCCCCATCAATACAGGAACCAGCACCATGCCCAGCAGCCAGCCCAGAAGAAGGCCCAGCGGGATACCGATCACGCACAGCCGGTTTGCCTGACCATAAATGAGTTTCTTGATCTGCTTTGTGGTAGTGCCCAGTGTTTTCAACTTGCCATAGAACTGGATGTCGGCAGTAACGCTGATCTGAAAGATATTATAAATAATCAGATAGCCGGCGAGGAACACCAGCGCCATACCCAAATACATAGGAAGGCTTTCCTGCGCTGCGGTAGCGTTCATCTCCGGTGAATATGCCAGATTTACGCCGAATTCCAACTCCGTCAGCCCGGTGTCCGCCAAAATATTCTCCATGGCGGCCTCAATATTGCGGTCACTATGCAGGATCACTTGCGCGGTATGCAGGCCTAAAATGCTTGTTTTCCCATCAGCAATATGGTCACCGATCATCTCATCCGCAAATTCCCGGCTTACCCAAGCCATACTTGCATAGACAGATTCGTTGCCCTCCCAGAAACCACAGAGGGTAAAAGTGGAAGTGGTCACCTCATCCTTTGCGAGATCCTTGCGCCATTCCAGCGTTACATTCTCTCCCAGTTGATGTGGAATACCCAGCCGATCAAGGATCAGGGTGTCCAGAGCAATCTCATCTGCTGCCGTTGGCATTGTTCCAGTGGTAGGCATAGCAAAGGAATGCTCGGCGTTGATGTCACTGCTCCAACGGATCTCAACCTGTTTGCCACCCAGCTTTTTGTTTTGTGCAAGACCAAGAATAAGGCTTTCTCCGGCTTCTGCAACATCAGGGTGATTAGCGATCAAAGAAAACTGCTCTGCGGTGATGCTCTTAAAAGATGCCTGACCATCATAACCAGTCTGCCGGAAGGTCATTTCCACCATGTTTTTGCTCATACTCTGTGTCAAGGTAAACAAGGTGGTGAACATGATCGTAGTCATTAAAATGGCAATGACCGCCACCAGATTCCGGCCTTTATTTTTCTTGAAAGTACGCTGATTCAGCGTTTGAATTGGTTTGAATACTGTTTTCATCGCGCATCCCTCCCTCTCTGAGACACGATGCGGCCGTCCTCAATTCGGACAATACGATCCGCCATCTGTGCAATGTCCGGGTTATGAGTAATCATCACAATTGTCTGGTTAAATTCTTTGCTGGTCAATTTCAGCAAACCAATTACATCATCACTGGTTTTTGAATCCAGATTACCGGTGGGTTCGTCAGCCAATATAATCGCAGGCTTAGAAGCCAGCGCACGGGCAATCGCCACCCTCTGCTGCTGCCCGCCGGAAAGATTGTTCGGCAGACTATCCAGTTTCTTCTCCAAACCAAGCAAACAAACGATTTCCATGATAAACTTCTCATCAGGCTTATGGCCATCCAGAGAGATAGGGAAAACAATATTTTCCCAAACACTGAGTACCGGCACCAGGTTATAATTCTGAAAAATAAAGCCGATATGATTGCGCCGGAAAATGGTAGCCTGTTCGCTATTCAGCTTTGCCAGTTCCATATTTCCAATTTGAATACTGCCCTCGCTGGGAGTATCCAGTCCACCCAGCATATTCAGCAGCGTAGATTTTCCAGATCCAGAGGTGCCAATGATCGCAGTAAACTTACCACGCTCGATCTCCAGATCTATACCATCCAATGCCTTGACCAAAGCTTCACCCTTACCGTAATATTTTCTAAGGCCGGTAACCTTCAAAATTGCTTCCATAAGTATCTCCTCCTTGTGACCGGGAATCCGTTTCCCTTTTCTGACTATATTTTACCAGTTCAATGTCACAGGAAAGGTACAGCAAAGGTACAGTTTTGTACCTTTTAAAAAAAGGCGGCTCCGCCTTTGCAAGCGAAGCCGCCTTACTATGTTGTTTCTAGGGAACAATCCGCAAACGCTCTGTAATGCTTCCTTTCTCAATAAAGCTGCAGCACATCAGAGGAACTGCCATTGCCAGCAACAGCATGAGCGGCAAGGCTGCCCATAGGGGAGCCAGCGTATAGTGATAGGTCATACACCAAGTGTTAAGCTGTGAAAAAACTGCCGGCATCCCAAACCAGGTTACCAGGAAGGTTACCGGCAGCAAAACCACTGTCAAAAGAGCCGCATGAAGCAAGCCCTCTGTCAGCAAAAGCCATTGCAGCTGTCTGCTTGTCATACCAAGGCTCTGATAGACCGCAAATTCTTTTTTTCGGACCATCGTTTTTGTAATCAACATATTGGCAAAATTCAGCAGACCAATGATCATCAATACGATCCCGACGATCAGCCGCGGCAGGCATTCATTCAGCCTGGCGTTTTGAAAAGCTTCTTGACAGTCGCTGCGCATCCAAACACCGATCCCGCGATTCAGTCCCTGCTTATACGAGCTGAGATAGCGTTCAAATTCCGCCTGTCCATTATGGTCAATGTTGACTGCCAGCTGACGGATACCCTCATCAGGGAACAGCTGCTCAAATAAGGACATTGGTACAAAATAAGCCAGATGAAAGCTGGATTCCGAACTGTTACTTCCACTTAAAAATGATGTATCCTCCATAACTGAAGCCAGCACAGGAATCTGCTCTCCGCCAAGCTCCACCGTTTCTCCGGCGGCAGGCGAGGACACACCCTCAGCATAAGCGCCTGCGGCCACAACATACTGTCCATCAGCAAACTGTTCTGCATCAAAATCACCGCTGGTAACCGGACAGTTATCCAACACATACCGCAGGTAGGCGTCCTCCAGCGCAATAACTATACCATAATAGTTACCCGTCCGTTCCAAGCGGTCCAAACCGGCACACCAATCAGGATAGGCCGCCTGACTTTCTCTGCGGGTCATGGTTTCATCATAAGGTTCGTTGTAAAAGTCCACGATCCTCTGGCGAAGCTCGTCAGAAGCCGTCAGTTTCACCTCCTTGGATTTCAGGACGCTTACTTCCAAAACTTCACTGCGTCCACGCAGATCACTGACGATCTGTTCCGTGATAACCCGGTTATTGGGGTTATACCGCTGTACGTCGGAAACCGCAGAGCCGTCTTCAATGGTGTAGTCCCACGGAGACATCCCGTTTAAGTACAGTTCTTCGTCGTAGCTGGTGTAACGAATCCAGGTAGAACAGAGCAGCAGCAGGGAGAACAATAAAGACAGCAATGAAAGAATTGTACGCCTTTTATTTCTCCAGAGGGAGCGAAGGGCCAGACGAAAAATACTGACTTGCCCTGTACTGCTGCGCCCCTGTCCTTTTGGCATCCGTTCATCCAAATTCCGCAGCATCTGCGTCGGCATCATTTCGCCTGTCCGGGCAGCAGGCAGAAAGTACGCCAGAAAAACTGTTCCGAAGGTGCTGAGCGCTGCCAGAGCGAACGGCTCCCAGGACAGGAAATAGATCGCCGGGTTTTGCTCCATACCAGTCACGATCCGAGGTGTAACCAAATAGTGGATACCAAATCCCATCATCCAGCCGGGAAACAGCCCAAAAAGAGAGAGCATCACGGCCTTTTCCAACAGGACCCATCTGATCTGCCGCGGTGTCATGCCCAATGTTTTCAGCCCCGCAAAAAAATGGGAATCCTGATCCATAGCCACATGAATGATGCTGTAAATCATCAAAAAACCGCACAAAAGCACAACCAATGCAGGAATGTAAAACGGTGTTGCCTGTTTACTTGCCATTTCCATCCTGGCTTCGTTATAGGCCAGATTGGTGGTGTAGGCAACCTGATTTACGCCCTGATCTGTCATGATCTGCTGCGCCTGCTGTTCCAATTCCTTTGGCTGATGGAGATCAACCCCCAACGTAACGGATGCCGTATCCGGGTATCCGCTCAGAAGTCTGACAGCACACTCCGCTGTTACCCAGGCACAGGCTTCTGTGAAGTTTGTGGGGCTTGCCCACCATCCACAGAGGGTAAAGTCAGTATTGTGCTGTTCTCCCTTGCTATCTGTCCATTGAACAGACACCGGGGCGCCCAGCTCATGAAGAACTCCCAGAGAGTCCATAGTAAATTCATCCAGAGCGATTTCTCCCGGTTTCTCCGGCAAGCGCCCCGTTGTAGGAACAGATAGGATGCTCTCGGCATAGTCCTGATTGATTACCGCCAGCTCAACACTGCGAACACCTATCATCTCATCAGAGAGCTGCCCCAAAGCGCTGATCCGGACCGTACTTTTTACATTGGGATGCTGCGCCAATTTATCCGCCTGATGTGCAGTCAATCCATGGTAGAGGATGTGACTGGTTGAACCGTATCGATACTCATAATTGAGCAGAAACGCATTTTCTACTGAGCTTCCCAGAAGAAAAGTGAAGGCATACAGTCCTGTGATCAAAACCACAGCAAAAGCCAACAGTAAATTTTTTGCTTTATGAAATTTGAAATCCCGCCATGCAAGTGTGTGACATATTTTCAGATTATTATTTGCAAGCATGACAACCTCCTTACGCCTTCAGGCGGCCATCTTCCATGCGAAGCACACGGTCAGCCATCTGTGCGATCTCAAGGTTGTGAGTGATCATAATGAGCGTCTGGTGATAGGTCTCAACGGACATTTTCAAAAGTCCCAGCACATTTTGCCCACTTTTTACATCCAAATTTCCGGTAGGTTCGTCGGCAAGAATAATGGCTGGCTTTGCAATCAGCGCCCTGGCAATAGCTGCCCGCTGCTGCCCGCCGCCGGAAAGCTCATGGGGATAGGCATTCAGCCGTTCCTCCAGCCGAAGCTGCTGCACGACATCTACAAAAAAACGCTGATCAGGCGTACTGCCAGCCAGACTAAGGGGGAACAGAATATTTTCTTTTATGGTCAGTGTTGGAACCAGATTAAAATTCTGATACACAAAACCCACTTTGTTGCGGCGAAACACAGCCAGCTCTTTTTCCTTCAAGCCGGACAGATTTACACCATCTACGATCACTTCCCCCTCATCAGGGATATCCAGCCCGCCAATCATGTTCAACAAAGTGGTTTTGCCGGAGCCGGATGCACCAATAATGGCGGTAAACTTGCCTTTTTCAATGGAAAGGTCGATGCCATCCAAGGCTTTGACTTGCGTCTCTCCCTTTCCAAAATATTTCTTTAATTGGTGTACAGATACGCTTTCCATAGTTTCAAACTTCCTCTCTCTCTTTTTCATATAAGCTATTTGCTCAACTCAGCAAATAGACAGAGAAGGTGGTTCCTTCTCCGTAATTTGATTTTACGCTGATATAGCCTTTTTGCCGCGTAATGATCCCGTTGGCAAGATACAGCCCCAAGCCAACGCCTTCTTCGGCAGCTGTTTCCTGAGCCCGATAAAAACGCTGAAAAACATCGTGATAATGCTCCTCATGGATGCCTATACCAGTATCAGAAATATCAATTCGCGTATAGAATTGCCATGGGCGAACAGATACAGAAATGCTGCCGCCTTCCGGGGTGTATTTAACCCCGTTGTCCAGGATATTGCCCAGGGCCTCCGCTGTCCACTTGGAGTCATGCTGCACAGTAACTGATGGCGCGCAGTCCGCCGACAACTGGATATTTTTTTGATCCGCTTTCGCCCATACGCTGCTGATCGCCTGAGCAATGGTCTTATCAAGAGGCGCTTCTTCCATGTGCAGGACAAAGGTTCCTGTTTCCAGCCGAGACATTTTAATTAAAGACTGCATCAGAAAATCCAATTTATTGATCTGCGACGCCATAGTTTCCAGAAACTCGGCCCGCTTTTCCTCCGTCAGCTGATGCTGCCGGAGGATGCCGGTAAACATCTGAATATTAGCAATCGGAGTTTTCACTTGATGAGATATATCACTGACCAGCTCCTGAATGGTCTGTTTATCCCGCTGGCTCTGCAATTTGCCCTCGTTCATGATGTCATAGTATTGCAGGAGCTTTCCCTGTACCTTGGCTGTTATGCTATCCTCATAAGGCCGCTCCACCTCCGGCTGTCTCCCGGAAATCAAGGCATCCAGTGTATCACATATTTCGTCTGCAAAGTGAAAGATCTGTCTCTGCTGAAACCATATCCACAGGCCGGCTAATACAAAAATACCACCTGTCACAGCCAACAGGCTGTAACGAACACTGGAACGGGGAACAAATGCCCACAACAGCCAGCACAGCAAAGAAAAAAGCACCGCAGCTGCCAAAACCATCAAAATCCTCAAAACTTTTGCGTGCTTCTTCATTGTTTGCCTCCCGTCCAGATATACCCCATACCCCGGATGGTCTTGATATAGGTATGATCGTCATTCTCAATCTTCGCCCGAAGCCGGTTCATCGTCACAGTAAGTGTGTGGTCATCAACGAAATTCCCGTCACAATCCCACAACCGTTCCAGCAAAAGCTGTCGGGTAATGATGTTACCCGCATTCTCTGTCAGTGCTTTCAGCAGCTTATATTCGTTAGGCGTGATCGACAGCTTTTCACCGCCCCGCACGGCAGTCAGTGCGCCAAAATCAAGCAAGAGAAATCCGTCAGTCCAGCGGTCTGCAGAGGCCGCAGTAACTTTATTTCCTCTCCTGACGGCTACCTCTACCCGCCGCAGAAAAATCTGCATATTGAAAGGCTTTGTAATATAATCCTCTGCGCCTAGATTGAATCCGTTCAGTACATCCTGTTCTAAATCATTTGCTGTCAAAAAAATCACAGGGAGTTCCGGTTTGATCGCTTTCACTTCTCTACAGAGATCAAAACCATTGCCATCCGGCAAATTCACATCCATGATCGCAAGGTCAAATTGGTCCTCCTGCAAAAGCTGTCTGGCTTTCCGGCAGTTATATGCTGCCACCGTCAGATAGCCGTTACTATCCAATTCAAAACACAGTCCGGCACTTAAGGCCAGATCATCTTCTATGACTAAAATCCTCATTGCTTATCACCTTCTCGCTTCTACGGGTGGAAATACCCCATTTTCACTTGCCTCTCCGAGCGTTATATAATCCATATCCACACCTCCGACAATCCACCTTATTATATTTCATTTGCTCGGCGAATACAAGTGCGAAAATGGGACGCAATGCCCTGTGCCAGAAGCACTTTGAGATCTTGTGACCATTCCTTACAAAACCGCACAAGCCGGAACAGGCGGGGATTTATGAAAATTTCTTTTACTTTTGTACTATCTTCCTATACGGTTATTCCATCGCCCGCATTTTTTCCACAAGAGATTGATTTTTCTGTCTGCGCATTGTCCAGAAGGACAGAATAACCTCCAGACCAAACAGCGCCAGAACGAACAGCCCCATTTGCAGGAAAGGGAAGGAATATGGCATAATTGCTCCATGGAAAGTCAGTTCGCTTAATTTTCGGGCAGCTATCACTGCAATCGGAAGTCCGACTGCCAGAGTTGCCAGCGAAGCAGAAAACGCATAGCAAATTCCCTCATAGATGGTCATTTGGCAAAGCTGTTTTCTGGTCAGACCAACAGCGCGAAAGACACTGTTTTCCCTCTTTCTGGACATCTGGTTGGAGAGGGTGGTATTGATGAGGTTGACCACGCCAAAGAGGAATACCAGCCACGATAGCGCCTGAAACCCTCCAAAAATAACCCGGTTTTCCATTTCCTCATAATCCCTATGTATCTCAATGGTATCCAATTCAAGGTCCGGATCGGGAGAAATGATTGCACTCAGACTGTTTTCAATCTGCTCCGCCTTTTTAGGATCGCCGACAATGCTCCAGGAATAATCAAAACAATCGATCATAGGCATTGCTTCCTGAAACAACTCTTTTGCTGCGATCATGCAGGTGCTGTCCAAGGCCAGAGCGCCGTGACCATTTTGCAGCTTATCGTTCGTAATCAGACCTGAAACAGTGACAGGCATCACCCGATCCCCTATGGTAAGTTCTATAACCGATCCCACATCTACACTGATCATGTCTTCTGCATATTTCATATCAAGCGCAATACTATGGGAATCTTGAGGTAAAGTCCCCGACACAAGCGCCGCTTTCATCTTATCCCTGTTTCGGTCACTCAACAGATCGCACATTCCACCGGAAGAACTTTCCTCATTTTCAAACCGCACATGAACCGCCTGACGATTCTCTATCACATCTGTTACGCCGTCTACGGCCAGCACTTCCTGCCGAAGCGCTTCACTCAAAGGATTTCCTTCCGACATCACCTCATATTCTGTTTTTTCAGAATGTATATAGATTTTATAATCCCCATCCGTGAAAAACTGTCTTGCGATCCGATCCGGCGAACGAACCAAAAGAATAGAGGCCGTCACCAAAAGGAGCACCCCGCCCAGACTCAGGGAAGCCACGATGCTGACAGTCTTTTTACGGTCACGCCTGAAATTTGCAATTCCCATGGAGAGCGGATTTAGCCGCATATTCTTCTTATGCGTGCGGGACTTTCCGCTCTGACTGCCAGTAAAGCGGACTGCTTCAATAGGAGAGATACCTGCCGCAATCTTTACCGGTCTGCGGATCGCAATGGATACCATAAACCAGCCAAGCAGTGCAGTCAAAACAATCGCAGCTGCATAAAACGGCAGATTAAACCCACGGGAAAACAGAGCAAACCCAGCAGCACATCCCATCAAAATACCGATTCCAATGCCGGCCCATCCTAAGCAGCGGCCTTCCTTTTTTACAATACGGCGGATCTGCTTTGCCGTTGTGCCGATGGTCCGCAGTTGTCCGTAGCTTTGGATTTTGTCATTGATAGAGATTCGGAAGATACTTTGTATCACAACATACCCTCCGAGAACGACCAGAACTGCAATTCCGGCAACCAGCGCCAACATACTGACATCCACCGGTTCTTTATAGAACTTCATATAGCTGAGGTTCATGATTGGCATTTCCAGCTGATATTCCTTGGCGATCTCCCGGCTGCGGGAAGTCAGCTGGGTTTCATCCATTTGCTGCTCATTCTTAAAATGCACATAGACGCGATAATCAGAAGGGTCGTAGCCGCTCCATCCTTTCAGGGCTTCTTTTGAAAGAAGGATGGAAGATCCATTTACCTCTTTTTCCTTATAGCCTTCCAGAATGCCCGTCACCGTATATTCTCCGTGAAAACTCTCGCTGCTTAGTACAACCTTTTCGCCAATCCCGGCGTCTGCACCGTAGTTTGAAAGGAAATAACGGCTCACCGCCACTTCATCCTCCTTCTGGGGCAGGCATCCCTCCAGCAGCTTCATCTGGTCACGGGCAATATACATCGTTTCCTCATCACAATAAATGTAAGAGGCGTTGTACCCCTGCTCCGCAGGTTCCACAGCCAGCATATAATACTCTCCTACCCTTGAGAAGTCATCAAGCTCCTTCAGGGTGGACACATCTTCCTCGGTAATCTTGGTATAGACCGCCTCATAGGTATCCTCCACATGATTTTTCTCTATCTGCCGGGTAGACAAAGCCATCACGATTGAAAAACAGATCAGGCAGGCTGCCAGCGCCACGGCGATCACCACCATCAGATTCCGGCGTTTCTCACTTTTCAAGCTTTTTCTTGCCAGCTTCCTGACAATATTTCCTGTATCATTCTCAAATGGTACTGTCATTTTGATTATCTCCTTTCCTTCTTTATCCAACGATTTTACCATCCTCGATCCGCACAATACGGTCTGCAAGCTGGGCAATGGCATCGTTATGTGTAATCATCACCAGCGTCTGGTTAAATTCACGGCTCGTTCTCTGCAAAAGCCCCAGCACATCGGCGCTGGTCCTGCTGTCCAGGTTTCCGGTGGGTTCATCGGCCAGGACGATAGCGGGCTTTGACACCAGAGCGCGGGCGATAGCCACACGCTGCTGCTGACCGCCGGAGAGGTTGTTTGGCATATTCTTCAGCTTATCCTCCAGTCCCAGCATGGACACCACATCCGCCATGAATTTCTGATCCACCGTATCCCCGTCCAGTTCCACGGGCAAGACGATGTTCTCATACACATTCAGGATCGGCACCAGATTGTAGTTCTGAAAGATAAAGCCGATATTGCGGCGGCGGAATATGGTAAGCTGCTCGTCGTTCATCTCCGCCGGTTCCTTATCCCGCACCATCACCCTGCCGGAGGTGGGGGTATCCAGGCCGCCCATCATGTGAAGCAGGGTGGACTTACCGGAGCCGGAAGTACCGACCACCGCCACAAATTCTCCCTCCTCCACAGAGAAGCTCACGCCATCCAGGGCGCGGGTAATATTCGGCTCTGTGCCGTAGTATTTTTTAAGATCAGTTGTCTGCAAAATTTTCATAACAATTACCTGCCTTTCTTGATTTGTTGAGTATAGGATAAAGGGCAAATGTTGCAGAATTGTCCTAAAATCCATTGTCATCTAAAAATTTTTCAAAAAAGGCAGCCTGCCAAAACAGACTGCCTCAGAATTATTTTATGGGCAGGAACACGGAAAAAGTTGATCCTTTCCCAACTTTAGACTCGACGGTAATATAGCCCCCCTGCATGGTAATGATCTCACGGGCAAGGTATAAGCCGATTCCGACCCCATCTATATCACGCACCGCTTCATCCCGATAGAAGCGTTTGAAGATCGTGCCCTGAGAATGCTCCGGGATGCCTCTGCCTGTATCCGTCACATCTATCCTCAAATACATTTCCCAATCCTGTACCTTCACCTGGATGCTGCCGCCGGCAGAAGTGTACTTTACCGCATTATCCAGAATGTTAAACAATGCTTCGGAGGTCCATCGGCCGTCATGGGATATTGTCAGATCAGATGGGCAGTCCACCGACAAGCTGATCTCTTTTTGTTCCATCGGTGCCAAAACACCATTGATGGCGCTCACCAACGTATCCCCGATCACAGCATCCAGTTTCTCCAGCGTAATGACACCCGTTTCCAGACGGGAGGTTTTCACCATTCCCTGAATGAGGAAATCCAATTTATCCATCTGCGCGCCTGTGGCCTGCAAAAGCTCCTTGCGCTTTTCTTCTGTCAATGGCCGTGTCAGCATCGTATCGTTGATTAGCTTCAAATTTGCGATGGGGGTTTTAGTCTGGTGGGAAATATCCGATACCAGGGATTGCAGCTCTTCCTTTTCTCCCTCCGCCATATGTCTGGTTTTCTGCATCACATTGTAGAGCCGTTCCAGACGGTGGCTGATCCGGGACAGCAGCGTTTCCGCTTCATAATCTACCTGGGGCCGGTCTGTACTATCCATCATGTGATCCAATGTCTGGCACAAATCATCGGTGAACAGAGAAAGTTTCTTTTGAAAGTAGTGCAGGAAAACTATGCCCCAAATATAAAACGCAACTGTCAAAATAATGCAGCAGATGACAACACACACATCTTTCGTCACCAGGGAAAAAATCAACAGCAGCAAAGCGGCAGTGAGCAGAGTCCCCGCTATAATTTTTCTCAAAAATGCCCTGACGGATAAATTTTGCAGCTTCATCGAGACTCACCGCCGATCCACTGATAGCCAATACCGTAAGCTGTCTTAATATATTTCCGCTCGTCTGTCTCGATTTTTTTACGGATACGGCTGATGAGCGTCGTCAGAGTATGATCGTCCACAAAATCTCCATCAACGTCCCACAGCTTCTCTAAAATCTGCCGCTTGGTCAGAATGATACGGGGATTCTTTACGAATAGAAACAGGGTGCGGTATTCCTTCGGTGTAAAGTCCAGGGATTCTCCAGCAAGGGACGCGCTTTGTTCGGAGAAGTCGATTTTCAGGAAACCATCATCAAACAGATCATGCTGAGGTGCCCGCAGCTCCAGATTCGCAAAAACCGCCGCCACTTTTTTGCAAAGCACCGTCACAGAAAATGGCTTGGTCACATAATCCGCTCCGCCAACTTCATAACCCTTGAGCATATCACTCTCCTTATCATTGGCTGTGATAAAGATGATATAGGTATGCTGACCGCGATTCCGGATTTCTTCACACAGATCCAGTCCGCTGCCATCGGGCAGGTTAATGTCCAACAGTGCCACATCAAATTCACTCTCCCGCAATTTTCTTACCGCGGTGTCAAAATTAAAAACTGAAATGACCTCATATCCATCAGAGGTCAGATTATATGCCAATGTCCGATTCAAAAGCTGATCGTCCTCTACAATTAGAATCTTCTTCAAAACATTCACTTCCTTGTTCAAGTGTCGCCGCCGTGTGTTCCATATGTAGCGGCAGAAAAATTTTTTTATTCATATACTCAGAATAACTAACTCCACTGACTGCTTCTATAGTCTCGCCCAACAAGCCATAATTGACATTTGCATACTGATGCTGCCATTCCCCAAAACTGTATCATTTCCAATGATCTTTTTACTGATATGCCAGTTCGTACAAATATTAAAATGGCAGGAACAAACATAGCAAACAAGTTGGTAAGTAGGTAAGTCCCTTACGGGGCTTACCCCTCTCAGAACCGGACGTGCAGCTTTCCCGTTCTTCCATGCGAACAGTAATGCGTGAATCCGAGGAATGTAAAGGTCTCCGGTTTCCCGTCTCCACGCTCTTTCCGGTTCCTTTCTGCAAATCGGCCGAATTCTATCAGCCTCGTCTTTTCCTCCTCCATTTCCAGTCCAAAGTGCATCATTCTGCGCTTTAAATATTCGTAGAACATCTCTGCGTCTGTTTTGTATTGAAAGCAGACTTGTAGGACTTTCACCCACCGAATTCCAAGCCCTTAGCTGGGCGCACCCTATAAAGTAAAAAAAGAGGGAGCATTGCTGCTCCCTATAAGTTTAATATCTCCCACTATCTGGCAGGAACTCTCCAAAGACAGTCTCCTATCTGTTTTTATTATATGCAATTATGATATAAAATCAATAAAAATATAATAAAACCCCTGAAAAACAAATTTTCTGGGGTTTTACATTGCATATAAACAATTCCTTAACGCTTGCTGAACTGCGGAGCGCGGCGGGCTGCCTTGAGACCGTATTTCTTACGTTCTTTCATACGTGGATCACGTGTCAGGAAACCTGCTTTCTTAAGCACAGGTCTGTACTCCTCGTCTGCCTGAAGAAGCGCTCTTGCGATGCCGTGACGGATCGCTCCTGCCTGTCCTGTGTATCCGCCGCCTTTTACATTGACGATCACATCGAACTTGCCTTCTGTCTCAGTCGCCACCAACGGCTGACGAACAACAACCTTCAATGTCTCCAGACCGAGATACTCGTCGATATCTCTTTTATTTATTGTAACTTTACCTGTTCCTGGTACTAAATATACTCTTGCGATTGATTTTTTTCTTCTTCCTGTTCCGTAGAATCTTGCATTAGCCATCTTAATATCCTCCTTTCAGACTTTCCTAAAACTTCAGTTCAACTGGCTTCTGAGCCTGCTGCTGATGCTCTGGTCCAGCATATACGTGCAATTTCTTGATCATGGATCTTCCCAAAGGTCCCTTCGGAAGCATACCCTTGACAGCAAGTTCAATTACCTTCTCAGGCTTCTTGTCCATCATCTCTGCCAACGTGGTCTCTTTCATACCGCCTACATAGTCTGAATGATGATAATAAATCTTCTGCTCCATCTTCTTGCCTGTGACTTTCACCTTCTCGGCATTCACAATAATCACATAATCACCGGTATCAACATGCGGTGTGAATTCCGGCTTATTCTTACCTCTTAAGATCTTAGCTACTTCTGATGTCAAACGGCCTAATGTACATCCCGCAGCATCAACTACATACCACTTTCTCTCAATCTTATCTGGATTCGCCATATAAGTTTTCATCGGTTTACCTCCTGCAATGAGTCATTAACATATTCATGATAATTATATACGGAAATCCTGATACTTACAGGCCCTCCGTATAGGGTTGTATTGAAAACAACAAGGCTCCGGGGCTTTGGTTCCTTATCATTTCTCTTTTTGTCATACTGTTAAATTATATTATACGCATCCGTGTGTGTCAACCATTTTCTTCTACTTTTGGCTACTTTTTCACCACATTTTTCAGAAATAGTATACCATGACCTCCGACTCACATCCATTGTGATATTGCGGACATTCTCCGCATTTGCTCACGAACGGGGCCTCCTCCCTTGGCGCCACCTGAAACTGGAACTTCTTATAGAATTCCGGCACCTTCGCCGTAAGCCAAATCCGCTTTGCTCCAAGCCGTCCGGCTTCCGCCGTCACCGCTTCCACAAGTTTCCGGCCATATCCCATTCCCTGGAACTCCTCCTCCACGGCAACACAGCGAAGGATATATTCATTCGCAGCACAACATAAGCCGGATGCCCCGATCCTCTTATTCTCCTGTACATCTACCAGTTCAAAACAAGTGATCAAGCCTTCCGGCCTTGGATCTTCCGGACTGATCTCAAGCCCGGACCGAACGAACAGATCTACCATTGACTCATAATCCATCGTTTTTCTCAACAAATATCTTTCCATAAATCCAATACCTCATTCACAATTTGTTTCATTGACTATAGCATATTATCGCTGTTTTTGCTATAATAATTCCGAAGTGCACTCACTGCACAACTTCAATCAAGTTCGCCGCACTGTTCCAGAGCCGCTCTGGGGACGGCCCGGCGTGGAAAGAGAGGTATTATCATGTGGGCTTACAATGGAGTATTTTACCAAATATATCCGATCGGATTCTGCGGGGCGCCCGTACACAACGACGGCGAATGCGTCCCTAGAATCCGCAAATTATTAGACTGGTCAGAATATCTGGGGAATCTTGGCGTCGATTCCATCCTGCTCAACCCGATCTTCGAATCGGACAACCACGGCTATGACACGCGGGATTTCAAGCAGATCGACTGCCGTCTCGGTACCAACGAAGACTTTGCCGACGTCTGCAAGAGTCTCCACAAGCACGGTGTGAAGATCGTGCTGGACGGTGTATTCAACCATGTGGGACGCGGATTCTGGGCGTTTAAGGATGTACAGGAGAAGAAGTATGACTCCCCTTACAAAGACTGGTTCCATATCAACTTCGACGGCAACAACAGCTACAACGACGGCTTCTGGTACGAGGGCTGGGAGGGACATTTTGAACTGGTCAAGCTGAACCTTCATAATCCCGCTGTCACCGATTACCTTCTGGAATGTGTGAAATTCTGGGTAGATACATTTGACATCGACGGACTGCGTCTGGATGTCGCCTACAGCCTTGACCATCATTTCATGAAGAGACTGCGTTCCTATGTACAGGAGCTAAAGAGTGATTTCGTATTGATCGGCGAGGTCTTGTTCGGGGATTATAATCTGATCGTCAATGATGAGATGCTGCATAGCTGCACTAACTACGAATGCTACAAGGGCATCTATTCCAGCTTTAATTCTATGAATCTGTTTGAGATCGCCCACTCCCTGCATCGTCAGTTTGGCGCGGACCAGTGGTGCATTTACCGGGGCAAGCATCTGATGACCTTCGTCGATAACCATGACGTTACCAGGCTTGCAAGTATCCTGACCAATAAGAAGCACATCCCGCTGGCATATGGTCTCTTGCTTGGTATGCCCGGTATCCCGTGCTTATATTATGGAAGCGAATGGGGTGAGACCGGCGAGAAGGCGCCGGACAACGATTACGCCTTAAGGCCGTGCTTCGAGGAACCCAAGCCTAATGAACTTACCGACTATATCAGGCTTCTGATCACCGTCCGTCAGAAGAGCGACGCCATCTGCAACGGTTCATACAGGAATGTGGTGATCCAGAACCATCAGTTGGTATTTGAACGCCGCTCTAACGATGAATGCGTCATGATCGCGATCAACGCGTCAGATTCTCCTTACACGGCGCGCCATCAGGATCTTAACGGCAATGCGCTGGATCTGCTGACCGAAGAGAAAGTAACCATGAACGGAAGTCTGGAACTGCCTGCCTACAGCGTACAATACTTAAAAGTAATGTAACGGTTATCAATAGGGCCGCCGATTTAACGATGATATCGTCATTCGGCAGCCCCTTTTATTATTTCATGACTATTTTCTTAAAATTCTTCTTTCCCTTCTTCAGCACGATTCCTTCGCCGCCAAGCCTGTCGCCTGTGAATTCTGTATAGATATCCGTAAGCTTCTCCCCGTCTGCCGATACGCCTCCCTGGGTGACCGCACGGCGCGCCTCGGATTTGCTTGGAACTAAGCCCGCCTTCACCAGCATCGTCAGGATATCGATCTTACCGTCCGTAAGGTCCGCTGCCGTCAGTTCAACGCAAGGCATATCCACCGCCGCCCCCTGGCTGAACAGCGCCTTCGCTGCAGCGAGCGCTTTCTTGGCCTCTTCCTCGCCGTGAACCATCTTGGTCAACTCGAATGCAAGGATCTCTTTGGCTGTGTTGAGCTGCGCCCCTTCCCAAGAATCCATCTTATCGATCTCCTCAAGCGGAAGGAATGTCAGCATACGGATACATTTCAGTACGTCTGCATCTGCAACATTTCTCCAATACTGATAGAACTCGAACGGAGTCGTCTTCTCCGGATCAAGCCATACCGCGCCTTTCTGGGTCTTGCCCATCTTCTTTCCCTCAGAATTCAGAAGCAATGTGATCGTCATGGCGCTTGCATTCTTACCAAGCTTACGGCGGATCAGCTCTGTTCCCCCTAACATGTTGCTCCACTGGTCGTCGCCGCCGAACTGCAGATTACAGCCGTATTTCTGGAACAATGCGTAGAAATCATAGCTCTGCATGATCATATAGTTGAACTCCAGGAAGCTTAAGCCCTTCTCCATCCTCTGCTTGTAACATTCTGCCGTCAGCATCCGGTTCACGCTGAAATGTGAACCCACCTCGCGCAGGACTTCGATGTAATTCAGATCCTTCAGCCAGTCCGCATTATTGACCATCAGCGCTTTCCCTTCTGAAAAATCAATAAAACGGCTCATCTGCTTCTTGAAGCAGTCGCAGTTATGCTGTATCGTCTCCTCCGTCATCATCTGGCGCATATCCGTTCTGCCGGAAGGATCCCCGATCATCGCCGTCCCGCCTCCGATCAGGGCGATCGGTTTATTCCCCGCCTCCTGAAGACGCTTCATCAGGCACAATGCCATAAAGTGCCCCACATGAAGGCTGTCTGCCGTCGGATCAAATCCGATGTAGAAGGTTGCCTTGCCGTTATTGATCAGCTCTCTGATCTCCTCCTCGTCTGTCACCTGCGCGATCAGGCCTCTTGCCTGCAGTTCTTCATAAATTCCCATAATCCATGTATCTCCTCTCTTTTACTTTCACGTAACAACGAGCCGAATTGGAGTCAAAGACCCCGCGGCAGTCGCCAAATGCGCATGCAAGCATGCCCGCTTGGCTCGTTGCTCGCGGGAATAAAAAAAACGCCCTTATCATAAGATAAGGACGGATCATTCCCGTGGTACCACCTTGATTCACCGGTCACTCGCATCACCGGTCTTAGTAAGCCGCAGATCACGGCCCTGCATGTTAACGTATGCCCTACGTCACAGCCTACTCGCTTGCTTCCGTCTTCTAATCCCCGGCGCACGCTTTCGGTGTGCAGCTCCAAGATGTATTCATGATCCATTCCTTCATGCGCCTCTCATCAGCCGGCGGCTTTCTGTATGGGTGTATAGATCACTACTTTTTCTTTTCAAAGCCTTTTCACATATGCGATATATGTTTGAATAGAATCCTACCGCATTTATCAAACTTTGTCAAGACAGATTTTTGTTAAAATATTTTATTATATTTTATGAAATATCTCAGGCAGTCAGATCATCCTATGTCTTATAAAAGCGTATCCGAAACTGCCCGCCGCCTTTTGCCGCATTCTGTGCCTGGATCACCGCATTCTCCCGCGCAAGTATCATCTGAGCCAGCGCAAGCCCGATTCCGAAGCTGTCTGTTCCGGCATTCTCTCCCCGATAGAACCGCTCGAACAGATGAGGCAGGTCTTCCTTGGGGATCCCCGGTCCCGAGTCCGTGATCACTATCTCCGTATAGAGCGGATTCTCATCACAGCCAATAGACAGGCTTCCTCCGTCCGGCGTATACTCTAACCCGTTCTTGATCACATTCTGGACTGCCTCCAGCGTCCATGCATAGTCTCCAGTGAATCTCTTGCCTTCTGCTCCGGTGACATACAATCTCTTGTCATGCACCTCCATGGCGATCTCGAAGGGCAGGATCGCCTCTCTTAAGAACCTGTCCATACAGATGGTCTCCTTTTGCAGCACGATGCTCCCGGCTTCCAGCTTGGACATCTTAAGAAGCGCCGTTACCAGCCATTCGATCTTCGAAAGCATCCTCCCTGACTCCCGCAGCAGATACCGCCTTGTATCTGAGTCGATCTCCCGGCTCTTCATACGCTCCAGCAAAATGTTAAGAGACGTAAGCGGCGTCCGTATCTGATGGGAAATGTCCGCAAGCGCGTCTGCAAGAGAAGATTTGTCCTTCTGTAGCAGCGCCGCCTGTTCCCGCAGCCGTATCGTCAGCTTATTGATCTCATCCCGGAGGATCTCCAGATCTCCTTCCCGGAAATGCTTGAATTCCGGCACCTCGCTCCCATGCAGGAGTTCGTCGATCTGTCCCGCAAGCGTCCGTATTTCCCGATACCGCCTGCTCGCCCAGATAAAATAGAAGACACACCAGAATATACTGCACAATAACGCCGCAAGCGCAGCCTCCCGCCCCCATACCAGCCTCGCAGCCAATACGGCCAGCGCCGTTCCCGCAGCAGATATGACGGTCTGCATCGTAAAATCCCTATTGCGAAATCTCCACATAATCCCATAGCTTCCTTTCCATCCGGTTACGCTTCCAGCCGGTATCCAAGCCCCCGGACAGTCTTGATGATCTCTGGATTCTGCGGATCACGCTCGATCTTATCCCGAAGCCTTTTGATGTAGACGGTCAGCGTATTGTCGTTGACATACTCGCCCGCAACGTCCCATATCTCTTCTAACAGATGCCCCCGTGACAGAACCTTGCCGCGGTGGTTCAAGAAGACAAGGAACAGGCGGTACTCCAGGGCTGAGAGGAATAATTCCTCTCCCCCGCGCATCACGGCGCCCTTCTCCGTATCTACCTTAAGATCGCCGACATACACCGCGCCCCCGCTTCTTCCCGCCCTTCTTAACACGGAACGCATCCGGGAGACCAGCTCTCTGGGCCTGAACGGCTTGCTGATATAGTCGTCCGCCCCCATATCAAGTCCTGTGACTACAGAGAATTCGTCTCCCAGTGCAGTCAGAAATATTACCGGGATATCATACTTCATCTTGATCGCCGTGCATGCGCTGTATCCGTTCCCCTCCGCCAGCGTCACATCCAGAAGGATCAGATCCGGCCGTCCTGACTCCAGAATCTCCATCGCTTTTGTCTGTCCGTCCGCGGCCGTGACCTCGAATCCCTCTTCCTTCAAGAATGCCGACAGGTTCTCAACGATCGCCTGGTCATCCTCTATCAATAATATCTTAGATTCCACCATTGTTCTTCTCCATGACTACTCTATATGCTTCTGACATTCATTATACGGACCGCCCATGAAGATATCAAGTCTTAACTGATCTCCGTCCTCCTTAAAAGCCTGTAACAAATGAACAGGATAGCCAGGATGAGCACTGTCATTGTCAGAACTCCCAGGAATGGATTATTGCTTCTGAATCCCATAATATTCATGAATCCATTCACCAATTTGAATACTTCTCTATGAAAATATGCCCCGATCACAGGCAGCACGCCAAACATGAAGAGCGGAAGCCCCACACAATAAAAAGTACGGAACTTCTTCGCCATCCGGCAGTATACTCCTGCGGTCACAAGCCCGGAAGCAAATAGAAGAAAATTAACGAACGCCGACAGCACAAAGCTTACGGCCGCGCCTGACACGCTTCCTGCCCTGTCATAAAACCCTGGGTAACACATTTTCCAAACATCAATAGCTCTAAAATTGCTGTTTCCTGAAAAGCCTGCTCCCAACCGGACACCAAGGAAGAGGGTAAGCAAATCGATCAATGCGCATGCACAGCCTGCAATGACCAACACACACAGAACACTCTGGAAATAACACTTTCTTGATATACCATTCTGAACCGCCATCAGTAAATGCTCCTTATATACAGCGATCCCAAATACAAGACAAAAAACAGCGCCCGGCAAGCCATTTCCATTAATACCAACATCTATATCGCCGAATGTAATGCTGATCACAAGCGGAACACAATAGAGCAGCAGCATCACCAATGCGTATGCCAAACACGAGTAAGTCAAATCTTTTAACTGAAACCTTAATATCTTCTTCATATAATACCACTCCTTTTCTATCTGCTGTGAAGATTATCTGTCAGCTTAATAAACAGCTTCTGCAGATCCATCTTAGATACCGAAAGCCCTGACGGAAGCGGATATTCCGGTTCTCCTATGACATAAGCGCTCTTCAGCCCTCCCAGTATATCCGTACCGATCACTTCCCTTGCCTTAATATAGGCATCCACCGTCCCGGCCGGTCCGCTGATACAGTAACCGCTGTTAAGAAGACTCTCCGTCGGTTCATTCCGAATGATCTGCCCCTTGTCGATCACGATAACCTGTTCTATAATGTTGGCCGCTTCTTCGATCAGATGTGTCGATACAACGGCTGTAAACGGATCTCTGGCATATTTCTCAATCAAAAGCTTATAAAACAGCTCGCGGTGACAGGCGTCAAGCCCGAGAACCGGCTCGTCTAAGAATACAAACGGAACATTCACCGATAGAGCCGTAATATTCCTGAAAATGGATTGATACCCTGTCGACAAACTCTTGATCTTCTTCTTCACCGGAAGCTCAAAAAGCCTGCTAAGCTCCCCTGCATAATCCGCATCAAAATCCGGGTAGAACTCTCGGGTCCACCGGAACGCGTCCTTCACCTTCATACCTTCCGGGTACAGATTTGTCTCATTTGCAAGAAAGCACTTCGATAACAGCGCAGTATTCTCCGTCAGTGTCTCATCCCCCATCAGTACCGTACCTCCGCCCGGGAACAGACGGTTATTAATAATATTCAAAAGCGTGGACTTCCCGGCTCCGTTCCTTCCCAACAGCCCATAGATGGTATTCTCTTCAATCAGAAGATTCACATGGGACAAGGCCTTCGTATCCTTGAATTCTTTGGATACATCTCTTACTTCAATTCTGCTCATTGTACAAATCCCCTTTCTATCATAGCAATGATCTCATCGCTGGTAATTCCCAGTCTCTTCGCTTCCTCCACCAGCCTGCTCACATAATTGTCATAGAACTGATTCTGTCTCTTCTTCTGAAGCTTGCTTACGGCTCCCTTCGCTACAAACATGCCGACCCCCCTCTTCTTAAATACGATCTCTTCATCCACCAGCAGATTAATACCCTTAAGCGCCGTGGCAGGATTGATCTTATAATTAACAGAAAATTCTGTAATCGAAGGAATCTGGCTTTCTTCGGGAAAAGCGCCTGTTAATATCCCGTCTTCAATGCCCTCGGCGATCTGGATAAAAATAGGCTTTTCCTGATCAAGGTCAAGTTTCATATCGTTCCTCCTTCTTCCAGTGCATCGGATAATATTATCTTTCGGTGTACTGGTTACTTATATAGTTAGTTACTCGAGTAATTAACTATATAAGTATATAACCATACATATTGAAAAATGTCAATAGAATTATACAAAAAACTCAAAAAAACGTCTAACGCTTGAATCTATCCGTCAGACAAGTTATACTAATATCCGTATATTATTTTAGATATAAAGAGGGTTTTATTATGAGGATAATGATCGCATCTGATATACACGGAAGTTCTTTTTACCTGAAAAGGCTTCTGGAACGCTATACTGCAGAGCAGCCCGACAAGCTGCTTCTCCTTGGAGATCTTCTCTACCATGGTCCGAGAAACGATCTTCCCAAAGGCTATGCACCCAAAGAAGCCATAGAACTTCTCAACAATATAAAAGAAGAGATTCTCTGTGTCCGCGGCAACTGTGATACGGAGGTTGACCAGATGGTACTTAAGTTCCCTATTCTTGCGGATTACTGCATTCTGTACGAGCAGGGACATATGATCTTCGCAACACACGGACATCACTGCAATACGTCTAATCCTCCTATGCTTAAGTCCGGCGATATCCTGCTTCACGGACATACGCACATCCCGGCAGCCGAAGATTTTGACGGCAGATATTACTTAAATCCAGGCTCCGTCTCCATTCCAAAGGAGAACAGCTCTCACGGCTATATGATGTTAGAAGACGGGCTTTTCACATGGAAGACTCTGGACGGAGATGTTTACAGACATTTTCACATGAATCCTTCACATCATCTTCATTCACTGTAAACATACGATAAAATTATCAAATGGAGTAATATATGAATAAAAATAAGAACGCATTTATCAATGGAATCCGAGACGGGATTCCGATTGCCCTTGGCTACTTTGCCGTAGCATTTTCTCTGGGAATCGTAGCAAAAAAGGCCGGACTGAATCCTGTTCAGGGATTCTTATCCAGCCTGTTAAACCATGCATCCGCCGGAGAATATGCTGAATTTACCGTTATCATGGCAAATGCACCTTATATCGAGATGGCATTTGTCATTCTGATCACCAATATTCGCTATATGCTGATGAGCTGTGCGCTGAGCCAGCGGTTTGACCCGGGCACCTCTAACGTACACCGATTGCTGGTAGGCTTCGGAATCACAGACGAGATCTTCGGGATCAGCATCGGAAGGATCGGCGCACTGAACCCCTATTACAACTACGGTGCGATGGCGATCGCCCTCCCTGGCTGGTCGCTCGGCACCGCTTTGGGGATTGTCGCAGGCAACATCCTGCCCGCATCTATCGTCAGCGCCTTAAGCGTAGCGCTATACGGTATGTTTATCGCCATCATCATCCCTGCATCCAGAACGGATAAGATCGTAGGAGGCGTGGTGATCGCAAGCTTTCTTGCAAGCTTCGCCGTATCTAAGATCCCGCAGCTTGACCGGATGTCTGACAGTATGAAGATCAGCCTTCTCACCGTGATCATCGCTGGAGCTGCCGCCGCCTTATTCCCGTCAAAGGACGACGGCGGCTTTGATACTGATAACAGAGAGGAAGGAGATAGCAGAATATGACGCACAATATCTACCTGTACATACTTGTGGCCGCAGCCGTATCCTTCCTGATCCGTGTCCTCCCGCTGACTCTCATACGAAGAAAGATCAAGAATCCTTTTATACGGTCATTCCTCTACTACGTTCCATATGTGACGCTGTCGGTAATGACATTTCCCGCGATCATCACTGCGCCCACGCTTCCTCTTGCAGGCATTCTGGCCCTTACCGCAGGCGTTGCCGCCGCCTGGAAGGGTCTTAATATGATGGGGATCGCCGCGTTATGCTGCGCCGTCGTATTCGTCTGTGAGATGGCCGCTCCATATCTGATGTAAAAAGGGCTGTCGGAGGATGTATGAATATTTATAATGTACGGATGAACCTCATAAAGGCTTCGCGTCCTTCTTCCGTACACTTATACACACCCGCATCCTCCAGCACATGCGTGAATGTGATGCCGATCTCTTCCTTCAGTACATCCATCACATTCTCCCTGGTGATGCTGTCATACTTCGGCAGGAATGCTTCCACCCACTGGGCGTGCTTCACAAGCTTCTCATTGCTTCGGATATCCTTGCCCTCTGCCAGATAATCCGCAAGAGTCTCCATCTCATCTTTCAATCTGGACGGCAGCACAGCAAGTCCCATAACCTCGATCAGTCCGATATTCTCCTTCTTGATGTTATGATACTGCGCATGCGGATGATAAACTCCAAGCGGATGCTCCTCTGTAGTGATATTGTTCCTCAAGGTCAGATCCAGCTCGAAGACGTCTCCCACCTTCCTTGCGATCGGCGTGATCGTATTGTGCGGTTCTCCGTCTGTCTCTGCATAGATAAATGCAGCTTCATCCGTATATCCTCTCCACGCAGCCAGAACGTGATCTGCCAGTTCAATCAGGCGCTTCTCATCCTTATGCCTGATACGGAGAACAGACAGAGGCCATTTGACAATTCCCGCTTCCACGTCCTCATACCCCGGTATCGTCACGGACTTTTCAATCGGCGCTTTTGCCATGGCAAATGTATAGTTGCCGCCCTGGAAATGGTCATGGCTCAGGATAGATCCGCCAACGATCGGAAGATCCGCGTTGGATCCCAGGAAATAGTGCGGGAACAGCTTGATAAAGTCGAATAACTTGATAAATGCAGCCTTCTCGATCTTCATCGGAACATGCTGTCCATTGAATACAATACAGTGCTCATTGTAATATACATACGGAGAATACTGGAATCCCCAATTGCTGTCATTAATAGTGATCGGGATGATCCTGTGGTTCTCCCTTGCCGGATGGTTCAGACGTCCCGCGTATCCTTCATTCTCCATACAGAGCAGGCACTTGGGATAACTGCTTGCCTTCGCATTCTTCGCCGCCGCGATCGCCTTAGGGTCCTTCTCCGGCTTGGACAGATTGATCGTAATATCAATCTCACCGTAAGGAGAATCCACCTTCCACTTCATATCCTTCTTCACGCGGTAACGGCGGATATAGTCGCTGTCCTGACTGAGCTTGTAGTAATAATCGGTTGCTTCCTTCGGAGAATTCTCGTATTTCTTCGCAAATGTCTCCTGCACCTGGGCCGGTCTTGGAACCAGGCAGTTCATCAGCTTCGTGTCGAATAAGTCTCTGTAACCGATACTGTCCTCGATGATGCCGCGCTTCACCGCTTCGTCAAGCAGTTCTTTTAAAACTGATTCCAATTCAATGTCATCCGCATCGACCGGAACATCCTCATAATCATCTTCGCGGAACATATCTAACAGAAGGTTTGTCGTATAGACACGCTCCGTCTCAGGAATCAAACCAGTCTGAATACCGTATTCTACTAATTTCTTGATATTCTCATTTAACATCTTCTCATTCTCCTTCCCCATCCGAAAAACAGCCTCTTATATAACACCGGCACCGTCGCCGATATCTACTACATAGAATTCAGCCTCATGTCCGACCTTCTCCTGATAGGTCTTGCCGATCTCGCTGATAAATGTATCTACCGCGTCATTCTTCACGATGCTGACCGTGCACCCGCCGAATCCGCCGCCGGTGATACGGGAGCCTAACACACCCGGCATCGCCTGTGCAAGATCAACCAGAATATCGATCTCTTCGCAGGAAACTTCATAATCATACCTTAAGGATTCATGAGATGCGTTCATCAGCTTCCCGAACAGTTCAACATCCTGGTTCTTCAAAGCCTCTACTGCACGGATCGTTCTCTGGTTCTCGTACACGGCATGCTTCGCGCGTTTTTGCCTTACGGCATCCTTAATGACATCCTTATGCGCCTCGTATTCTTCCTCTGTCAATTCTCCCAGCGATTCGATCTTAACCGCCGCCTTAAGCTCCTTAAGCGCAGTCTCGCATTCATTCCTCCTGTCATTGTAAGCAGAATCTACGAGACTGTGTTTCACCTTACTGTTGGTGATCACGATCTTCGCATCCTCTAATACGACCGGAGCATACTCATAATGCAGCGTATTGGTATCAAGGAAGATCGCATGATCCTTCTTGCCCATCGCGCTTGCAAACTGATCCATGATTCCGCAGTTGCAGCCGTTGAAATTATTCTCCGAATCCTGACCGATCAGCGCGATATCCACCATAGATACATCGAATCCATATGTATCCTTCAGGATCACACCTGTCAGAACTTCCAGCGACGCGGAAGATGACAGCCCCGAGCCATTCGGGATATTGCCGTAGATCAGAATATCAAGACCGTGAGTCAGCTTATATCCTCTCTTCTCAAACGCCCACATCACGCCCTTCGGATAGTTCGTCCAGTTCGCCTTCGGGTCTGGAACCAGTTCATCCAGGCTTGTCTCGATCACTCCCAGCCTCTCAAAATTGGCAGAATAGAACCGAAGCTTCCTGTCTGATCTGCTCCTTACGATTCCATAGGTTCCAAGAGTCAATGCACACGGGAATACGTGGCCGCCGTTATAATCCGTATGTTCCCCGATCAGATTCACACGGCCCGGCGCAAAATAAGAACGGATCTCCCCTTCGCCTTTGTACAGTTCTTGAAATTGCTGAATTAATTTCTCCTTCATACTTATGTCCTCCATTCTTTCCGCGGCAGTTCAGCTAAGCTTCCCTGCGGCATTCTTTATTTTTCTTAATCTTCCTGGCGCTTCTCTTGCGCATTTACCTTATCTGATTTATAATTATAATGAGATTGAGCAGAGGATACAATAAGAATATTCGATAATATTATCAGTATATTGAGGAAATGGAGATCAGCTATGCAGCTTCACATTGAAAAAGACCAAAAAGAGATCAAGAAACACGGTAACTATGAATTCCCCGTCCATTTAAGCCTTGAGAAAATACAATCCTACGAGCAGGATTCATTTCCCTGGCACTGGCACCCGGAGATCGAACTGACCTGGATCATGTCTGGACAGATCGAATATTTTGTGAATGATAAGAAGTATCTGTTAAAAGAGGGCGAAGGATTGTTCTGCAACAGCAACGCTCTTCACTCTGGATATATGAAGGACGGAAGAGACTGCAATTATCTGTCCGTCACCTTCCATCCCAGGTTCATATATGGATACGAGAACAGCCTTCTCCAGACGAAATATGTTGACTTTATCACTTCCAATGAATCCTGGCACTCTCTGATGCTTGAAACCGAAACTGCCTGGCATCAGGATATCATCGGACAGATTCAGAACATTTACCAGATGTCAAAGACGCCGCCGCCGGACTACGAGCTCAAGGTACATCTTATCCTGGCCGGAATCTGGCAGAGGCTCTACCTGTACTATATCTCCCTTCCCGTCAGCGGATACCGGCCCAAGAAGCATCTGGCACGGCTGAAGGATATCCTCTCCTTCGTTCAGGAGCACTATGCCCAGGAGCTTACGCTGGATGAGATCGCCGAGCATGTGAATATCTGCAAGAGCGAATGCTGCAGGTTCTTCAAGAAATATATGAAGATGACCATCTTCGAGTACATCCTGTTTCTGCGGGTTCAGAACAGTCTGCCGCTTCTGAGGGAAGGAGAGAGCGTCACGAAGATCGCAAGCATGACCGGGTTCTCCACCCCGGCCTACTATGGGCAGATCTTTAAGCGGTATATGGGATGCTCGCCCAGCAAGTATCGGAGGGAGCATATGGGCGAAGTGTAGACTCTCTTAATCGCCGCCCTGCCAGATCAACATTTCCTGACCAGGCAATCCTTCTCAAAAAATGCCGCTCCATAACACAGGATCGTCCGATATCCCTTCAGATCTGTCCGCACATATCCCTTTCGGCTGATCTGTTCTATTGCTTCCTGACAATCCCGCTCCATATCGCTCTCTTTCTTAGAGTGCTTGGCTTCTATGATCAGCGCCCGGCGGTTACTCCTGTCTTTGACCACAATGTCCGCGCGTCCGGTTCCCTGTTCCTTATTAGACGACACGGCATATCCCGCCCCTACGAATAATCCCGCTGTAAACGCATGGTAATAATCTTCCTTATAATCATAATAACTGATCGTATCAAACAAGATATCCGTCACCAATTCTGTCAGCTTCCGATCGTCTCCGCTCCACCATGCTTCCAGCAGTTCTCTTCTATCCATCCCGGTGACCGTATCCCGGAACCACTTCGCGATAGTATCCTCAAATATGGTCTTGACCTCCTCATTCGGGATGCGAAGAACAGTTGTTCCCTCCTCCCTCTGAAATCCTTCCGGGTACTTCCCCTCTCTTACCCGAGTCAAATATCCTGTCAGATACAGGATACTCCACAGATTCTCCTCAGAGGAATTCGCAAGGTCATAAGTCATATCTTCTACGATTCTCTCCTGAATCACGCCCCCTGCCAGAAGTGTCTCGAATTTGCCTCTTACATCCATACCCGGCAGGTCAATGAAGCTTCGGATAATCTCATTATGACTGGTATCCTTCCAATAATTCGCCGGTTTCGACTGCGGATCAAGTTTCAGCATACTTACATGATTCACCACATCCCAGGGACAATAAACTTCAATTTCCCCAAACAGATACCCGTCATACCAGTGCTTCATCTTTGCAAGATGCTCTGTCAATCCTGTCGCTTCCAACAATCCCCTAACCTCTTCTTCTGTAAATCCAAAATAACGGTCGAACCGCCTGTTCGATACAGAGTTAGATACGAAGTTATTCGCACCGGTAAAGATACTCTCCTTCGCAATACGCAGACATCCCGTAACCACAGCAAATTCCATACAGGGATTACTCTTCCACGACATTCCCAGAAATCCCCGGATCACATCCAACATCTCCCTGTAATATCCTCGGTCGCTGGCCTTGGCCAGAGGCACGTCATACTCGTCCACCAGAAGAATGACCGGTTTTCCAAAATGCGCCGCCATCATCCGCATCAGCGTAACCAGTGCACCTTGTATATCTCCTCTCGTTCCTTTTTGATAAGACAAACGTTCAAAAATCTCTTTATCTCCTCTTAGCACCTGCTCACTTTCCATTAAATAAGTATGGTCTCTGCATAGCGAAGATATCACGAACTGCAGCATCTCATAAGCACTGGGAAAATCTCCCCCTGCGACATCCTTCAACGTCAGGAACAGAACCGGATATTGGTTCATCCATTTATCACATAACTCTTGATACTTCGAGATCTCCAATCCCTCGAACAGTTCCCTGCTGTCCCTCCGTATATCAAAAAATTCTCTCAGCGTGTCCATGAACAGCGTCTTTCCAAAACGGCGGGGACGGGTAATAAGGCTGATCTTAAAATCCTCATCAAAGAGTTCCTTGATCATTCCTGTTTTATCCACATAGTAACTTCCTTTTTCCCTGATCTCCCTGAACCACTCGATTCCGATCGGCAGCCTGACTGACATATGCTCGCACCTCCTTTGAAGGCTGTCTCTATCTAATCTTATGAACCTGACGGCATATAAGGCCTCAATATTCCCGCCACATTACTGATCGGCATCGTCTGCAGCCACACCTTCCCCGGTCCGCTGATCACAGTGTTAAACAGCCCTTCTCCGCCAAACAGCATATTCTTCACTCCAGGCACACTCTTGATTTCCATCTGACAGGTAGCTGTCATCGCCGCAAGATGTCCGGTATCCACCACGATCTGCTGTCCCGGCTGCAGCTCATACTCCACTACATGCCCGTCAAATTCCGCGAATACGGTTCCATGCCCGCTGATCTTCTGCATGATAAAGCCCTCTCCGCCGAACAGGCCTGAGCTGAACTTCTTATTGAAGAATACGGACAGCTCTACTCCTGCCTCTCCTGCAAGGAACGCACTCTTCTGGAATACCATCTCCTGCCCCGGAGCGATCTCATACGCCTTGATCGATCCAGGGAAACTGGATGCAAATGCGATCATACCATTGCCGCCCTGCGCAGTATAGACGTTCTGGAACATCTTCTCTCCTGAGAACATCCTTCCGAATGCTTTCCCAAGACCGCCGTTCGTTGTCGTCTCCATCAGCATATTCGGTGACATCCATGACATGCCGCCGCCCTCTGTGATCATCTTCTCTCCGCCTTCAAGCTGACAAATCACTACCGGAAGAGTCTCGCCTAGAATCTCATATCTCATAGTTATATACCTCCTGCCTATCTTATTCTTCGATACCTTCATTATATCAATACGAATTTAGGGTGTAAAGCTTTAATTCCATTCCATCCCGGCTCCGGCCGCGACTGCCCTGTCATAGATCACCTTCGCTGTGACCAAATCCTGCGCGGCAACTCCTACCGACTTGAACACGATGATCTCATCATCGTTCTCTCTCCCGGCTAATTCACCCTTGACCACATTCCCGATATCTCCTGTGATTTCCCCTCCGCCAATAATCGGAAAGCCCGCTTGTCCGCCTCAATAGCATCCTTCATCGTAAATACTTTTCTAATATCTTCTTTTGATAACAGTAACATCATTCGTTCCTCCCAATCTTATTCCTTTTTTGCTGATACAACATTCCTATCATTATTATCTAAGTATTTCCACTTTACAAGAATGCTTCTTTGTCTTCCTGTCATATCCAATTCCTACTGCCAGAGAAAAACTCTTTGTTCAACAACAATTCTTCATATTTCAGCATCAGTTCTTTATTAGGCACAAATACCTCCCCATCTTCATAGGTAAGCAATCCATATATTACCATCGCTGAATAAATCTGATCCTTCGTAACTAATTCCCTGGCGGTTGCCGCATATTCCTGCATCCTTGCTTCTACATGCTCTCCCGCTACCATCAATGCAATATCATCTCTGACCTCTTCTACATTATTTCTGACATAATAAAACACAGAATCATATGTCCCCGAACTGGTCCAGTAATTCGCCAATTGATTATTAGCCAGCGCACTGACCACTGAACGCGGATTATACAGATGTTCTCCCCCCGCTGTATGATAACCGTCATACCACTCATCTAATTCCGCTCTGGTGATACGCCGGTCTATGGTCTCTGCCTTATACACCTCATAGAGATGATCAACCTCCGAATTCAAGAAACCAAAATACTCTCCAAATCGAATCTTTGTAGCCATATCATACTCCAAAAACATATTCAGCTCCGAACCTTCTGAATATTTTGCAATCGGAAGGACGCCTGTCATATAGGCAAATTCAACATAACTCTTCCCCTTAAGCAATGATTTTAAAAACAAAAGATATTCCCGTTTATTCTCTTCTGTTATAAATGTCATATGGAACAATGCATCCCACTCATCAATCACAAAGAGAAACTTCTGCTCCTTTTCCTCGAATATAAGGGACAGCAGATCCCATACCGCCTTGCTCTGATCTAATTTGAGATCTGGATAAGCCTGTACAAGATCCTGATAAATCCCATCCTCGATTCTTGAAATATAGCTCCTGTAATCACGGCATTCTTTCGGAATCTCACTGCAGTCCAGATAGATTACTTCATGCCTGTTCAAATGCTCCAGACATTTCTTCGATTCGGCAATTGCCAAATGTTCAAACACATCCTTGCTGTCTCTCACCTTCCCGAAAAAAGCACCGATCATATTCGCCGCCACAGTCTTTCCAAAACGCCGCGGCCTAACAATACAGAAGAAACGCTGTTCTCGTCCAAGAGCCGGAATCAATTCCTCTATCATCGCTGACTTATCCACAAAATATGGATCCTGTGAAATCATCTTGTATTTATCATATGGAGCAATACTATTTAAAAATAATCCCATAATCCCGATTCACCCCTAAGCATCTTTTCTCCATTATATAAGACCTCATACATTGTTACAAGCGAATTTATCATTCTGCCATGGTTTAGGATCATCAATTCCTGAAAAAGATATGAGGCATGGAATGAACCTGACGTCATCCCATGCCCCTATATTCTCTTAAGTATTCTGCTTATCCTTACTCTTCCCGGCTCCTGCCGCACAGAACAGCACGAATCCCATGAACAGCACCGCCGCTGCCATCCATCCAACAAGCACCGCCGTCCCGCGTCCCGCAAACATATCATAATACCCTTTCAGATAGATAACGATAATGATCAGCGGAAGCACATAAGATACATATCCCTTAAGCCCGCGCGGGAAATGAACGCCCTCCCCGGCATTAACTTCACTGAGGAAATTCTCCCATCCCCATCCGTTCTTCCTGGTACAGAACAGCACATACCCCAGACTTCCAAGGGGGAGCAGGTTATTGGACACGATGAAATCCTCCAGATCCATGATATTCGTCCCCGCTCCCAACGGTTCAAATCCGGCAAGAACATTAAACCCAAGCACGCAAGGCATACTTAAGATAACAAGCATCACCACATTCACCAGAACACTCTTCTTCCTGGACCATCCAAGCAGATCGATCGCAAACGAGATAATATTCTCAAACACCGCCACGATGGTCGTAAACGCAGCAAAGGTCAGGAACAGGAAGAACAGCGCTCCCCAGATCCGGCCGCCCGGCATCTGAGCAAATATATTCGGTATCGTAATGAAGATCAGGCTCGGTCCTGCCCCCGGTTCAATGCCAAACGCGAAGCAGGATGGAATGATAATGAAGCCGGCCATCAGCGCAACAAAGGTATCCAGCAGCGTAATACTGGCCGCCTCGCCTGAAAGGCTTCTTTCCTGTCCGATATAGCTTCCGAAGATCAGCATCGCACCGATTCCGATGGACAAGGTAAAGAATGCCTGGCTCATTGCCCCGAAGATCACGTTCCCGATTCCAATCTCCTTCATCCTGGCAAAATCCGGCACCAAATAGAAGCGGATACCGTCTTCTGCTCCCTCCAGAAATATGGAATGGATCACCAACACCACCATGATCAGCAGAAGCGCGGACATCATGACCTTAGATACACGCTCGATCCCCTTCTGAATTCCAAAATAGCAGACGGCAAAGCCTACAACACAGATCAGCACCGTCCAGAATGTCATAACCGGAACATTACCTAACATATCCGTGAATCCTTCCGCCACCGTATCCGACGATGCGCCGACGAATTCTCCCTTGATACTGCGGTAACAGTAATACATCATCCAGCCGCCGACGGTTGTATAGAACATCATAAGCAGATAACATCCGATCACACCGATCCACTTCATCACATGCCACCGAGTCCCCTCCGGTTCTAACTTTTCAAAACTTGCCGCAACGCTTAGCCGGCTTCCTCTTCCTACCGCAAACTCACAGATCATAACCGGAATACCCAGGATCAGAAGAAATATCAGATAGATGAGGATAAACGCCGCTCCTCCAAACTCTCCGCACATATAAGGGAACTTCCATACATTCCCGATTCCTATCGCGCATCCGGCAGATACCAGAATAAATCCCAGACGCGAACCAAACTTTTCTCTCTTCACTCTACTCTATCCCCTGGAACATCTGAACTGCAGCTCTTCCCATCTTCGGTCTACTTCCTTCTGGAATTCTTCGATCAGATATTCGTTCCCTTTCTTGAATAAATGTTTGAATCTTCCCTGCGGCTTCAGGAAATCTTCGATCGGCAGCTTCTTCTTCGGCTCATAATTCAGGATCCACTTGCCTTCCTCCACTTCAAATAACGGCCAATAGCAGGTCTCCACACCCAACTTGCAGATCTCCATGATATCCGGCGTATTGTATCTCCATCCTCTCGGGCACGGAGCCATAATATTTAAAAAAGCCGCGCCCGGCGTATAGATCGCCTTCTCAGACTTCACATGCAGATCCTTGAAGTTGCCGATAAATGTGGTCTGTGCCACATAAGGAACGTCATGCGCCGCTATGATCGCCGCCAAGTCCTTTCTGTTCTGCGGTTTCCCGTTGCTCGCACTCCCTACCGGAGTCGTCGTCGTGTCCGCATACATGGGAGTCGCGGAAGACCGTTGGATACCCGTGTTCATATATGCGCCGTTGTCATAGCAGACATATACCATATCCGTGTTCCTCTCCATTGCACCGGACAATGACTGGAACCCGATATCATAGGTTCCGCCGTCGCCGCCGAATGTGATGAACTTATAGGTCTCGTCTAATTTTCCTTTTCTCTTAAGCGCCCTGTACGCACCTTCCACGCCGCTTAAGGTTGCTCCCGCATTCTCAAAGGCATTGTGGATGTAGCTGTCCTCCCATGCCGTATATGGGTAAGTAAAGGTAGACACCTCCAGACATCCCGTGGCGTTGCCGATGACTGCCTTATCTCCCTCATGGAGTCCGCGCAGCACATTCCTTACCGCGATGGTTCCGCCGCAGCCTGCGCACATTCTGTGTCCCGGCGCCAGACGTTCCGGTTTGCTCATAGTCTCTTTGAAATTATAACTCATCTTTTGTCCCCCCTTATTCTCTGATTCCCAGATAACGATACGTCTCGCCTGCATCGCCGTCGGCTGCTATCTGTTTCAGGGTTGCAAATATACCTTCCATGTCCTCTACGCGCACATCTCGCCCGCCGAGTCCATAGATATAATTCACAGCAAGAGCCTGTGATCTCGCCCGGTACAGCGCCGCCATCACATCCGCGCCCAAAGGGCCTCCGTGATTCGTATAACCCTCTGCCCGGTCCATGACCGCAACTGCTTTGACTCCTTTCAAAGCCTGGGCGATCGCTTCGGCCGGGAACGGACGGTAGAGGCGGATCTTAAGGAGACCCACCTTCTCTCCCTGCTCTCTTAACTTATCTATGGCGTCTTTTGTCGTACCTGCCGCCGATCCGATCATAACCACCGCGTATTCGGCATCTTCCATGCGATACGCTTCAAACAGGCCGTACTCTCTGCCTGAGATCCCGGCAAATTCTTCCGCGACATTTAACACGACTTCTTCTACGTGCCTCATACCTTCCGCCTGGCTGCGTTTTGCTTCCATGTAGTAATCCGTGATGGAATACGGCCCCACTGCCATCGGGCATTCGGGGTTCAGCAGATAATTCTCCGGCTGATATTCGCCGACGAACTTCTTAACCTCTTCGTCTTCTAACAATTCCATGTTCTCTACAGCATGGCTGGTGATAAATCCGTCCTGGCAGATCATGATCGGCAGCCTGACGCTCTCATGCTCCGCGATACGGTAAGCCTGCACCATATTATCATAAGCTTCCTGATTATTCTCCGCGTAGATCTGGATCCATCCGGCGTCCCTTGCGCCCATACTGTCGGAATGGTCGCAGTTAATGTTGATCGGTCCTGACAATGCGCGGTTCACAAGCGCCAGCGCCAGCGGCAGACGGTTAGACGCGGCTATGTATAACTCCTCCCACATGTATGCAAGGCCGCAGGATGACGTCGCGGTAAGGCTCCGCGCGCCCGCCGCGGACGCCCCGATCGCCGCGCTCATGGAGCTGTGTTCGCTCTCCACCGGAATAAACTCCGTATCTACCTGTCCATTTGCAACAAAGGACGCAAAATACTGCGGGATCTCTGTGGACGGGGTGATGGGGAACGCCGGAAATACATCCGGGTTGATCTGTCTTAACGCGATCGCAATCGCTTCATTTCCTGATAAACGGTCTCTTTTTGCCATCTTACTTACACCCCTTCCATCGTAATTGCACCGAACGGGCATGATTTCACACAGATACCGCACCCCTTACAGTGATCATAATCGAATTCGCCTCTCTTGCCGTCCTTCACCGGAATACAGCTGTCCGGGCAGACCGGCGTGCAGAGTAAGCATTGTTTACACTTTTCTTCTATAAATACCGGCTTATCCGTAGACCATTCACCCGTATTGAATTCCTTCGACGTACCTGCCCCGGCGATGATCATACCCTCTGTCAGGTCCTTCCACGCTGCTTTTACACCTAATTTCGTGATATCTGCTGCCATTACCGCACCTCCTCAAGCGCCATCTTAAGCGCTGCCATATTGCCTTCTATCACTTCCGGCTTGCTGGCAAACTTATGGGAAAACGACGCCTTCATCTCTCTTAAGAATGTCTCCTCATCCATGATCCCCGCCACCTTCACGATCGCGGCAAGAAGCGGAGTATTGGGGAAATACCTGCCCATGGCCGCCATAGATACCTTATGGGCGTCAATGGTATAGACCTTTCCTTCGTATCCTTTCAGATGAGGAATGATCTCTTCCTTCGCGCGCTGCGTATTCACGAGGATCGCCCCGTCCTTCTTAAGCCCGCTGGTCACATCGACCGCCTCTAATAAGGATTCATCTACAACTACCACATACTGCGGATCATAGATATTGGAATGTACTCGGATCTGTGTATCGCTGATCCTGTTATAAGCCGTGATCGGCGCTCCCATACGCTCTGGACCGTACTCCGGGAAGCCCTGGACGTATTTGCCTGTCTGAAATGCCACGTCTGCAAGGAGCAATGCGGCAGTCTTGGCACCCTGGCCGCCGCGGCCGTGCCATCTGATCTCTGTAAGGTTACTCATCTTCTCTTTATCCTTTCTGCGTATTCTGATATGTATGCAGTCCCTTTAAAGGACTGCATACATGCCCTGTTTAATTTGTTTTCTTAATACCGAGTGAACTCTGTTTTTATTTATACATTCACTATTGTACTTGAAGATCGGCTTTGTGTCCAGTATAACATTTTACTTTTTCCGCATTTTTCTGCGTCTCTTCCGGAATACTCTCTGTCTGCTCATGTGTATTGCGAAACATCCGCTGAGCAGCAGCACGGACAGATAGATTCCTGCCTGCCGCATAGCGGAATCCCCGGTTTTTGGTGATGCCGGAGGAATCGGCTTCTTAGTCAGCTTCACTGTCTGGTCCTTATCTTCCAAGTCTTCGTGAACGGCGGCTTCTTTGTCATTCTCTGTCATATAGAGCTTCTCGAAGACTACCAGTTCCAGCTCTCCTAATCCCTGATTCTTGAAGGTAAAGTCCACGTTCACACTTCCTGTCGGTTTCTCGGCGGTAAATACGGCTTCAGCTGTGACCGGACGGCCGTCCGCGATCAGCGCAGATCCGCTGTGCTTATCCATCACGGTTCCGACGATCTTGTATTCTTTTTGGGTGAGCAGATTCTTATATTCTACCTGGTCCGTAATGGTGATCACATCCTGCAGGAGGATTTCTTTTTCGCCTTCTTTGCCCTTCGCGGTTGTTCTGATGGACGGAAAATAGATGCTCTGCTTCTCATCTTCGATATCCTCATGCTTTGCTACCGGTTTCTTCTCATAGGTAAGTGTCTCGAAGACCACCGCCGTCTTTCCCGCGAGAGCGCTTCCGTCGAATTCAAATACAACCTCAGCCTCTCCATCCGGTTCCTCTGCCGTGAAGATCGTCTCTCCAGTCACTTTCTTTCCGTCGGTATCCTTGATCGGCTCCCCGGTCTCCCGATCCATCAGGATCCCGCTCAGGGTATATTCACAGCCCGCCAGGACATTGGTATAAGATACGGTGTCTGTAAGTCTGACCTCTCCGTCTGCTTTGGCCTGATGCGTCCTGGTCTCGTCATCCTGCACCGTCGTTCCTATCTTCGGAATATGGATAGTCTGAGCTTCGTCCTCTATGTCCTTATGTACCGCAATCAGTACCTTCTGAAACCACGACTTCTTAAGATATAATTCCTCGAACACAACGAAGGAATGTCCGTCAAGTCCTTCTCCCGGGAAACGGAAGGTCATCTCTGCGGTTCCGTCAGATTCCTCCGGCACGAAGGTTGCCTTCGCGCGGATCTCTTTGCCATCGGCATCCAGGGCCGGTTCTCCTGTCTCCTGATCCATCAGCACACCTTCCAGCCGATACTGATGATCGGTCACCAGATGCTGATATTCTACGGTATCTGTTATGGTAATCTCCTCTGCCGCCATCGTCAGATTGACCCCCGTCTCCTTATCAAGGGCTGTCGTTCGAAGCTTCGGGAACTTAACAGTCTGCGGCTCATCATTCAGGTCTGCGTGAACGGCAATACTTTTCTTCTCTATCAATAATTCCTCGAAAGCGACCGTAACCTTCCCTGCAAGCAGACGGCCGTCAAACCGGAAGATCACTTCTGCTTCGCCGTTCGCTTTCTTCGCCGTAAATTCCGTCTCCGCCGTGATCTCCTTACCGTCGGCATCCTTCAAGGGCTGACCGCTTACTTTATCCTTCAGCGCACCCTGCATGGTATACTTCTTCCCCGGGATCAGATTCTCATAACGTACCACATCCTTAATGGTCACCTCTTCATCCGCATAGGACATCCGAAGGTCAGTCTTCTCATCGGATGCTTCTGTCCCGATCTTCGGAAAATAAACGGTCTGGTCTGCATCTTCAGCATCCTTGTGCTCTGCCGCGGATTTGCCGTTATAGAACAGCTCTTCATAGGCCGTCAGGGTCTCTCCCGCAAGCTTAGAGCCGTCGAACTTAAATACCATTTCCACACTGCCGTTCTTCTGATCCGGTGTAAAAGAAGCCTGGGCCGTGATCTCATTCCCTTCCGCATCCAATGCCGGCTTCTTCGTCTTCGTATCAATCAGCATCCCCTTTAAGACATAGCCCCTTCCCGGCACAAGATTCTCGTATTTGACCACGTCCACCAGTGTTACATCCGCGTCTGCACGAGACAAATGCTGCTTCGTATCATCATCATGGATCACCGTCCCGATCTTCGGGATATAGATAGTCTGGGCTTCATCACCGATATCCTTATGCACCGCATACTCCCGGTGGTCTCGCTCCAGCGTTTCAAATGCGACAAGCGTTCTGCCGCCCATCCCCCTGCCGTCAAACCGGAAGATCACTTCCACCGTACCGTTTGCCGTCTCTGCTGTGAATTCTGTCTGAGCCTCGATCTTATTCCCTTTCTGGTCTAACGCCGCTTTTTTCGTTTCTTTGTCCATCAGGATTCCCGTTACGGTATATTTACGTCCTACCCGAAGATTCTCATAAGACACCGTATCCACGATAACGATCTCTTCATCCGCTTTGGAGAGGTTGCTGTCCGTCTCCCGGTCAACGGCCTGAGTGGCAATATCCGGGAAATGAATGGTCTGGGAAGCGTCATTGATATCCTTATGCTCCGCCAGCTTCTCGCCGCCTTTGTACAGTTCTTCAAATACGACCACATCCATGCCCCGAAGCGCAGACGCATCAAAGAAGAATTCCATCTCAACTGTACCGTTGGAATCCTTCGGCGTAAATTCCTTCGTCACCATAACCGGATTTCCGTCCTCGCCTGTTACCTGATCCCCCGTCGTCCGGTTCATCAGAGTTCCGACCATCCTGAAGCTTTCCCCTTTTCTAAGTCCGATATAGTCGACCGTATCTATGATAGTCGTATCACTGTCTGCCTTCGCATAATGGGTGCCTGTCGTTTCATCCTTCGCAGAAGTGCCGATACGGATGTCCGCATTCTCAATGTTGCCAAGGTTCACCGTATAGCTGTCCCGCGTGATGGAAATAGATCCCTTATAGAGATATTTCCCTTCATTCGCGGCACACTTTAACTCTTCCAGAGTATAAGTATCATAGGGCAGCGCGCCTACCGTGTCGTCTACCGCCGCTGTCTGTCCGTCCGCATTCAGTCCGAACCATATTCCGTCCCCGATTCCGCCTCCATTGGTATTGTGGCTGTGCGGCGCATACGCAGAGTTAGAAGAATAATGACCGTTCGCATCCGTGGTAAATACATGTACTTCTCCCGTCGTGTTAGATGTGAGCCGAAACTGCACTCCTTCCATAGGCTCCTGGGTATTCTTGTCGATCTTGGTTAATTCAAAATCTCCCCGAAATACACCGTCTGCTACTTTGTACTCATTCCCGCCGTTAAGCGACGCCTGTGTTCCGTTCTGCAGAATCTGTGAGACATAGATACCCTCGCCTCTCTCTGCCCCGCTTCCCGCCTGCAAATATAACGGGTTCAGAAGGTAACCTGCCGGCGGCTGTACCTCCTCGACACTGATAGTTCCAAGAGGCAGCGTGATGGTATTGCCGACCTTGTAGAATTCATCCCCCGATACCTTCTCAGTCTCTTCTAAGAGTCTGCCGCTCCTTGCAGCCTGGTCTGCCGGCTCTCCGGTCCTTGCTTTCAGCACCCAGCTTCTTGCCGGCTTACCTGGAAGATGCTCCTTATCATAATAGCCCTGGTAGAAATTCACCCGGAATCTGGCATTTTCAAGGGACGCCGCCCCTTCTGCTCCCGGCATCCTGGTTCCCCGGTCGATCTTGTACAACTCGATGGCCGCCATATCATGAACCGGCTCATCGCTCACACGGATGACAGACGTCTTTCCTTCGCTGACCTTCACGGTATGCACCTGGGTATCCAGAATATATCCCTTAGGCGCCTGTTTCTCCTTCACATAATAGGTACCCGTCTCAAGCTCCACGGTATCGGACCGCCCTCTGGTATCCGTGATCAGTGTCGTCTCAAGCTGTGTACACGCTCTGTTCTGATATACGCCATACTGGGCGCCGCCCAGGGAATAGCAGGAGTTATTCTCCGTAATCTCCGTATTCGCCGATTCCTTCACCAATCTTGCGAATCCTTTGGGCGGCTCTTCCGGCACTTCTGGAACATCCGGAATATCCGGCTGTTCCGGAATCTCGCGGAGTGTAAAATGTGCCAAAGGCTGAGAAGCACCATTCAGATAAGCAGTCCCCCCACCCACGTATTTACCCATATTCGCCGCAACTTTGCTGATGGCATCCGCATATACCTGGTTCTGCAGCTCAAGGTCAAAATCCGAGCCGTCCACATGGATATTGCCGCAGTTCCAGCTGAAAGGACCGTTGAGGTGCCGCCAGACCAGACATTGCGCCGCCAGGTACTTCTGGTTCTCCGTCAGCTCGTTATGCTCGTAAGCATATTTGATATACAACGCGCACGCCGTGATGTCCGACTGCTTGATCCCATACTCCAGCAGATTCACTGCAGTGACATTACCGCCGGCAAAATTCGTAAGCGGATTCAGACAGAAGGCAGCTTTCCCGTCTACTCCCAGCATCCCCTCGTTATACGTCTTGATCTGTTCGCTGTTGTCGTTATATACCCGGATCCGCCCGATCTTGGCACGAAGCTGGCTTGAGGTGCCCCCTGCCCTTACCGCCGCATAAGCCCTTGCAGCATTTATCTGCACTGGTTCCGCTATGTCTGCGCCGTCTTCTGCTGTATCTTCTGCTCCGGCCGTCTCATCTGCCGCTCCATTCTTATCCGATTCCTCCCTTCGGACAAATGTCCCCCTGACGATCACATCGCGCCCCGGCATAAGGAAGGTACAGACTCCTTCCTCCGTCCGCTCCGGTCCGGGCATCTCTTCTTCCGTCGCTGCATCCATAACTATTAACTTCTCCAATACAAACATTTCCTCCGGCTCCGCCTGGAAGGATACAAGATCCCCTTCATTATAAGCTCTCGTCCTCTCCTGTTCTTCTCCAAACCGAAGCTTCCCGCCTGCGGCCTCTTCTAATGTCACGGAATGTCCCGCCTTCCCTGCCTCATTCCCGTCCGCCGCTACCTCCGAAGCAGATACGGCCCCTGTACGCTGCAGCGCAAAAGACAGACACATTACAAGTACAAGAATACTCGATAAACCTCTCTTCGTTTTTTTCATACCTTTCATTGCTCCTTTCGTTTACATGGTTTTCAATCACTTCTGCCCGTAAGGAACTTTTGATTTCTGCAAGACTTACGAATACCAGGCATTTTACCTGTCGTCAGCTTCATATAGATCACTAAAACTAAGGGATAATCGGTGTGCAGACACCTGATGATACCTCTCCTTGCCGGCCGCCAACGGCTTTGAGGCCAATACAGAGGTAATAGAAACCAGAATTAGATTCATACCAATACAGCAATGCTGTATCAGGAAAACTTTAATATAGCTTGAAATAATAATAATGAAACTTATCACGAAATCGAAAGACTGTCAGAAGAGTACATTACTGTACATAGATGGACAGATATTGATTGACCAAATAATACCACAATTCTGCCGCTTCCACAAGATATAACCATTCGACAAATTTTGACAAAAAGTACCCAACCCCAGGGTCAGGTACCTTAAAATATACTCATACATGGATCTGTGCGAATACCGCCCCGATCGGCGCCGCAATGGTAAGTTCCGCCCGGACCTCCCTTGCCGTCGCACTCTTATTGACCACCGCCAGATGCTTCCCGCGGAAATAATCTATGAATCCCGCCGCCGGATAGACCACCAGCGACGTACCCCCGATGATCAGGGTATCCGCCCGGCTGATCGCCCGGATGCTGTTCTGGATCACATCAGAATCAAGCCCTTCTTCATAGAGCACCACGTCCGGCTTGATGCGGCCGCCGCAGCCGCACTTTGGAATCCCGTCCGAGCTCTTCACATACGCCGCGTCGTAGAGCTTGCCGCACTTCTGGCAGTAATTGCGGTGAATGCTTCCATGCAGCTCCAGCACGTTCCTGCTGCCGGCCGCTTGATGAAGCCCGTCAATATTCTGGGTGATCACCGCAGATAACTTCCCCGCGGCTTCAAGCTCTGCAAGCTTCTGATGCGCCGGGTTCGGCCTTGCGTCAAGGAACATCATCTTCTCCTTGTAGAATTCATAGAAGCCTTCCGGGTTCTGCATGAAGAAACTGTGGCTTACGATCTGCTCCGGTGAATAACGGTATTCCTGCTGATATAACCCGTCCGCACTCCTGAAATCCGGGATGTTGCTCTCCGTAGATACCCCTGCTCCTCCAAAAAATACGATATCACTGCTGTCGTCAATGATCTCTTGAAGCTTCCTTACCTCTTCCTCATACATGAGATCCCCCTCCTTCTAACCAACCGATCACTTCGTCCAGACTGTCATACTGCGCCGTGATCCCTTCCTTCACTTCCTCCGGCACCACGATAAGATCCGGGATATGGATGATATAGCCGCCTGCAGCCTTTCCTGCCTCCACCCCGGCAATACTGTCCTCAAGCACCAGGCATTCCTCGACAAGAATCCCCAGTTCTTTTGCAGCTCTAAGAAACACATCCGGATGCGGCTTGCTTCTTTCCACCATATCTCCATAGGCAAATGCGTCAAAATATCCTCTGACCCCTGCCCTCTCAATCATGGTATCGGCAAGTTTCCGGTCCGTGGATGTTGCCACCGCCGCCCTGATCCCCTTCTTTTGCAGATACTCCAGCAGTTCGATCAGTCCCTTCTTAAGAGGAACTCCCTTCTCCCTGATATAGTCATACTGAAGCCGGGTTCTTATCTCTCTGAACCGTTCATAATCGAAATCCGCGCCGTATCTCTCAAGAAATGCTTCCCGGATAGCCGCCGGATTCTTCCCGCGGAAACAGTACGTGAACTCCTCCGGAACATCTACTCCGAACTCCTCTCCCGTCTGTCTCCAAAAAATGGTCGACAGCCTCTCTGTATCGAACATCAGCCCGTCCATATCAAATATTACACCCTTCACCATAAGTCATGACTCCTTCTTCTTACTGTACCCGGCAAAAAAGTCCGTCAATGCATCCAACATCTTAAGCAATACCGGTACCTCTGCCTCATCCAGCTTATCGAGCACGGCCTGGGTCATCTGCCTGTGGTAATCCTCATGATGCCTGTATGCCCTGACGCCTTTCGCCGTCAGCCTCACAAACACCACTCTTCGGTCCTCCTCGCTTCTGCGGCGCTCTACATACTTCTTATTCACAAGGCTGTTCATGGCAGTTGTGAGAGAACCGACTGTAATATTCAGTTTCCTGGCAATGGAAGACATATTCCTGCCGTCACCTGTACCGACCGCCTCTATTACATGCATATCATTGTTCGTCAGATCCCTGAATTCATCCGTAATGATCGCTTTCTCCTCAAGCTCCCAGATCTCGTTGATCAGATTCACCAGGATATTGTTGATCGTCATATATGCCTGTTCCATTCCCATTCACCTCCTTTGATCCGTTAACTCCGTTGCCGTATTACTCATCCTCTATTATACTCTTTCTGTCATCAGAGAATCAATAACTTCTTTTACGGTTTCCAGATGTTCCGCTTTATATGCATACGCCCCGCAGAATAACAAGGCATCGTCCACCTCGCCCTTCGCCGCATGGATCAGCGCGTCCGTGATGCAGTATGGGATCTCGGCCGGGCTGCAGCTATGCAGGCATCTGTGGCATGGGCTGTGGGGAATCTGCTCCCCCTCCATCACCTTCTTCATAAATGGATTCATGATCGCCCGTCCCGGCATCCCGACCGGACTCTTCACGATAGCGATATCCTCTTCTCCCGCCATAAGATATGCCTCTTTGTAACGGATATCCGCGTCGCATTCCCAGGTCGTCACGAATCTGGTCGCAACCTGAACGGCATCCGCGCCAAGGGCAAATGCATGCTCTGCCTGCTGCCGGTTCTCGATACCGCCGCCAAGCGCCGCAGGAATCTTACAGTGATATTGTTCCTCATACTGTTTCACCGTATCCAGGATCTTCCTAACTTCAGCATCGTATACCGCATTACAGTCCGCGCCGTGTTCCTCCGCCCGGTATTCTTTAAGCTGCTCCCTGGTAAATCCCAGATGTCCTCCCGCCTTTGGTCCCTCGATTACCAGCAAGTCCGGCATCCTACCATATTTCTTGCCCCAGTATCTCAAGATGACCTTGGCTGATTTCTCCGTAGATACGATGGGCGCAAGCTTCACCTCAGAATCCACGGCAATCTTCGGAAGATCCATGGGAAGGCCTGCGCCGGATATAATAATGTCCGCGCCCGCGTCGATCGCCGCCCTGACATATTCCTCGTAATGCCGCATGGCCACCATCAGGTTGAATCCTATGATCCCCTTCGGCGCAATCTCCCTTGCCTTCCTGTACTCCTTCCCGATCGCCCTTAAGTTGGCTGCCTCCGTATCCGTGTCAAAATCCGGCTCCCGGAAACCAATCTGGGCGGCAGAGATCACTCCTATGCCGCCCACTTTCGCAACTGCTCCGGCGAGATTACCAAGGCTGATACCCACTCCCATTCCGCCCTGTATAACTGGAACACCTGCTTCTATATTTCCTATCTTCAATGGATGAACATTCATTGTCATTCTCCTGTTGTTTTAAACAATTAGCTGTTACAACCTGCGGAACCTGTCATAACGGCGCCCCGCAAGCTCCTCGCCGGACATCTGCTCGTACCGGAGCAGGAACTGCTCGATCTTACTCGCGATCGGCTGTGTGACTTCCCGCAGATTCTCCGCAGTGTATCCCGACGGTTCTGCAAATACCTGCTCAACGATCCCCATATGATAGAGATCCTCCGCTGTGAGGCGCATCACGCCTGCCGCATCCTTCGCTTTCGAGCTGTCCTTCCACAGAATACTTGCGAATCCCTCTGGGGAGAGGATGGAATAGACAGAGTTCTCCAACATCCACACCTCGTCTGCCACAGCCATGGCGAGGGCACCCCCGCTCCCGCCTTCTCCGATGATGATAGACAGCACCGGAACCTTAAGACCGGACATCTCGTAGATATTTCTGGCGATCGCTTCTCCCTGTCCCCGTTCTTCTGCCTCAAGCCCGCAGAAAGCTCCCGGAGTATCTACGAAGCAGATCACAGGACGGCCAAACTTCTCCGCCTGCTTCATCAGACGCAGAGATTTGCGGTATCCGTCCGGAGACGGCATGCCGAAGTTGCGCTCGATATTCTCCTTGGTATTCGTCCCCTTCGCCTGGGCGATCACAGTCACCGGCATTCCCCGGAATCTTGCAATACCGCCGATGATCGCCTTGTCGTCGGCGAAATACCTGTCTCCGTGAAGTTCTATGAAGTCCGTAAATAGCTCCCGGATATAATCACTTCCCACCGGGCGGTCATTCATACGCGAGAGCTGAACACGGTCCCAGGCTTCGGCAAGGCGGTTGCTGACCCTGAGTTCTCTGGGAAGGCTGCTTCCTGCAGACAAGCAGGCTTCCGAACCCTCGGCTTTATCCCCTTTCACATGCAGCATCAGAATCTGTGATAATGTCTCTTTAAGCTGCGGCCGCTCCACGATCCCGTCGATAAATCCGTGTTCCAGAAGGAATTCGGAACGCTGGAAGCCCTTGGGAAGCTTCTGCCCGATGGTCTGCTCGATCACTCTTGGACCGGCAAAACCAATCAGCGCCCTGGGTTCTGCCAGGATCACATCCCCCAGCATGGCAAAGCTTGCTGTCACACCGCCCGTGGTCGGATCCGTCAGCACACTGATATATAGAAGCCCCGCATCACTGTGACGCTTGAGCGCCGCCGAAGTCTTCGCCATCTGCATCAGAGATACGATCCCTTCCTGCATCCTGGCGCCGCCCGAGCAGGCAAATAAGATCACCGGCAGCCGTTCCCTGGTCGCCCGCTCTACCGCCCTTGCGATCTTCTCTCCTACCACTTCTCCCATGCTCGCCATCAAGAATCGTCCGTCACAGACTCCCAGGACTGCTTCTGTTCCGCCGATCCGCGCCTTTCCCGTGACAATCGCTTCTGCAAGGCCGGTTTTCTCCTGCAATACGCCAAGCTTCTCTTCATATCCCTTGTAATTCAACGGATTGGGAGTCTTAAGCTCCAGATCCCATTCTTCGAAAGTACCCTCGTCCGCCACCATCTCGATACGGCGGTACGCATGTACGCGGAAATACCCTCCGCATTTCGGACAGATATAATAGTCGCTCTTCACATCCTCTGCGATGATCGCACTGCCGCATTTATTACATTTCCGCAAGAGTCCTTCCGGCACCTCCGGCCTTGAGGAATTCAACGCAATATAACCTTTTCTTCCAGACGCAAGCCTGGTCTTCTTAAACACATTATCCAGCTTCATATCATGTCACCTTTACATTCCCATTCTGTTTAACTGTACAGGGCCTTGTGAAGCGCCTCTTCATTTTCCGCAATAAATTCGATATCAATGTCTCCCGACAGGTAATCCGGACGGCCAAGGATCTCATACTGGTAATCCACGTTCGTGTCGATCCCCTCTATGATGACCTCTCCCAGCGCGCTCTGCATCTTCCGTATGGCCTCGCCGCGGTTCTTCGCCCATACGATGAGCTTTGCAACCATGGAATCATAGTACGGCGGTATGGTATAGCCGCTGTAGATGGCAGAATCGATCCGTATTCCCTTGCCCCCCGGCAAATACATATCCGTGATGGTCCCAGGAGACGGTCTGAAGCCCTTGCCCGGGTTCTCGGCATTGATCCTGCACTCGATGGCATGCCCGTTAAGATGAATGTCTTCCTGGGTAAATGCAAGCTTCCTTCCGGACGCGATCCGTATCTGTTCCTTTATCAGGTCGATCCCCGTCACCCACTCCGTGACCGGATGCTCCACCTGGATCCGGGTATTCATTTCCATGAAATAAAAATTACCGTTCTTCTCCAGCAGGAATTCTATGGTTCCGGCATTCTGATAGCCTGCCGCCTTCGCCGCCTTCACCGCCGCTTCCCCCATCCGCTCCCTCAGTTCATCAGACAGGGCGATGGAAGGGGATTCCTCGATCATCTTCTGGTGGTTGCGCTGGATGGAACAATCCCGTTCCCCCAGATGGACCACATTGCCATATTGATCCGCAAGGATCTGGAACTCGATGTGCCTTGGATGCTGCACAAAGTGTTCGATATACATGGTGTTATCGCCGAACGCCAGCTGCGTCTCCTTCTGAGCGGTCTGGAAACTCCGCTCGAATTCCTCCGGCGAATCGGCAATACGCATGCCTTTGCCGCCGCCGCCAAGCGCTGCCTTCACGATAACCGGGTATCCGATCTCTTCCGCTATGGCCGCGCCTGTTCCGGCATCATAGATGGGTTCCGTGCTTCCAGGGATGACCGGCACGCCCGCCGCAACCATGGTATTCCTTGCCTCCTGCTTGTTCCCAAGCTTCGCGATAACTTCGGAATCCGGTCCGATAAATGTGATATTGCACTGCTCACACAGCTCCGCGAACCTGCTGTTCTCCGACAGAAACCCAAAACCCGGATGGATCGCGTCGGCTCCCGTCACGATGGTAGCGCTGATGATACGATCCATGCTCAGGTAACTCTCCGAAGATGCCGCAGGACCGATACAGACTGCTTCATCTGCAAGCTTCGTGTGAAGCGCCTCTCTGTCGGCCTTCGAATAGACCGCCACCGTCTCGATTCCCATCTCCCTGCAGGCACGGATAATACGTACCGCGATCTCGCCCCGATTGGCGATTAATACTTTCTTGATCATGTATACCACCTATCCAATCATAAATGTCAATTCTGCCGTGACAACCGTCTTACCTTCCACACTGGCGACCGCTTCGCCGACTCCTACCGGGCCCTTCTGTTTGATGATGCGCGTCTCCAGACGCACCTTATCTCCCGGCACGATCTTACCCTTGAACTTGCACTTATTGATGCCTCCGAAATATGCCGTCTTGCCCTTATTCTCTTCTACGCTTAAGATCGCCACCGCGCCTGCCTGCGCCAGCGCCTCCACTGTCAATACTCCCGGCATCACCGGCTCCTGCGGGAAATGCCCCGCGAAGAAATCCTCGCGGTAGGTCACGCATTTGTACCCAACGGCGTATTTGCCCGGCTCATAATCTTCGATATAGTCAAGAAGCAGGAATGGATGGCGGTGGGGGATGATCTCTTTGATCTGATTAATGTCTAGTTTCATGCTTACTCTCCTTCATTTGGCGTACCCAATCTACTTAATCCGAAACAACGGCTGTCCATACTCTACTGCCTGCCCGTTCTCAACCAATATCTCTTCCACGATCCCGTCGAACTCACTCTCGATCTCATTCATCAGCTTCATCGCCTCCACGATCGCCAACGTCTGCCCCTTCTTCACCGTGTCTCCCACGGCTACGAACGGCGCCGCATCCTCGGCAGGAGCGGCATAGAAGGTTCCGACTAACGGAGACTCCACAAGCTTCCCTCCTGACGGGGCGCTGTCTGCCGCAACCACAGGAGCTTCCGCAGCTATCGCAGCCACAGCCCCTTCCATACCCGTACTTATCTCCGGCGCCGCTACCACCTGTACCTGGCCCTTCTTCTTCGTCAGGTGAAGCTTCACACCATTTTCTTCGTACTTTAATCCAGTCAGTTCAGACGCGGATACCGTCTCAATCAATCTGATAAGGTTCTCAATCTCCATACTTCCATGCACCTCCTAGCCTTCGTATTTCTGAAGCAGTAATGTGGCGTTATGTCCGCCGAAGCCCAGAGAGTTGGTAAGGACATAATTGACCTCCCGTTCCACCGGTGCGCCGATAGCATAGTTCAAATCACATTCTGCGTCTGTTTCCTTCGTTCCCATGGTCTGGTGGATGAATCCGTCCTGAATCGTCTTCACGCAGGTAATGAATTCCACTCCGCCTGCCGCGCCAAGCAGATGACCGATCATGGATTTGGTCGAGTTGATGACCACACCTTTTGCCGCCTCGCCAAACGCCAGCTTGATAGCGCGTGTCTCAAACAGATCATTGTGATGAGTTCCGGTTCCATGGGCATTGATGTAATCCACCTTCTCAGGGGAGACGCCGCCTTCTTTCATAGCGAGCTCCATCGCCTTCGCCGCGCCGCTTCCGTCCTCTGCCGGTGAAGTGATGTGATAAGCGTCCCCGGTCGCGCCGTATCCTGTAACCTCCGCATAGATCTTAGCGCCCCTCGCCTTCGCATGCTCAAGCTCCTCTAAGACTACCACTCCGGCTCCTTCGCCCAGCACGAATCCATCTCTGTCCTTGTCAAACGGGATCGACGCACGCATAGGGTCCTGGGACGCGGACAGCGCCGTCAGACTGGTAAATCCAGCCACTCCGGTGGGGCAGATACAGCTCTCTGTTCCGCCTGCCAGCATGATATCCGCATCGTCATACTGGATGGCACGCAACGCGTCTCCGATACAGTTCGTACCAGAAGCACATGCCGTTACCACATTCGTGCATTTTCCTTTAAGCCCCAACTGAATAGAGATATTGCCTGCCGCCATATTAGAGATCATCAGCGGCACCATCAACGGATTCACTCTGCCGGGTCCTTTGGTCAGGATCTTCTCATACTCACGTTCCACAACCTGCAAACTTCCGATTCCTGATCCGACGATCACACCGGCACGGAACGGGTCTTCCTTCTCCATGTCAAGACCTGCATCCTCATACGCCTCTATCGCGGCTGCCACCGCATACTGGGAGAATGGCTCCATGCGCTTTGCCGCTTTGAAATCCATATGCTCCTTCGCCGCAAAGCCCTTCACCTCTGCAGCAACTTTTACCTTATAATCTGAAGTATCGAATCTGGTGATCTCACCAATCCCTACTTTTCCTTCCTTCACGCTGCTCCAGAACTCTTCTACCGTATTCCCGATCGGTGTCACAGCACCAAGTCCGGTCACTACAACTCTTCTTTTCATATGATTCCTTATCTCCTTCTAATATCTGCAACATTTCAGACAAGCTGTTCTGTTACATCGCCATACCGCCGTCTACATGCAGCACCTGCCCGGTAATATATCCTGCGTCCTCCGATGCCAGAAACGCCGCAGCAGCCGCCACCTGTTCCGGCTTCCCAAAGGTCCCAAGAGGAATCTGCACAGCCGTCGCCTCTCTCACCTTCTCAGACAGCACGCTGGTCATATCCGTCTCGATAAATCCCGGGGCAATCGCATTGACCGTAACCCCGCGGGATGCAAGCTCCCTGGCCGCCGCCTTGGTAAGCCCGATGACGCCCGCCTTCGACGCAGCATAATTGGCCTGCCCTGCATTGCCTGTCACTCCCACTACGGAGGACATATTGATGATACGTCCGCTTCTTTGCTTCAGCATCTGACGGCTCGCAAACCGGATCGTGTTAAATGCCCCTTTAAGATTCGTACTGATCACCTGGTCGAACGCTTCCTCACTCATCTTCATCAGAAGCCCGTCTCTGGTTACCCCTGCATTGTTGACCAGAATATCAATGTGTCCATGCTCTCTGATCACATCCTGGATAAATGTCTCGCATTTCCCATAGTCGGACACGTCGCACTGGTATATGTCCGCGCTGCCGCCGCCCGCTTCGATCTCCCGCTTCACTTCTTCGGCTCTCTCCTTAGACCCGTTATAATTAATCACCACAACCGCGCCTAAGGAAGCCAGCTTCATCGCGACAGCTCTGCCGATCCCTCTTGACGCTCCGGTTATGACTGCTACTTTTCCATCCAACATATTCTTTTTCCCTTCCCTGTCACTGCAGCTCTTGTGCCACTTTCTCTACATCTTCCCAGACCGCGATATTATATACCTTCACATCCCGGCTGATCTTCTTCATGAATCCTGCCAGAGTCTTTCCCGGTCCGATCTCCACGAAGATATCCACGCCCTCCCGGATCATGGCTTCCATACTCTGCATCCAGCGGACCGGAGAACTTACCTGCTTCGTAAGGAGTTCCCTGGTCACCCCGATATCTTCCACTTTCTCTGCCGTCACATTCGTAACATACGGGATATCAAGAGGGTGAAGGGTCACCGTTTCAAGCTCCTTCGCAAGCTCTTCGCCTGCGGGCACAAGAAGCGGTGAATGGAAGGGTCCGCTGACATTCAGCATCATGGCACGCTTCGCGCCTGCCGCTTTCAGCCTTTCTGCCGCTGCCTCTACCGCCGACGTCTTCCCGGTGATGACGATCTGGCCCGGACAATTGTAGTTAGCGACCGTCACATTGCCTGCCTCCTCACCATCCATCTCCTCAAGTACCTCTTCAATCTTAGAAGCTTCCATTCCCATCACCGCACACATGCCGCCTTCGCCTGCAGGCACCGTGTTCTGCATCAGGATTCCTCTCTTCCGCACCAGACGAACGGCATCCAGATCATCCATTCCGCCTGCCGCAGCAATAGCGCTGTATTCTCCAAGGCTTAAGCCCGCCGTGATATCCGGCTTAAGTCCTCTCTCCCTTACAACCCTTGTCATGGCAAGACAAGTCGTAACCAGCGCCGCCTGTGTATATTCCGTAAGGTCAAGCTTCTCATTCTCCTCAAAACAGAGCGCCTTCATATCGAGCCCAAGCTTCTCGCCTGCCTGGTCGAAGATCGCCCTTGCAGTCTCGCTTCTCTCATAGAAATCCGCTCCCATGCCTGCCTTCTGGGCTCCCTGCCCCGGATAGATAAATGCAATCTTAGACATAAAATCCCGCTCCTTTTATCAACGCATCTGTCTCTCTTACCAGCTTATCGATCAGCTCCTTACAGGTCATCTTCTCCTTCACCATTCCGGCGATCTGACCTGCCATCACGCTTCCGTTCTTCACGTCGCCGTCCACGACAGCCTTGCGAAGCCCGCCAAGCGTAAGCTGCTCCAACTCTTCGAAACCTGCCCCTTTATTTTCCAATTCAATGTATTTCTTCGTCATATCATTGCGAAGGGCGCGGACCGGATGTCCTGTGGTTCTCCCTGTTACTCTTGAATCAATGTCCTTCGCAGCTATGATCCTGTCCTTATAGTTCTCATGAACCTGTGACTCCTCTGTCACAACAAAATGAGTACCCATCTGTACTCCCTTCGCGCCCAGCATAAATGCCGCCGCTATTCCTCTTCCGTCTGCGATACCTCCTGCTGCAATCACCGGTATCTTCACCGCATCTGCGATCTGCGGAACCAGCACCATCGTCGTATTCTCTCCGATATGTCCTCCGGCTTCACAGCCTTCCGCAACTACCGCATCTGCGCCGCAGCGCTCCATACGCTTCGCCAACGCGACAGAAGCAACCACAGGAATCACCTTCACGCCTGCTTCCTTCCACATCTTCATGTATTTCTCAGGATTTCCCGCACCGGTAGTCACCACTTTGACCCCCTCCTCGGCAACGATCTTCGCCACCTCGTCTGCGTAAGGGCTCATCAGCATGATATTGACTCCAAACGGCCGGTCTGTTAACTTCTTCGCTTCCTGAATCTGCTCTCTTACCCACTCGGCAGGAGCGCTTGCAGCTCCGATAAGCCCAAGTCCCCCCGCATTCGACACGGCTGACGCCAAATGGTATTCTGCAACCCAGGCCATACCGCCCTGGATGATCGGATATTCAATTCCTAATAAACTGGTTACTTCTGTCTGCATTCTACTAACCCCACTTCTTCTTAAATTACAAAATTCCTTACTCTTTATGCTCGTTGATATAATTGATAACATCCCCGACCGTTGCGATCTGTTCCAAATCTTCCGTCGGGATCTCAATCTCGTATTCGTCCTCCAGCGCCATCACCATCTCGAACAGATCAAGGGAATCTGCTCCCAGATCATCCTTGAAAGAAGATCCTTCTGTGATCTGTGCACTGTCAACTCCCAAATTCTCTGATACGATTTCTTTGATTCTCTCTAACATGATTCATTCTCCTTTGATTTTTATATTCTTGTTTATATATAAACTGGCGGACCAGCTCCAAATACAATCTGTCACATCTGTGCTGCGGCCCTCAGTTTACAGCCTTACACTATCTCCACTCTATGACCGCCGCTCCCCAGGTAAGCCCTGCTCCAAAGCCTGCCAGCACAAGCTTCTGTCCCGCGGCAAGCCTGCCCTCCCGGTTCATCTCATCAAGCAGGATCGGAATACTTGCAGAAGAAGTATTGCCATACTCCTGCAGATTCATGGGAAACTTCTCCATCGGTTCATTCAGGCGCTTCGCTACAGCCTCTACGATCCTCTTATTCGCCTGATGCAGGATATAGTAAGCGATCTCATCAGTATCGAGCCGATTCAGCTTCAGCATCTCTCCGATCACCTCCGGCACCCTCTTCACGGCAAATTTGAATACTGCCTGGCCGTCCATCTGCATGTAATGTGATTCGTCCAGCATCGCCTCCGGCCGAATCTCCCCGATCAGCCCGTTATGATCGTGCCGGCTCTTACAGCTTAACGCCGCCCCCTTGCTCCCGTCAGAATGGGTCACCGGAAGATACGCTCTCTTCTCCGGATCTGCGGCCCTAAGCACCGCCGCCCCCGCTCCGTCTCCGAACAGGATGCATGTCCCTCTGTCCTTCCAGTTCGTCAGATTCGACAGGCTCTCGCTGCCGATCACCAACGCCGTCCGATAGACGCCCTGGCTTAAGTAAGCCAACGCCGTATTATAGGCAAGGACGAATCCTGTACACGCCGCGCTTAAGTCGAAGCAGGTTGCATGCAGCGCGCCGATCTCCTTCTGAACCTCGCACGCCGCGCAGGGAAGGATCACATCAGAAGAAATGGTCGATACCAGGATCAGATCCACCTCTTCCGGCGGTATGCCTGCATCCGCAAGCGCCCTTCCCGCCGCCTCTGCCGCCATGGAAACCGTCGTCTCATCCTTCGCGATGTGCCTTCTTGCGACCCCGGTCCTCTCCCGGATCCATTCATCGCTGGTCTCCACCAGCCGGGCAATATCATTATTATCCATTGTATATGACGGTATGTATGAACCCGTCCCGCATATTGTCGCTGTCATATGAATTCCTCTGATTTGTTTTGAATTTAAATTATTTTGATTTTCAAAGTATATCTCATTTTGTTTTCCTTGTCAAGTATTTTGAATGTCAAAATATTATTTTCTTAGTGCAGACGTAACCGTTCAGACAGGTCTGCGCACGATAATATATATTAACTATATATATTACTTGACAACATATATTATATAAAATATAATATACTTATTCTAAGTATATTAAGGAGAATCACTATGATATTTCCAATGAACGCACCGATGTTTGACCTGCTTGTCCTGTCGGTCACTGCGAAAACGGATGCCTACGGCTATCAACTGAGCCAGATCATCAAGAGAGTATCCCATACGAAGGACTCCACACTCTACCCTGTCCTTAAGCGGCTGCAGGAACAGGGTTTCCTGACTGTCTATGACCAGTCCTATCAGGGACGGAACCGGCGGTATTACAGAATCACCGAATCCGGCCGCCAACACTGCCGGACACTGTCAGAAGAGTGGAATACTTACCGTGATACGGTAGATCAGATCGTGAAAACAGGAGGAGTACAGCATGAGTAGAGACGAATATATCAGCCACCTGAAATACCGGCTCAGGCGGCTGCCCAAAGAAGAATACGACAAGGCAATTTCTTATTTTACAGAATATTTCGAGGAAGCCGGGCCGGATAATGAAGCCCAGGCGATCGAAGACCTGGGAACGCCTGAACTGGCGGCGGATCAGATCATCCGGGACTTCGCGGTCGAGAATGCCAGAGAGCCTGCCAGGGATGTACGGCATGGGTTCTCGGCTGTATGGATCGGAATCCTGGCCGTCTTCGCCGCCCCGATCGGATTACCCTTCGCATTGATGCTCGGCGTCATGGTACTGACGCTGGTCATACTCATCTTCACACTGATCCTCTGCGTATTTATAGTGACTATCTCTGTCGCTGTGTCCGCAATTCCATGCATCATTATCGGCGTATGGATGCTGTTCACTTCATTTGCAGACGGTGTTGCTACGCTGGGCGCCGGATTCATAGGACTTGGTATCGGCATCCTGCTGATAATTGGCAGCATCGGACTGGGGAAGGGGTTATTGCGTATGGTGACCCGGCTGTTCGGCAGGATCGCGAAAGGAGGCAGAAAACATGAGAAATAAAAAGATATGGATAACAGCGGCATTCATCTCGGTCATATTCGGCACCGTCGTCCTGACGGCAGGACGGATGATGGGCGGACATGCAGGATTCTATATTGACGGAAGAGGCCTGCACTCTGCCGGCGACCCGAATATCACAGAGCCTTCGGAAGGCAGCAAGGAATTGGATCCATTTAACAGCATAGAGCTGATGGTCGATTATGCAGACGTAGAGCTTGCAGCTTCTGACAGATTTGCAATTGAGTATTGTATCGCGGGCGAATACGGCAGCCCGGTCTGCGAGGTCAGGAATAACCGGCTGATCTTTAGAGAGCCCGAATCGTTTAAAATGTTTCATCTGGGATTCTCTACGGGCAATTTGGGCTTGTCTGTAAGCGAGCCAAGGTATTATGTAAGGGTAGAGATTCCCAAAAACACAAAATTATCCGACGTCTCCCTGGAATTGGACAGCGGAGAGCTTGAAATATCTGCATTAAAGGCAGACAGACTGGACATTAAGAGCGAATACGGGAATATCCGGCTGGATAAATATACTGGTACAGACCTGAATATCCGCATGGACAGCGGCAATCTTTCCGTCGATACCCTAAAAGCAGACAGGACAGAGATCCTGAATGAATACGGGGAAGTCACTCTCTCTGACGTATCGGGAGGCAAACTGAACGTTAAGCTGGACTCCGGTAATTGCCAGATCGGACGCTCAGACCTCTCTGATGTGACGATCACGAATGAATTCGGGGACGTTCAGCTTGGGGTTACGGGCAATATCTCCTCCTACGGATTCGATCTATACACAGAGTACGGAGATATCTTCATAGATAACAAGAGCCAGGGAACCTTCACGGACGACGACGGCGACATTCGTTATAAGGCCGCCGGAGACGGGAAGAAAAAGATATCCGTATCCTGCGACAGCGGAAATATCGGGATCGATTCTGTCAACTAAGGCCGTAAGCCGCTTAAACGGCCCGCTGCTTCTCAGGAATAGAGGCAAGATATAGTACGATCTGCCGTATCTTGCCTTACGCATATCAGCATTTCTCTGCGATATCATTCTTACCTCACGCATATCAGCATTTCTCAGCGATATCGTAAATCAACCTCTGCGTATCCTCCCACCCGATACACGGGTCCGTAATAGACTGTCCGTATACCAGGTTCTCCGCGATATCCTGCCTTCCTTCCACAAGATAGCTCTCTATCATAACCCCCTTCACCAACCGCTTCAGCTCCGGGTTATAATTCCTGCTGTGCAACACTTCGCTTACGATACGGATCTGCTCCTTATACTGCTTACTGGAATTAGAGTGGTTCACATCTACGATCACAGCCGGATTCTTCAGATTCCACTTCTCATACATTTCCGCAAGACGCGCAAGATCCTCATAATGGTAGTTGGGTATATTCTTCCCGTACTTGTCCACACCGCCCCGCAGGATGGTGTGCGCCAGTTCGTTTCCGCTGGTCTCCACGTCGTTCCCGCGATAAATGAAACGATGAGGATGCTGAGCCGCGGTGACGGAATTCAGCATAACCGACAGATCTCCGCTGGTCGGATTCTTCATCCCGACCGGGATATCCATACCGCTGGCTGTCAGGCGGTGCTGCTGATTCTCCACAGACCGCGCTCCTATAGCCTCGTATGACAGCACGTCGTCCAGATAACTCCGGTTCTCGGGATACAGCATCTCGTCCGCCGTAGAAAGCCCTGTCTCCTCCATCACACGGATGTGCATCTTACGAATCGCGATGATCCCTGCCAGCAGATCCGGTTCCTTCTCCGGGTCCGGCTGATGCAGCATCCCCTTATATCCGTCGCCGGTCGTCCGCGGTTTGTTGGTATAGACTCTGGGTATCACCAACACCCTGTCCGCCACCTGATCGGACACCTTCTTAAGCCTTCTCGTATATTCGCACACGGATTCTTCGTTATCCGCGGAACACGGCCCTACCAGGACTATGAACTTGTCCTTCTTTCCCGTAAATATATCTCTGATCTCTTCATCTCTCTTTTGCTTTATCTCTCTGATCCTGTCAGAAACCGGATACTCTGCCTTCAATACCTCCGGCAGCGGCAGCTCATGATTGATCTTAATTGACATTGGCTTTCCTCCTAAACTCCTGTACTGAGCCCTTACCGCCTGCGCCGGTCACACAGCGCGAATCTAAAGCCTGCAGGATAAGCGGTCGGTACACTCATATTTATCAATATAATATCTCGGCTCACTTGTGTCAATGTCTTTTGACGCTGCCGCATGGCATATGGTACTTTTATTTATGATAAACTTTCATAAAATCTATTCCATCCGAAAAGTTATTGCAGTATAATGTAGCCAATGTTAAACTGAGAGACACTGATACATAGCCTGGAGGAGGTATTCCATATGGATATAAGCAACTATAAGACATATATTTCGTCTGAAACGATGATGGGACCTAATAGCATAAGGATATTGGCAGAGCTGGTCGATAAATATCCTTTACAATTCGTTCCTGATGATATAATCCTCGATCTGGGATGCGGAACAGGACTGACAAGTCTTGTCATTGCAAAAGAAACAAAAGCAAAAGTTATTGCAAATGATCTGTGGATCAGCGCAGAAGATAATGGAAAACGGTTTGCCAAATGGGGCGTCAAAGACCAGGTAACACCTATGTGCGAAGATGCGAATCATCTTCATTTTGAAAGAAAGCAGTTCCGTGCTCTGATCAGCATTGATTCTTATCATTACTTTGCAGGATTCAAGGGATTTTTTCAGGAAAAGATTTTACCATTTGTAAAAGATAACGGCACGGTCCTAATTGGAATCCCCGGTCTCAAGGACGAATATACAGGCCGTTCCAAAGAGCTTCTCTCCGATTGGCTTGGAGACGACGCTTATATGTTCAAAAGCCCGAAACACTGGAGGGAACTGATCGGCAGCGGCGATAGAATTGAGTCGGTGACAACATGGGAAATGGATTGCTTCAGCAAAGCATGGGATGATTGGCTTGCGGTAAATAATAGATTTGCGCAAAATGATAAGCAGCATTTTGAAACAATCATCAAACCGTATACTTGCTTTGTGGGCATTTATATAAAGGTTAAAAAAGCATCGTAAACAAAATTTACAGAGAGGGGAAATAATTGTGGAAGATAATACATTAATAACAGAACAGACCAATCTGAAACTTGCAGATTACTTACATACATCAGCTAACGGCCGCGAAAATCTGGGTGAAGAGATACCTGTAGCAGTTTACCGGCTATTGGAATATTCCCTCCGCGAAGAACTGACCGAACAATTCGGACGAAATGACCAGATCCGCATTTTCCGTAATGCAGGTTACCGGGCAGGACAATATTTTGCAAAACAGCATTTGGATCTGTCACTGCCGTTCTCTGAATTTGCCGCCCAGCTTCAAAAGCAGTTGGAGAGATTCAAAATGGGGGTTCTACGAATCGAAAAAATAAATGAAGATACAGGCAAGATCATCCTCACAGTCTCGGAAGACGCCGACTGTTCCGGTCTCCCCACACTTGGAGAAACGGTATGCAATTACGATGAGGGCCTCATATCAGGAATCCTCACCGCTTATACCGGCAGCCCGTACACTGCGGTTGAGATCGACTGCTGGGCAACCGGAGACCGCGTATGCCGTTTTCAGGCAGAAGTCAAGGATTCGTTCCATGTACAGGAGTTGAGCGAACCTTACCATGATTCGAAGCAGGAGCTTCACTCTCTGCAAAGCGAAATAGAAGAATTAACAGCATATACGGCAGAGCTTTCCAAAGGGAATCTGTCTGTCCCATTCCCAGGCAAGAGTAATTTCCTGTGTGAGAATCTGAAAAACCTTCATGCGAACCTGAACCACCTCACCTGGCAGGCCCAGCAGGTAGCTAAGGGCGATTATTCACAGCAGGTAGCTTATCTTGGGGATTTTTCCGAGGCATTTAACGAGATGACCAAGCAGCTAAGGGAACGCGAAGAACGCCTGCGCCAGGAGGCGCTCAGAGTCCAGAACCATGCCGAGATGATCGAGGGCTATAATGAGCTTATGGTCGAAATGCTCAGCAAACGGAAGGAATGGCTTCTTGTCGTGGATACGAACACGAAAGAAATCCTCTACTGCAACAAGAAGCATCACGGCGGCGCTGTGGATGCAAGCTTCTGCCGCGACTGCAAAAAGCGGCTTCCATTTCAGCATGAGATCTTAAAATGGAACTGCGACGAACAATATAAAGTATGGGAAATGGACGGTGACGCCGACACCCACTACCGTATCACTTCCTTCCCGATCCAATGGAAGGAGCATGATTCTCACGTCCATATCATCGTCGATATCACGGACGAGAAACGGGCTGCGCACAACCTTGCAAGCAAGGCTTATCATGACCCGGGAACCGGGATCAAAAACCGCCTGTTTTTCGAGGAATATATGGAGATGATCCTCCGGGAGGAACAGGATACTACTCTATGCTACCTCGATCTGGACGGACTTAAATATGTAAACGATACTTTCGGCCATCTGGAAGGCGATATCTATATCCAGAACTTTGTAGAGCTGATCAAGGCGAATTTCCGAAGCGAGGATACATTTGCCAGAATCGGCGGGGATGAGTTCTGCCTTGTGTTAAGCGGCAGTATCAAAGAACTCATAGATCTTAAAATGGCGGAGATCTTAAAAGACTTCCAGACGGGAGGCTATGCCGAATACCAATGCAGCTTCAGCTACGGTATCGTAGGGATCGACGGCGCCAACAACGACTTGTCTTACGACGATATTCTCCACAAAGCTGATGAGATCATGTACGAATGCAAACGCCGGAATAAAGAGAAATATCCGCAGCTTGTCCGGTAATGGAATGCTTCTGTGCCCGTGCCGGATGTGCGTCTATGTTCCAACGTTCTGCACCGCGCTTCGGTTTTGTAAAATGAGTCAAAGACCCCGCTGCAAGCAACGGGGCATCAAATTGGTAGCGCTGCAGAGCAGCGGGGTCTTTGACCCTCGCGGCAGTCGCCAAATGTGCATGCAAGCATGCCCGCTTGGCTCGTTGCTCGCGGGAATAAACGCCTCCGGCACTTGAACCGCAGCGGACTCCGTTTGGCATTGAGACATACATCCGGCACAGACAGCGAACTAGTACAGCATTGCATTAATTCCGAAGTAATAGGTGACTGAATTTTGTGTCAGCGCAAGGCGGAGGAAGGAGGCAATGCGGTGGCATTGTTGACTGACAACAACGAAGCGATGGCGCAAAAGGCAGGTGCATATTACTTCAAGATTAATGCAATGCTGTACTAAAGCGTTACTTCTCCTTCGCTGATCAGATAATTCAAGAATCCTTCGCACCCTTCCAGAATATCATCGTAGGTTCTGTCAAAATTGCCTGTATACCATGGGTCGGCGATATCTCTTGGGTTCTCGCTGAAATCCAGAAGCTTATATACCTTGTGTTCGGGGTCTGAGCCGATGATCCGGTCAATGTTCCTGATGTTCCGGTATTCCATTCCTAAAATATAATCATATTCCTTATAATCCTTTCTTCTTAGCTGAACCGCGTATTTGCCCTGGGTGCTGATGCCATACTGCATTAATTTGCTAGCGGTTCCATAGTGAACCGGATTGCCTAGTTCTTCGCTGCTAGTGGCGGCAGAGGCGATGTAGAACTGGGCTGACAGGCCTCTTTTTTGTACTATGTCGCGGAATAAGAATTCCGCCATGGGGGAACGGCAGATATTGCCATGGCAAATAAATAGTACTTTAATCATCTTTTTATATCTCCATTTAAGTCCAGTATTTCTTCTCAAACGCTTGATATTTCAGGGTTTTCCGACTTTTGAGTTTTCCTTTATTTTCAAGGTATCTTCTCAAATCTTCTCGTATTTTCTTATGTTTTTCCCTGCAATCTTGGTAAATCCGTTGGTAAAGCAAGCGTCCTTACCAACGGGCTTTTTTAACTATTCGCTATCCGATATACTTCTTCCTTTGCATCATCAAAATTCACATGGGTGTAAGTATTCAAGGTTACACTGATGTCTGCGTGACCCATGATATACTGCAAGGTTTTCGGATTCATCCCGGATTTTGCCATATTAGAGCAAAAGGTGTGCCTGCATACATGAGGGGTAACTTTCGGCATCTGGATACGGTAAATCCTGTTGTATTTCTGAATGATATGCTCCAGATACTTTTCCCAGTGAAGGGCAACCATCGGCATATCGTTTTTATCCAGAAACAAAAATCCTGCATATCCTTCCACCATCGGTTCAACTTTTGGTGTCTTGCGGTTGGCAATGATTCTGCGAAAACACGCTGCGACAGCTTCCGTCATCGGCACATAGCGGATGCCTTTGTCAGTTTTTGGTTCTTCAATTACATACTGCATCTGTGCAGTACGCTGTAACTGATGGTCTACCTTGATACGCATTTCTCCAAACTCGATTTCTGAAACCGTCAGTCCACAGAACACTGAGATACGAAGCCCTGTGTGAAAAAGAATATAGATTGCATCATAGTATCTGCTAAAATGTTTATCTTCCTGAATAAACTTCAGCAAATCTCTCTGCTGCTTTCGGGTAATCGCTTCTCTGGTAACAGAATCATTGACAATGACGGATGCAAGCTCAAATTCAAATGGATTTTTACGAAGCAAATCATCGTCTACCGCCATCTGAAATGCTGGTCTGAGGACTCCCCGGATAGAATGAATAGAACTGTATCCCCGTCCATCAATCTGTTGGAGCTTAATCAACCATGCCTTTGCGTCTGACAAACGCACCTTATCAATTCGCAGATTCCCAAAACTCTCTTTTTTCAGCATATTGATGACCGTTTTATATCCGGCAACCGTATTGTGACGAACTCCTGTTTTCAATGAAACATACTTTTCTACCAGTTCCAAAACAGTATAGTTGCCACCGTTTGTTACGATACGGTCAAACAAATTCGCTTCAATCTGTTTTTCTTTCTCACGAAGGGAAGGCTCCCGCTTCTTCCCCTTTGGCATTGGGTCATTCTTGTCTAAACGCCAACTGTATACATTTTTCTCTTTTCCGTCCTCATCAATATAGCGGAACCGATACCTCCCATCTTTACGCTGGTACTCGCCCTCTCGCAAAATCCGATTACGGTTATCTCGTCTTTTCTCACTCATCGTGAACTCTCCTTTCAAAAAAAGAGAGCCAGACTTGCACTCTTATCATAGCACAAATCCAGCTCTCCGCATAGTTATATCATGTGAAATCGGTAAATCTGTCAGCTCTGTTTACACAGCAGTAGCCTGATCCAGATACCTCTCAAATTTCTCACGCTTAATGAGGGCACGATTGCCGTTCATCACATAAAAATCCTCATTGGGATGTGTGTCAATAAGCGTTCTCAATTTTCCTTCGCCGATATGATAATATCTGGCTGCTTCCTCAATGGTAAGCGTATATCTACGCCACACCGGAATATCCGAGTAATTTTTTCCTTCAATATTCATCTTATTATTCGCCATAGGCAGTTATCCTCCATAACTATCGTTGTCGCAGCATTCGCCAAATGGATACGCAAGCGTATCCGCTTGGCTCATCGCCTGCGCACATGAAAATAGCCAGACAGAGGGTGTCGGCAACGAAGTCCGGCAACGGGCTTCAAAAGACCTTGCAAACAATCTCAATCTGGCGATGGTTACTATTTATACTTTTCTTTTATTTTTCTGTTGTTTTGGTTGTTATAAGGGAGAAAAGCCCGGAAATAAGGGGTTTTCCCCGGCAACCGGCTCGGCAACGGGATAGCAACAGGGGGTGCAACGGGCTGTCATTTTCAGAATGGAAGCTCCATCTGTTCTGTGACCTCCACAAAACCGTCCATCGTTTTTTCAGACGGGTTGCCGGAGTCCGTTGCCGGGTTTTCACGCTCCCAGCCCTTTTGTCTGCCGTATTCGGAAAACATTCTTGGATTCGGGAAGTACCGCCAGCCGGAAATGCACTGGTTCATTATCTCGTTGATTTCCCGGATTTCCCATTGCTTCGGTTCGTCAAAGGCATGGTTCAAGGCTTCCTTGTAGAGCTGCTTGGAACAGACCATGCTCCCGGTGTACTTATCAAGATACGCCTGTATCATCCCGGCTTTGGTGTCCTCCGGCATAAAATCCCGCTGGTGTTCTTTGAGATACCGCTGCATGGCGGGGCTGAAAGCCAGCTTGAACCTGCCGCTTCGGTAAATCTCCATCGCTTCCGCCCACATCTGCTCGATATAGGCTCTGGAAGCAGCTTCGTCCTCCAAAATGTGAACCTCGGCTTGCTCCGGGTACACCATGACGGGGATAAAGCGGCGGTTGCCGGAACGGTCAAGGGGCAGGAAGTCAAGGGCATTGGAAGTGCCGCCAAACACGCACTGACGGGGGCGGTCTGCCGGATGGGTTTCATAGGGTATCTTGTAAACCTCTTTCTGTCGGCTTAAAAATGACTTGATTTCCTCAATGCTCTTGGCATTGGCGGTTGCCATCATTTCCGACATTTCGATAATCCAGTGACCTTGCAGCTTGCGGTACACATTGTCATCGTCCAGCTTCCGCAAATCATCGGAGAACCACTCGTCCCGGACTGCCAGCAGACGGAAGAAAGTGGACTTGCCAGCCCCCTGACCGCCTACCAGACAGAGCATGATTTCAAATTTGCACCCCGGCTGAAAGGCTCGTGAGATTGCACCCAGCAGGAACAGCTTCAACGCTTCATAGGTGTAATCGTCTGCGTCAGCCCCCAGAAAGTGTCGTAGGCAGAAACGGATTCGTTCTGTCCCGTCCCACACAAGGGTATTGAGATAGTCCCGGATGGGATGGTACTTGTTTTCATTCGCCACAATCCCGATGGCATTATCAATCTTTTTCTCATTGGTAAGCCCATAGGTTTCTTCCAGATAAAGAAGCAGATACTTCATGTCCGTATCGTTCAGGGCGGTGCTTTCTCTGTGAAAACCGATGGGCTTTATGATGTCCTTGCGGTCGGTCAGGATGTTGTATGCGATAGCCCCGGAAAGCAGAGGGTCACGCTGGAATACGGTCAGGCAGTTCCGTATGCTCTGACGGACACCGCCTTTCTCGGTGGTTTCCAGCCCCGCCTTGATTTCCTCAATGCTCTGGGACGGCTGCATGGCGTTCATGGTGTTTTTTAGTTCTTGCTGCGTCTGCGGCTGCAAGCTCTGCCATTCGCTGTTCAAGCTGTATCACATCCTTTCCGTAGTCCGTAATCAAAGCCGCTTTTTCCTCTGTCTCCCCGAACAGCAATATATCCAGCAGATATTCCACTTGGTCTTGCTTCTGTAAGGCTTCCACAAACCGGGGATGAAAGGCTTCCTCCGGGGAGTGCGGGGCGTAGTCCGTTCTCCATGCCATAAGCAAGTGAAGATAATCGGCAAGGATACGGAAACATCGGTTCTTTGCCTCCTGAAACTGTTCCTCCGGGGATTTCTGCCGGGGCTTGGACTTTTTTGCCTTTCCCGGCGGCTTCCAGTCCTCATAGGAAAGCCCAAAGTCCTGTGCCAGTTGTACGGCGGCTTCTTTCTTTCCCAGCCCATACAGGGCGGCGGTAAAATCAATCACATCCCCATCTGCACCGCAGCCGAAGCAGTGGTAACGCTGATCCAGCTTCATACTTGGGGTTTTATCGTGATGGAACGGGCAGCAAGCCATCCCGTTCCGACCTACATGGATTCCATAATGCTCCGCAGCCTGTCTTGTTGTGACGGACTGCTTCACAGCTTCAAATACATTCAAATCTATCCCTCCTTGAAAATAAGAAAAGCACCTGACATTCTCTGATTGAAAATGGCAAGTGCCTGTTAAAGTTCCATATCCTGTTGTTTGTGTTTCTTCTGTGCCGGGGCGGTTCTTTGTGCTTTTTTCTCGTCCGCCTTATCCTGCAAGACTTCTTTGATGGGCTGCTTCTTGGGCGGCTCTTTGCTTTCCTCTGTGCCGGGTGTGGCTTTCCGTACCCAGTAGCGGATGTCTCGCAGCTTTTTCAAATCAGCCTGCACCTCGGTCAGCGGTACTTCCTGCTCTGCGATTTCTTCCAGAAGCGTTTCCTGCTCCTGTTGCAGTTCCTTTTGGGTGCTGTCCTTATCATCCGGGTACTTGGCAAGGTAGGTGGCGGCTTTCTCATACCGGGCAACCTCCGGGTGTTCCTGTTTGAATTTCTCCTTTGTTTTCTTAAAAAACATCTTCCGGTACTTCTCATAAACAGGCTTACATTCCTTGCAGTCTGTCCGGCTGGAAAGAATCCCGTCAATCACTTTGCTTCGGGCTTCCTTTGGCTTCATCTGATTGCGGTAATCTGCGGCTGATTTCCCGGAAGATTCCAGAAATGCTTCTAAGTCCTCCACAGTGGAAAGCCCCTTTTGCCGGAGATAGGACAGGGCTTCGCTGACTGCCTTTAAGTCCTGTGAAGTCCCCCGGTTCTGTCCAGCCCTTGTCCAGTCCTTCCGTTCTTCCTTGCGTATCTCCATATACTTCATCAGCAGATTGGGAAGAAGTGTCGCTTCCTCCGCCGCTTTTTGTGCAAGCAGCTCTTTCCGTTTTTCGCCCAGCTCGGTAATCCAGCCTTTGAGGTTTTGGATAAGCTGCCGGATGGACTTCATCAGACTGTTGGCGGCTCTGATTTCCCGGTTCAGGTTGCCGATATTCGTCTGGATACCACGCTTTTCCATCTGCCGGACAGCAGCCCCCTCATGGACAGTAGGGACAACATCAAGCCCCTGTCTGGCATAGGAACGCAAGTCCACACGCTCCGGGCGGTCATTGGCTTCCAGATAGCGGTTCTGGATGACCTCCCATTCATGCCGCCAGATTTCACAATACTTCTGGTCGTTCCAGTCAACCGTATCTTCTTTATGGCTTTTCCACCTGCCGGACGGCAGCTTTATCCGTTCCCCGTTTTCATCAAGGTCATAAACCTTGCGGCTCTTGGGAAGCCATTTTCCATGTTCGTCCATTGCCCTCATAGTGAGCAGGACATGGGCGTGGGGATTATGTCCCGGCGGATGGGGGTCATGGATAGCAAAATCAGCAATCATGCCTTTGGAAACAAACTGCTTCTGCCAAAACTCCCGGACAAGGACAGCGTACTGGTCTGGCGGTATTTCTCTGGGGATGGTAAGCACCCACCGCCTTGCAAGCTGGGAGTTCCATTGCTTCTCCACCGCTTCGGCGGCGTTCCATAAGGTATTGCGGTCTGCATATTCCTGTGGGGCATTTGCCGGGAGCAGGATTTCATTGTGGACGATACCACGCTTTTCTGGGTAGTGCTTCACTTGCTGGTCGTATTCACAGAACAGCTTTTCGCCACTCTGGTAAGCAGCGGCGGCAACCGCAGACTGTCGCTGGCTGCGCTGAACAATCGTGATTTCGTTGTGTGGACAGGGCATTTCGTGTCCCTCCTTTCGGTAATTGGTGGATGGGGTGGCGTTTTACCACCTCATTTGGGGCAGAGGGCAGAAAAAAAGCAGGAGACCTTTTCAGATTTCCTGCTCGGTGTGCCGCTGTGTGGGCGGCGGGTATTTAGTTGTAAAAGTTCGGGGCAAGTTGACCCGATGTATAAGAAATAATAAACCAGAAGTTTACAAGCTAAATTTGTTACAACAAAAATGTAAATACTCTTTAACCGATATTTCTTTGCTATTCAAAATTCCAATAGCAACAAATATAACTTCTGCAACTGTAAGATAGCAGTCTTTCAAATCAAAAATAAAAAGGGTAGGTATCTGCAAAAAATCTAAACTTCCACCCCAAAACAGCTTATCAATCAAGCTACATAAACATCCCGATATGCCACAAATCATTATTATTTTTACCCAAAAACTTATATGTGCTCTTTTTGCCTGATATAGCATATATCCTGAAAAAAAGAGGAACAAAACAAACACATTCAATAAAATGGTAACAAACGGACTTGATAATAATTCGAAGAAATTTCCAGCATAAGATAAACGAGTATTTAGTTCTGGATTAAATCTTAAAACTTTGGCTATTATATCAAATTCGCATTTCATAAATACTTTTGAAATTACTATTTTAACCGTCTGGTCAATTAAAACCAATAATGCCACAGGTATAATAAACGGCTTAAACTTTTCCATCAGTAACACTTCCTCTCAAATTATTATTTTATTATTTCTTCTTTTTCGATTTAGGGGTAGGCAATTCCTCATACATAGCATTAAACAATCCTGTCAAAAACTCTTTATTATCAACTTCATCTACCAACAACATTTCTTTTGCTCCCTCGTAAGGTAACTCATACGAAATCGTTGGCATATAACTTATTGCTGATTTTACTGGTTTAACAAGTAATCTATCATCATAGATACCGCCTACAATCTTACCACGATAATAAATGACAAATTCGCCCATCATAGCTCGATAGGTAATTTCATTCAAGCCAGATAACTGACCTAAAATAAATTCTAAATATTCTTTGCTGGATGCCATAACTTTACCTCAATTTCTAAATTTATTACTGACTTCATTATACTTTATTGCTTATCGAAAAGATAGCATATTTTATGAAACTCAGCTCTGACGCTTAAATTTATACTTACACTTCAATCTTCCGCGCTTTTTGGGAAAATCAGCCTTTTCTTCTACTGGAACCATCTCCATGATGTCAGAAAAATCGCATTCCAAAGCATTGAAGATCTTCACCCAAACATCTGTCGTGATATTGGCATTCTTGCCAAGCTTCGCCAGTGAAGCTGTACTGATCTCACTTTCCTCCTTCGGTTTTGTACGATTCCACTCATATCATTTTTAATGTTCTATTAACACTTGATTAAGGTAACAACACTTTATTTTATAATCCACTTTCCCTTTTGACTGCTTCCTTCCCTTTCAATCACACCAGACAAACGCATTTTCCGCATATGATATTTAATCGTATCATGTTTTTCACCAAGCATTTCTGCAATCTGGCTTTGGGATAATGCTGGATTATCTTTGATAACTTTTATAATCCGCATAGGAATCGAATTTCCAATATTCTGAAAACCAACTTGGGTAGTACCTTGGGTAACAGCTTGGGTAGTATCTTGGGTAGTGTCAGTCATCAAACCTTTAAACGTCACCATAATGTCCTCTTTTTTCACCATATACTCTGGCATGGGATTCCCGGCCTGCGCACAGCTGTCCTTAATTTTCTCAATTCCCCGACCCCATGCTTCGATAAAGCCTGCACGAAAGAAAGTATTCGCAATGAGTGGATTATATGGTCTGGAACGATGACTTCCCATCAAATCATCAACCGTCCAATCATCAGGAAACACGCAATCGTTTGCAATCATGATTTTATCCGCATATACCCTGATTTGAATCGGTATCAATTTTCCATAGAATTTGTGGGCGATGGCATTAAAAACGGCTTCTCTAATCGCCTCCTTTGGAAAAGGATAAGTTTCTACCCTTGTAACTCCCTGATAAGAGATTTCTGCTTTCAGGTATTTGGTAAATATCAAATCCACAACTCTATCAGCCTGTGAAATCAGTGACCCATGTATTTCATCCTGGTACCGCAATTCTGAATCTGTTTCAAAATAGCCAATTTTTACATAAGAACCTGGTATCCATTTCTCCGGATTATGATGAAATAGTAAAATCGCCGCCCGCTTGAGCATACCATGGTCAAGCAGATTTAAACTATCCAGCAATTGCTCATTGGAAGAATCGACATCTTTTTTGTCCATTCTTTTGCTAAGAACGGCCTGTTCACGAAAAATATCAAAACTATCATTCCGCAAATCCCTTACTGCAACATCCTGTATGGGAACACTATCCCAGGTAATGCCAGTCTTTTTTAAGAGGAACTGATTCAATGCCTGTCCTTTAAGCAACTGTTTTGTGCTTCCGCTCCGATAATGATACTCTCCCCTGTAATTCACAGGATAAGTATTTGAACTGACACAAATTTCAATGTATTCTTTTCCGTCTTCAGATAACAAATTCACATCTACGATAATTCCCAGAATATCCCTTACTTTATTGGGAATGTCTTCCATAAGCTTCTTACTGTCTTGGATACCAATGACAGTACCATCATCATTTGTGCCGACATAAATCTTTCCACCCTGCGCATTGGCAAAACCGCATATCCATTTGAGATATTCATCCCGCCATGATTCTTTCCATTCAATATTCTGACTCTCTGCCATGAAAGCACCTCCAAGTCAAATTGGGTAGATAACATCTACCCAATTCATATCATAACAAAATCTTCTACAAAATACTATATCCTCATAAAATCTATTTTAATTTTCTGATTGTCATGTCAAGGCTCTTTCGAAAATGGTGTAGTAGTGGTGTAGTAAGTACCTTATTGAAGCGTGAAATCATTGATTCTACAGGCTTTTCCGGAACATTTCAAGATACTGCCGTGGCAGACAAAAAGTATTTTAATCATTTTTCTATAACTCCTTACATATCCTGTATTTCTTCTCAAATGCTTGATTTTGCTGGGTTTTCAGACTATTCCGAAATTCTATGTTTCCAAAGCATTTTCTCAAATCGTTTCATACTTTCTCATATTTGTCCCTGCAAAATTGGTAAATACGTTGGTAAAGTAAGCGGCTTTACCAATGGGCTTTTTTAAGAGTTCGCCACTCGTTGCAGTTCTTCCTTCGCATCATCGAAATTCACATGGGTGTAGGTGTTCAATGTTACACTGATATCCGCATGACCCATGATATACTGTAAGGTCTTCGGATTCATTCCCGGCTTCGCCATATTGGAGCAAAAGGTATGCCTGCATACATGAGGGGTTACTTTTGGCATCTGGATGCGGTAAATCTTATTGTATTTCTCAATGATATGCTCCAGATACTTCTCCCAGTGAAGGGCAACTTTTGGCATATCATTCTTATCCAGACACAGAAAACGAATATAACCATCTACCATAGGCTCAATAATGACTGTCTTATATCCGGCAACCGTGTTGTGCCGGACTCCTGTTTTCAGAGATACATACTTCTCCACCAACTCCAGCACCGTGTAATTGCCGCCATTCGTTACGATGTGGTCAAACAAATCTGCTTCAATCTGCTTTTCTTTCTCTCTCAATGAAAGTTCCCGCTTCTTACCTTTCGGCATTGGATCATTCTTATCCAAACGCCAACTGTAAACATTTTTCTCTTTTCCGTCCTCGTCAATATAACGGAACCGATACCTCCCATCTGTGCGCTGATACTCGCCCTCACGTAAAATACGATTACGGTTATCTCTTCTTTTCTCACTCATCAAACCTCTCCTTTCAAAAAAGGAGAGTCAGACTTGCAAAATTATCATATCACAAATTTGACTCTCCGTACAGCTTTATCATGGGATACAGGCAATCTGCTGTTCTCTTTTTCAGATATTCTTATATAGCAGTTGCGTGGTCCAGATACCGTTCAAATTTCTCACGCTTAATCAGAACCCTGTTTCCATTCATCACATAGAAATCTTCATTGGGATGTGTGTCAATGAGCATTCGCAGCTTTCCTTCCCCGATATGATAATATCCGGCTGCTTCTTCAATAGGCAGCGTATACCTGCGCCAGACCGGAATATCTGAATATCTTTTTTCATCAACATTTATTTTTTTATTCGCCATAGGCAGTTGTCCTCCATAACTGTCGTTGTCGCAGCAGTCGCCAAATGGATATGCAAGCATACTCCGGTGGCACATGGGGTGGGAGCATGATTTCTTTGTGGGTAACTTCGTTCTTGTAGGGATAATATTTCTGCTCTTGGTCATATTCAGAGAACAGCTTTTCGCCACTCTGATAGGCAGCGGCAGAAACGGCGGATTCGTTTTCGCCCCGTTTGATGATTGTGATTTTACAATGCGGGCAAGGCAAGTGTGTCCTCCTTTCTCCCGGATTCCGGGCAAAAAAATAGCAGGATACCTTTTCAGATTTCCTGCTTGGATGTGCCGCTGATGGGCGGCGAGATATTCAGTTTTTTGATGGACTATCATTTTATCCTTTTCCCTCATGTTATGAACTTTCATAAAGGCAGAAAGAATACATATTTTGAGGTTTTACGATAAATGTGTATACAGTTCTGTAAATTCTTTTTCCGAAAGTTTTAACTCCGTTTTTACCGTTCTTGCTGTCTGGGCTTTTTGTCAGGATAGAGCTTCCCGGCGACAACGGCGGCATGGCTCTTTATCTTGATTTCCCTCTCCTGCTCGCTGCGCTTTGCGTTCCGGTAGCCTTCATCGGAGAGGAAGATGCGGAACCGCTCCCCCTTAAAACCGACAAAGCACTGCTTCTGTACTTCCAGCGTAATCATGTGCCGGGTTTCCGGGTGGAACCGTTCCTTTCCTGACAGGTCATGCCCCTGCAAAATCGGCTCCTGTGCTTTTGCCGCCGCAAGCCGCTGGCAAATGGAATTGTCACGTTCTGCAAGGAACCGTGCTTTTGTGGCGGCGACAAACTGGCTGCACTCCGGCTCCGGTATCTTTTCCAGTTTTCGGATAGCGTTCTCCACGATTGCCTTTGTCAGTAAGTCCTTTATCACCGGCACGATTTCTTTCATGCCCACAAGTGTTTCCTCCTACCACGATATTTTCAAGGCGGCGTCAGACGAACGGAATTTTGACCATACCCTGCACTGCTGTTATGAAGAACTTATGGCCGGCAGGCATGTAAAGG
>CAJTCH010000007.1 GCA_910574715.1 Lachnospiraceae bacterium | reverse complement strand
TAGTATCTCTATTTTTTCCCTTTTCTAAACTTGAAGATATAGGGTTGACCTAAAGGTTTCGCCTTAAGGCGAGGGTTTTAACCCCATTATACAGACAATAAACTGATTGAACGTATTGATATTACCAAAGAAAGGCTGGTTGTCCGTTTTTAAATCAGCTTAGACGAGTTTCTGCCCCAGTCCCGAATCAGTAATAACGAAGTGGTACCAATATCTACACCGTAATCTTCCTCTTCTCATGCTCTGCCGCGACTTCTTCCACTGATTTTTCCTTCAGTCTTACCGCGCCCTTGTATCCTTCCTTCGTCGGGATCAGATCGCCTATTGCAAGATTCTCCTTCGCCTGGGTAATGGCTTCCTGATACTGCGGCAGCCATTCCTCCTGAGCTACCAGCATCTCATCTATCATCTGCCAGATCTCCGGCGGATTACATACCGCACCTGTCAAAGGATCCATAAGCGCAGCCTGTTTTAGCAGGTTCACATCCCCATGTACCGCGGCCTCCACGGCAAGCTTCTGCACCCATATGGACTGAGAACATACCGCCGCACACCCCAGAGGCAGATCTCCTACCTTCGGTACGCTGATGCCGTTGCCGTCCACATAACAAGGAACCTCGACTACCGACTCATCCGGCAAATTGGTTATACATCCCTCGTTCATCATATTGAAGTGTCCGCGGTACTTCCTTCCAGTCTCAAGCGATTCGATAATATAAGAAGCATGCTCCTTCCCTCTCTCGGATCCGTCTAATTTCTTCGGCTCTTCTGCAAGGATCTTCGGGAATTCTGTCTCGAACCAGTTTCTCTCTTCTCTGGTGACACGGAGATAACCGGCAGTCTCTCCATTGATCCAGTTGTCCAGATTAATCCAGTCCTTGATCTCATCCGGACGTTTCCTGTACCAGGATACATATTCAGAGAGATGTCCGTTCGACTCCGTCGAATAATACCCAAACCGTTTCAGTACATCAATACGCACCTTCTCTTCTTCAGAGAATTTCTCATGCTTCAAGAATCCGGGCAGAATCTTATCCAGCATATCCTCTCCGTGATGCTTCACTGATATGTACCAGGTCTGATGATTGATCCCGGCACATACGATATCCAGTTCCTCCCTTGGAATTCCTAATACTTCCGCAATCTGCATCTCCCCGTGGATCTCCCCGTGGCACAGACCTATCGTCTTCACCCCGCCGTATTTGTTGCATGCCCATGTTGCCATTGCATTCGGATTAGAGTAGTTAAGCATGATCGCCCCCGGCTCTGCCACTTCCCTGATATCCTTACAGAAGTCAAGCATTGCAGCGATTACCCTCTGTCCATACATGATACCGCCTGTACATAAGGTATCCCCGACACACTGATCCACACCGTATTTCAACGGAATCTCAACATCTGTCTCGAATCCCTCCAGGCCCCCGATACGCACGCAGTTAACAATATAGCGCGCATCCTTGAACGCCTCTCTTCGATCCGTAGTCGCCTGGATCTTCACCGGAATCCCGTTCGCGTCCAAGTCCCTCTGACAGAGCGCCCGAGTCTTCTCCAAGTTGTCACCGTTGATGTCCGTAAACGCAATATCAGCCTTCTGCAATTCCGGCACAGACATAATGTCTGTAAATAATGTTCTCGCAAATACAAGGCTTCCTGCTCCGATAAATGCAATCTTAAAACTCATAACCATACCTCCTGATTCAATATGGTTCTATTATAAGCTTCTTTCCGATATCATGTGTAAAGTATTGAAGCTCAACAGACAAAATGCAAGATATTACCGCATTTTATTTTACGGCGCTCTTCACATCCACATAATTGTATCCCTCAAAACTATCCGCCAATCTGCAGCCCCCGTATATTTCTAATTGTTCAATTAACCAGTATCACTCAAGCTGTGATCCCGCTCTATCGATAATATGTAAAAATACTCTTTCTCTCTATATCCGAAGCACCTGATCTGAGAATGCTTCCCACAGCGGAATTTAGCAATCTGTTTGTCTGCAAATTCCGTATATATAAAATAGTTCTTCTTATTTGATGATGGTTTGTAGCTCTTATAGCAATAAAAATTATCCTTCAAAATCTCTGTCCACGGTTCTGTCTCAAATCGATCCAATGCTTCTCGAAGATCCTCTATCTCTGCCTTCTGCAAAGCCAGTACACTTTCCATCCCAGCATCCAGATAATCTGTTCGTATCTTACCTTCACCGTAACTTAATTTCAAGTATTCGTAGATATTTATTTCTCTATACTGCAATAACAAATCAAGCAAATACCTGGTTGTAACTGCAGATATAACCGGTACTGTCCCACCTTTATAAGATATCTGCAATGTCTTATCCTGATAATCAGGGTGCGGGAATGAGATCACATCCGTCTTCCGCCTGGCGGCCTCCTGCAGCGAATCCTCAGAATCCGTTGATTCCACATCCCAAAACGGAGGATCCATAACCAGAGAAGAAAGCTCTCTTTTCCATCTCTTTACTTCATCCCGCTGCAAAGGATCAACCTTCCCTTTACGGTTCTGCAAATCTAAAATCGTCATATCTCTTGTAATCTTTCTGGTATATAAAGAACTATGCTTCAGCAAATAAACCCTATGCTGTCTGAGAATCTTAAGATTTCTGCTCATATCCGGTAATACCTGATAGAAATCATCCTGATCCTCGAACTGACCGGCCAATGATTTCTCATTAAGTAATAACTCCATCTATATTCCCTCACATCCCAAGCAGCTCATCCAGATCATCATCAAACTGATCGAAGAGCCCATACGGATGATTCTCTTCCGCACCTTCCTGATTCAGTCTGATCTTGTATAATTCTGTCTGCATCGCAGTATCTAATTCTAGAAAATAAACAGCAACATTATCCTTTAAAAGACGCCTTTTCTTTATACACTTTCTGACACCGTTGTAAATATGGTCACTATGCGTCTCCAATATCACTTGTAAACCGTGATTCGAAATATATACAAGGAATTCTACAAACCGGGATTGTGCTCTTGGATGCAGATGTATTTCCGGATTTTCAATAACCAATACGTCTTCCGCTTTACAAGACAATGCTGCTATAACCAATGCTGCTATATACGTAACTCCGGTTCCTACATTTCCTGCTCTATAATAGCGATTATTTTGTGAATTCGAATACATGGCTATTACTTGGTCCACATCTGTTACTATATCTGTTTGAATATGAAATCCCAGCAGATAATCCAACCAATAATTCACCTGATTATTCAGGCTCATCCCCACCGTTTCCGAATCATATGCAAAAGCGCTCTCTGGGATCGGCTCCTGACCATACATCCCCAAAAATGAATACGCATATTCTCCATGGTTTCCGATTTCACGCGGTTTTTCTATATTCAGATCATAAGCCTTTTTCACGCCGATACGGTCCGCCGACAGATATACCACATTATGCGCCGATACATAATCATTCACACCTTCCTCAGAGCGCAGCATCTGCGCTGCTGCAGTAAAACTGTCCCCTGAAACCAGTCGCATTACCGAGGCACTCGTTGTAGTCCCTTTCTTCACATCCATTTCAAAGAGAATCTCTTTATTCCCTTTTACATGATTCCTGATATCGGCAAATTTCCCCAACACTACATATTCACTGTCTGTTTCCTTTTGAGTGTGCTGCTTCTGCATCTGGACCATATATAGAAATGCCTGAATAATCGATGACTTCCCCGCTGAATTCACTCCGGACAACAAGGTAAACATCCCCAGATCCAATTCGGCTCTGTCAATACTTTTGAATCCGTCCACCAGTATTCTGCTTACCATCCTATCAACTCCTCATATTTATCTGTCACCATCTGGAATCTTTCATCCACATGTATCTTACTATCTACATTATAGGTCAAAGCAGTCAAAAATACACTGTCTTCCAACATTTCATCTATTGCCGTCTGAATTTCTTCCGGTTCGATCTCTTCTTCTCCCTCCGCCAATAACGCAAAGAAATAAAACAGACTTTCAAATAAAGTCATACTGACTGGCCGGCGGCGGCCGCTGTCTGTTGGGATGCGGAATGCATCTTCTCCCCGAATATGATAAGCCATATCCATTACCTCACAGAACAATTCTTCCAGTTCCCTAAGCCCTTCCACACTCATTCGGTTTAATTGTTCCATGGTCTTGCCCAGGAACTCTTCTATGTCGCTCCTGTACCTTACTTTCTCACCATTCTTTTTTAACAGCTGTCTGTTTCTCCAGAAATAAAAGCCTATTGCACGCAATATAATGTACTTATCTTTCATATGGACAGGACTGATCGAATACCCCGTAGCGGCTCTGAATTCTTCTCTTTCTGCCAATCGATTCAATAATCTTGTAGACCGCCCCTGATACAGCGCATTGCGCATCTCCTGGTTGTTCAGCGGAGTACCGCCTCTATTTACTCTGTCAAATATATCAAAACGCACTCTGTCAGGAGTCGGATATTTGATGATCTGCAAGATCAGCTGAAAATCTTCGATTACAGACGCAAATCTGCGCATTTCTTTATCATCCTCTAAATCGACGAATCTGTAACCATTCAATTCAGTCAGAATATTCAACCCTTTCAATGCAAATTTATTATCCATATAGTCGAAAAAGGTCGTAAGTCTCTGCCTTCCATCTACAATCACAAGAGTCCCCTGCATTGTCTCGGCCAGATAGATCAGAGGAAGGGGAATACCCATGATAACAGATTCAATCAACTCCGATTTCTGTTTTGTCTTCCACACATAATTCCTCTGGAAATCCGGATCCAGACAAATAGCTCCTCTGTCATAACGGCGCTTTATCTCAAAGATCGAAAATTGCTGCCTGTCAATTTTTATGTTGACAATCGGATATACCGATCTCTCGGCTTCCGTATTCATTCCATCATATCTTATTGTCCCGGCATCATCCACGCCGTCATCTTCTTCGATTTCCGCACTCCAGTTTTTCATCACCCAACTCCTGCATACTTGTCAATTCTTATGCCTCATCGATCGCCTTCCCGATATCATGGCGCATGTATTTGTTATCGAACTTCACCCACTCCGTCGCCGCGTAGGCATTGGCCCTTGCTTCCTTAAGGTCCTTCCCCTTCGCCGTAACTCCTAGCACGCGGCCTCCGTTGGTCACGATCTGCTCTCCGTCAAATTTAGTCCCGGCATGGAAGCAGTAATACCCTTCATGCTTCCCAAACTCCTCCAACCCGCTGATCGGAAGTCCCTTATCATACGCCACCGGATATCCCTCGCTTGCAAGCACCACACACACGGCCGCATTGTCTTCGAACTGCAGATCCACCTGGTCAAGCGTGCCGTCCACACACGCCTCTACGACCTCGATGATGTCGTTCTTCATCCTTGGCAGCACCACCTGCGCCTCCGGATCACCGAATCTTGCATTGTATTCCAACACCTTGGGACCTTCCTTTGTCAGCATCAGGCCAAAGAAGATCACACCCTTGAACGGCCTGCCTTCTGCCTTCATAGCATCTACCGTCGCCTGATAAATATATTTGTTGCAGAAGTCCTCTACTTCCCTGGTATAGAACGGACTTGGAGAGAATGTTCCCATCCCGCCCGTGTTAAGCCCGGTGTCTCCATCCCCTGCACGCTTGTGATCCTGCGCGGACGTCATGGTCTTGATAGTATTGCCGTCCACGAAGGAGAGTACGGACACTTCACGGCCGGTCATGAATTCTTCGATCACCATCTCATTGCCCGCATCTCCGAATTTCTTATCCAGCATGATGGTCTTGACGCCTTCCTTCGCCTCCTCAAGCGTGCTGCAGATCAGTACGCCCTTCCCAAGCGCCAGCCCGTCCGCTTTGAGAACGATCGGGAACTTCGCCGTCTCAAGATACGCAAGCGCCTTATCCGGATCGGTGAAATTCTCATACGCCGCAGTCGGAATGTTGTATTTCTTCATCAGATCCTTAGAGAATGCCTTGGACCCCTCCAGGATCGCCGCATTCTTTCTTGGGCCGAACGTGCGGATCCCCGCCGCCTCAAGCTCATCCACCAGACCGCCGACTAACGGGTCATCCATCCCTACGATCACAAGATCGATCTCCTTCTCCTTCGCGAACGCAACGATCTTATCGAATTCCATCGCGCCGATCGGCGCACACTCGGCGTACTCAGCTATCCCTGCATTCCCCGGCGTACAGTAGATCTTGTCCGCCTTCTCGCTCTTTGAGACGCAGTACGCGATCGCATGCTCTCTTCCGCCGCTTCCGACAATTAATACCTTCATATTCTACCTCCTGTCATATATCCAATCAATAACTCTGCATCGCCGCCACAAGCGCGTCCTTCTGCGGCGCCGCTTCAGCAGAATAACCCACAGACATCACAAACACATATCCATCCACCAGACGCACATACTGGTCCATATGCATCTCTCCGACCGAAGCATCGTAAACCATCTTCTCATGGACACAGCGGTAAGTCTCACCGCCGATACTCTCTTCCGTAACCCCCTCAAAGGTCAGCCCCAGGCTATCTGTGATATCCCGCTCTATACTCTTCTGCATCAGATTCAGATACTGGTCTATCGTCATGCTATCGAAGACCTTCTCAATCCCTATATTGACCGTCACATTGCCGGAATCTTCTACCGCCCCCAGTACATACCGCACATTCCCATAATCCTGGGCATTCTCAAGTCTCTCCTGCCCTTCTTCTGTCATGAACTCATCTGCCGCAATATCCTGCGCATACCCCAGTTCATCTCCGGACAGCATAATATAATTCTCAGGCAGCTCCATCCTTAAATTGAACCACTCGTTGGTATAAGAATTCCCGTCAAGTGAACCGTACATTGTCTGGTCTTCTTCTCCGGAGACGCCGTCTGTATCATCAACGTCCGTTCCATCCGTTTCTTCAGGCTCTGTTATCTCTTCCACTTCCGACTCATCTTCCTGCCACGAATAATCTTCAGCGCCCCTGACCAACGGCTTCTGTGTACTATACCTGTGCACCGCTGTAACCAACAACCTGGCAGATGTCGCGATACCCGCTACTCCGCAGATGACTGCAGCCGCCACCAATACCTTATTCCAATGCTTCATCTTCGTTCTCCTTACTGACTCACAATAGCTTTCCCCGACCGTACTGTCACTTTCCCATTCGCGATCAGATCAATGGCCTGGGGCAGTATCTTCCACTCTGCCTGCTCCATCACGCGCTTCTGCAGAATCTCCGGTGTATCATCAGGCTCCACCTCCACTGCCTTCTGAAGGATGATGGGTCCCGTATCCGTTCCCTCATCTACAAAATGCACGGTCGCACCCACAACCTTCACTCCGCGCGAAAGGGCCGCTTCATGCACCTTAAGCCCATAGAACCCAGTACCGCAGAATGACGGGATCAGAGACGGATGAATGTTGATGATCCGATTCCTGTATTTCGAGATCATAGCCGGAGGGATCACAACAAGGAAGCCCGCAAGTACGATAAGATCCGGCTTCCATTCATCTACTGCTTCGATAAACTTCTCATTAAATTCTTCTCTGAACGCATAATCCTTCGGCGAGATACACCGATTGGCAATCCCATGGTCTCTGGCTCTTAACAGGGCATAGGCATTCTTATTGTTGCTGATCACTCCGGTAATCCTGGTATTGGTAATACTGCAGGATTCCACCGCGTCGATGATCGCCTGTAGATTCGTTCCTCCGCCGGATACAAGTACCACTACATCTAGCATAATGTAACTCCTTTATCTCCTGCTTCTACACGGCCTACCACATATGGCTGCTCACCTGCCGTCCGTATCGCCTCCATTGCCTGATCCGCATCGGCCGGATCAACCGCGATGACCATTCCGAGTCCCATATTGAAGGTATTGTACATCATCTCTTCTGCAATATCCCCCTTCTTCGCCAGAAGATCAAAGATCGCAGGAACCTCATAGCTGTCCTTCTTGATCACCGCCCTTGCGCCCTTTGGCAGCATCCGCGGGATATTCTCATAGAAGCCGCCGCCCGTGATATGGCTGCAGCCCTTGACAGTCACACCGCTGTCCTTCACACTCTTCAACGCCCTGACGTAGATCTTCGTAGGCTCAAGCAGCGCCTCGCCAAGCGTCTTCCCCAGTTCATCATAATATGTATCCAGCGATTCCTTCGTCATCTCGAATACCTTGCGCACAAGCGAGAAACCATTGCTGTGGACACCGCTTGACGCCATGCCGATCAACACATCGCCCGGTCTGATATTCTCACCGCTGATGATCTCCTTCTTATCTGCCACTCCGACCGCGAATCCCGCCAGGTCATACTCATCCTCCGGCATAAGTCCCGGATGCTCCGCAGTCTCTCCGCCTACCAGCGCACAGCCGGACTGCTTACAGCCCTCTGCCACGCCGCTCACGATAGACGCGATCTTCTCAGGATAATTCTTGCCGCAAGCGATATAATCCAGGAAAAATAAAGGCTCGCCGCCCGAACATGCGATATCGTTGACACACATGGCAACCGCGTCGATACCGATGGTATCATGCTTGTCCATCAGGAACGCAAGCTTCACCTTGGTTCCGCATCCGTCTGTCCCGGACAGAAGGACCGGCTCGTCCATCTTCTTGATCCCGCTTAAGTCAAATGCTCCTGCAAATCCTCCGAGACCGCCCAGCACCTCCGGGCGCATCGTCTCCTTCACATGCTTCTTCATCAATTCTACTGATCTGTATCCGGCTTCGATATCCACTCCGGCTTTCTTATAATCCATACGCTCTACCTCTCCTCATCTTGAGTCTGTTTCCTAATATCATCCAATTGATTACCGGGCCAGATACGCCTCGTATCCGATCTCATCTAACTTCGCTGCCTTCCCCTGCACGGTCTCCTTCATCTCCCTGGAATAATCCTTAAGCTTATTCAATAATTCCTCATCAGATATTGCAAGGATCTTCGCTGCAAGGATTGCCGCATTCATACCTCCGTCGATAGCAACCGTTGCAACCGGGATTCCCGGAGGCATCTGAACGATAGAGAACAGCGCGTCTTCACCTGCCAGATTCTTACCTGACATCGGCACGCCGATGACCGGCATCGGAAATAGCGCCGCACACATACCCGGCAGATGCGCCGCCATCCCGGCTCCTGCGATGATCACCTTCATCCCCTTTCCCTCTGCAGCCTTCGCCCATTCGAAGAATACATCCGGCTCACGGTGGGCAGAGATGATCGTCATCTCATAATCAATCCCTAATTTCTCCAGCATCGCCGCAGCCTTGCTCATGACCTTAAGGTCTGAGTCGCTGCCCATCACAATTCCTACTCTTGGCATACCTCTTCATCCTTTCTTCTGTGTATATTTTTATAATGCATTTTCATGCGTTCATGATACCTTATTTATCTTGATTTTTCAATGGCTCGTTGAGAATCTCGGTTCCGGGCAATACGAATCTGCCCTCCGACAGCAGCACGATCTCTTTGCCTTCTCTTGTGATCACCGCAATACGCGCCAACTCCTCATACGGGATCGTGATATCCGTATGGCACTGATAATATGCCTTCGACACATCTTCTTTGCGCAGGATGGATACGGAGTTATCCTTGGCTATAATCTCCTTCCCGTTGGGATTATATACCCTGACATCCTCGCTCCAGCTATAGCAAGTATCCCCTACCGCAAAATGAGGACCCATCTTCTCGGCGATCAGGATCGGCATCTTCTCTTCGATCCCGTATTTCCTCGCCGCCACATAAGCCGTGGTGTTCGTCCCGATGGCGAACTCTCCCAGCGGGAGGGACGGGTGCTTATGGAGGATATTGTCGAAAATGTACTCCTTATTCTCTGTCTCCTTCTCGAAATTCCCGCAATGGTAATCCGTGATCATCCCGTCGGCAAATGTGATCTCAAGATCCCTGTACTGCAGCTCATTCAGGTAGACCTTGCTTACATGCAGTGTTCCGCCGGTCCCTTCAAGTACCGGAGAAGTGAATACTTCCCCTACCGGTATATTCACGTCCGCCACGCAGTTCTCGAATATCGTCTCTTTCTCCGGATTGCCGAGCTTATGCAGATACACCTTAAGATCCGTCCTGTTGCCGTTGCCGCCCAGGATATGAACATATTCACCCTGATCCAGGGCATCGATCAACGTCTGCTGTACCCGCTCATAGGTCTTCGCATCCAGGGTATTGATACGGATGATCTCGTCGAAGATCTCTTCATACTGTTCCCCGATCTCCGGCAGCGGATAGGCAACGATCGTAAAGCTCCTCTCATCACCCCTGATATACTGGTTGACGATCTGACTCTGCCGGCTTAAGAAATGAAGCTGCAGTTCCTCCTGCTTCTTCGTAAGGCGGATCACTTCTTCCTTCTGCACAGGCGTAAACGGCTCTTCACCGAACATATCAATACATGCCGGCCCTGCCATCTTTCCTGCCTGGGCCTTATGGCGCTCATATGTGGTCTGGATCACCTCAAGCTTGCGCTCCACGAACTTCTTATCCAGGAATAACGCCTGGTCATTGCGATGGTCATACTCATACTGCTTATTGGCGATCGCCCCGTAATAGCCGATCTTCAGGTGTTCTCGCTTCGTCAGCACGCTGACCGGAGAACGGTTCACAACAGGTCTTAGGCCCATTTTCTCAAAATTCTCTATAGCCCTGCGGATCACCCTCTCGAACCCAAGCACATAGCGGATCTCCACAACACCCTTCTTCGACAGATCCTTCCCTGTATTGACGAATCCTGTTCGAAAGCCTTCTGTGTAGACATCTGCCATCTTCCGGATCACTTCCTCCGGAAGTCCGCTGAGATGCCGTGCCGTGCGAAGCTCGTTCTCACTGATATACTCGCCGAACCTGTACAGGTACCTCAGATCCTCAAGGTCGCTGTTCCGAATGATATCCACAGCAAAGGACACTTCCGGATCGACCTGTTCACGGATCCTGTCTGCAGCAAACACATCACAGTAATCACTGGCATACCAGTAAATATGATCCCTGATCTGACTGATCCGCTCATTCTCCGGCGTCTCCTCCTCGAACAGATTATAGACCTCTATCAGCAGCTCATACAGAATATCCAGATACTCTGTCTTCTGTTCAAACACATATGCGACGGCGCCCCGAAGCTCCGTATACAGGAAGCTTAAGATCTGACCGTACCCCTCTCCTAACTTCCGGGCTGCAAAGGATGGGTTCGCATAGCTTGTCTCATACGCCTCCGGCAAGATATCCTGATACAGCCGCCGGTTCCACTCTGCGAGCTCATCCGCTCCCATCTCCCGGCAGGTTCCGTCTGCGAGCTTCGTCCTGACCTCATCGATCATCCCGATAAAATCAGCCATCTTCCGAAAATACTCCCGGAAGGGAGGCTTCACCGTCTCCTCAGTCCTGATATCACGGATACGTCCCGCCGCTAATTCATATCTCTCATCTATCATCTCACAAGCCCCCTGATAAATATTACCGCAAGTCCGAGAAATACCGCCGTATTGATGCCGATTCCCACCTTGCACGTGATGTAGTTCCTGTCTCTCTCCTTAAGGCCGCGCAAACCCAGCCATATCCCGATTCCGGTAAGCGCCATGGTCCCCAGTCCCACGAATCCTATGAGCATACCGACCTCTCCCTTCTCCCGAAAAGAGATAGACACCATTAAAAACAACAGAAGAAGAACCACAAAAGCATAACCGCAGGAATAGATCCCTTTCCTCGCATGGCGAGGCTTCGCCTGTCCATACTTCGTGATTCTCTTCCTCTGCTTCTCTCTGGCTTTCGCCAGCGCCTTTGCCCTATCTTCTTCTGTTACGATCTTTCTTCCTATTAACATATCTTCTCCTTACTGCGGCGCAGATTACGAATATGACATAACCCGCAAGCCCTCCTATGGTATTCAAAAGCAGATCGTCCACATCGAAGCTGCCCACCTTCGTAATCAACTGAAAAGTCTCTACACAGAGACTAAGCCCGAAACTATAGAAGACCGTCGTGAAAAAACTCCTGTATCGGCTTGCCATCGGCATAAAGAAACCAAACGGCATAAAAATGATCACATTTCCAAACAGATTCGTAAACATGGCAAACATGCCGACCTGGTCCCTGTAATTCCAGAATCTCTTGATCTCCCTGAAAAGCACAAGGTTATAACGGTACTCCTCCATCTCGCCTGTCCGCCCATACCAGTCAGAAAATAATAGAAAATATATAATAAACGCAATATACAATACAAATAATATCTTTCCTAAAAACCGGATTCTCTTATATCCTTTCAAATTCAAACAGCAGGATCCTTTCTAAAACGTAAGTCCTTTTTTCCATTTTAGCAGACGCGCTCCGCTCACGATCGTAATAATGCCGGCTGTGATCCCCACGATCGTCACGACAACACCTACCGCAATACTTGCGATCCCGGCAAAATTCATCGCCTTATAGATCTTTTCATTCATACAAGCCTTCCTCCTATACACCGTACTGTTTATAATATGCGTCAATTGCAGCTTTTAATGTATCATCAATAATAATTCTTCCCCGGCACTCCCTGTTATAAAGATATTCTACCACCTCGTCCATGGTCACAATCGCATTCGCCCCGAATCCATACAAATCCTTGATCTCATCTAACGCGCATTTCTTCCCGCCTTTGCCGACCTCCATGCGGTTCAGCGATACCATAAGCCCCTTCACTTCCACGTCTGCCTGGGCCTTGATGATCGGGAAGGTCTCTTCGATGGATTTGCCGGAGGTCGTCACATCCTCAATGATCACTACTCTGTCTCCATCCTTAAGCTTACTTCCCAGGAGGATCCCCGTATCACCGTGATCCTTCACTTCCTTGCGGTTCGAACAGTACCGGATATCCTTCCCATATAATTCGCTGATCGCCATCGCCGCCGCAACCGAAAGCGGGATTCCCTTATAGGCCGGCCCGAACAGTATGTCAAACTCAAGACCGTAGTTATCGTGGATCGCTCTCGCGTAGTATTCTCCGAGCCTGCGAAGCTGGGTTCCCGTCACATAGGCGCCTGCATTCATGAAGAACGGCGACTTCCTCCCGCTCTTCAATGTAAATTCTCCGAATTTCAAGACATCAGATTCTACCATGAACTCGATAAATTCCTGCTTATATAATTCCATCCTTCTAAACCTCCCATATCTACAGACTTTATTCTATCATAACTCAAATCTATTTTCAATTTATTCCTGCGGGCAACGAGCCAAGCGAGCATGCTTGCATGCACATTTGGCGACTGCAGCAGGGTCTTTGACTATCTCACCGCGCCGACCAATTCCCGGACGTCATTCATCCGATTCTGCCTTAAGTATTCTTCTATCCCCTCGATGATCTCCATCGTCACCGCCGGATTATGGAAATTCGCCGTTCCCACCGATACGGCGCTGGCCCCCGCGAGCATCATCTCGATCGCATCCTCAGCACTGGCAATCCCCCCCATACCGATGATCGGAACCTTCACAGCCTGGGACGCCTGATATACCATCCGCACGGCGATTGGGTGAATGGCTGGACCAGAGACGCCTCCCGTCTGGTTCGCCAGAGCAAAAGTCCGCCGATGGATATCGATCTTCATCCCCGTCAGCGTGTTGATCAGAGATACCGCGTCGGCTCCTCCTGCCTCTACAGCCTTCGCCATCTCGGCAATATCCGTCACATTGGGACTGAGTTTCATGATCACCGGCTGTTTCGCGTACTTTTTGACTTCCTTGGTAATATCCTCCGCTGACTTAGGACTCTGTCCGAACGCGATACCCCCTTCTTTTACATTAGGGCAGGAAATATTGATCTCCAGCATATCTACAGCTTCATCCGCAAGCCGTTCTGCAACCTCGCAGTAATCCTCAGCGGATTTCCCGCAGACGTTGACAATAATCTTCGTATCATACTGTCTTAAGAAGGGAATGTCTCTCTCACAGAATAGATCGATCCCCGGATTCTGCAGTCCGATGGCATTCATCATCCCTCCATAGACTTCCGCGACCCGGGGTGTAGGATTCCCCGGCCACGGAACATTGGCAACTCCCTTCGTAGTCACCGCTCCAAGTCTGTTAAGATCTATAAACTCCGCGAACTCCGCACCGGAACCAAATGTACCGGACGCTACCGTCACCGGATTCTTCCATTCTACTCCCGCAATATTAACCTTCATATTCATCAGATCTCCACCTCCGTCGACAGGAATACCGGACCGTCCTTGCAGATCCGTCTGTTATGCACATTGCTGTGGCTGTCCCGCTCCTTCGTCTGACAGACACATCCAAGACAGGCGCCGATCCCGCACGCCATCCTCTCCTCCAGAGATATATAGCATACAATGTTATTTCTACCAGCATATTCCTTGACCGCGCGCAGCATAGGCCCAGGCCCGCAGGCATAGATAATATCCGCGGCAAGCGCATGTCCGGCAATGGCATCCAGTACATTCCCCTTCGTCCCCACACTGCCGTCCTCCGTGGAAATGTAGACTTCACCGTTCCTCTCAAATTCCTCTCTAAGGAACGTATGGGCATCACGGTACCCGACAACGATCTGCTTCTTATCACATTCCAATTCTTTGGAAAGCTCCAGGATCGGAGGCACGCCGATACCGCCGCCGATCAGGAACGCCTTCTTCCCCGCGGCTTTCTCCATGGGAAACCCATTCCCCAGCGGCCCGATGATCGGAATCGAATCTCCGGCGCTCAGTTTGGAGAATTGCTCCGTACCTGTCTTCTCACCTGTCACACGGTATACCACACGCAGCGCCGCACCCGCCTTATCAATCTCACAAATACTGATGGGCCTTGGAAGCAGCTTGCCCGAGTCCATGGTATACATAGATATAAACTGGCCCGGAACCGCATCCGGCGCAGACTCCGCCTGGATCCACATACTGTATATCCCGTCCGCAAGCTGCTCCTGCGATACCACAACCGCTAACTCTTTCCTTCTCTTCTTCATTACATTTCTCCTAGTCATAATGTATTGTTCAACGCTTCTCTGATATCCGCAGCCATATCCTCTACCGCAGCCCTTGAGGCTTCCCCGAACGCTTCTTCGCCGTATTTTGCGTATTTCTCCTGTCTGTACGCAGCAATGATCCCGCGGGAGGAATTCACGATAGCGCCAAGGCCGTCCTCATTAAAGAAATGCACCAGATCCTTGCCTTTTCCTCCCTGTGCGCCGTATCCTGGCACCAGTATATATGCCTTGGGCATGATCTTCCTTAAGACCTTCCCCATCTCCGGATAGGTAGCGCCCACAACCGCTCCCACATAGCTGTATTCCTCGCCCATCAGGCTTTCTCCCCAGGCAGCCACCTTCTCGCCTACCAGTTCATACAGAGGCTTGCCGTCCACCAGCCGATCCTGGAATTCGCCGCTTGAGGGATTCGAGGTCTTGACCAGTACGAAGATCCCCTTCTTCTCCTCCTTACATACCTTGAGAAATGGGTTCACCCCATCTGACCCCAGATACGGGTTCACCGTCGCGAAATCCTCATCAAAAGGCGCGAAAGATCTGCTTCCCACCTTAACATGCCCCAGATGCCCCACCGCATATGCCGCCGAGGTAGAGCCGATGTCTCCTCTCTTCACATCGCCGATCACCACCAGCCCTTTCTCCCTGCAGTAGTCCACCGTCTTCTTGAAAGCCATAAGCCCCGGAATCCCGAACTGCTCATACATGGCGATCTGCGGCTTCACCGCCGGGATCAGATCGTAAGTCTGATCCACGATCTCCCTGTTAAACTGCCATATCGCCTCCGCCGCCCCCTCCAAGGTCTCGCCGTACTCTCCAAACGCTTTCTTCTGTATGTGCCCCGGCACATAATCCAGCATCGGATCAAGCCCTACGACGATGGGCGCTCCTGTCTTCTTAATATTCGCTGTCAACTGATTGATCATCTGCTTTATCTCCTTTCATACACAACCCTGCCGTCCACCAGAGTATATACCGTCTCTCCAGTCACCTCATATCCGTCAAACGGCGTGTTCTTCCCCTTCGACACAAATGTATTCTTATCGATCTTATAAGTCCTTCTCGGATCGAAGATCGTAATATCCGCAGTCTTCCCCTCTGAGATACTGCCCTTGTCCTCAAGCCCCAGGATCTTCGCCGGATTATAGCTCATCTTCTCTGCCATATCCATCACAGTCAGTACGCCCGTCTTCACAAGAGAAGTATAGGTAAGCGCGGCGGAAGTCTCAAGCCCTACGATCCCAAACGCCGCATCTTTCATAGACTTGTCCTTCTCTTCGCCGGCATGGGGGGCATGATCCGTAGCGATCACATCCATCACCCCGTCTTTCAGGCCCTGCCTGAGAGCCTCCACATCCGCCCGGCTCCGAAGCGGCGGATTCATCTTATAATTGCCGTCGTCTTCCCTGATATCATCCGAGCTCAGGATAAAATGATGCGGGCATACCTCCCCGGTCACCGGAAGTCCTTCCTCCTTCGCCATCCGAAGAAGCTTCACACTGTCTGCCGTGGAGCAGTGGCACAGGTGGAGCCTCACCCCAGTCTCCTTCGCAAGCAGGATATCTCTCGCGACGATCACATCCTCCACGGCATTCGTGATTCCCCGAAGCTCCAGCCGCTCGGCGTTCTCATCCGCATTCATAACTCCTCCTTCTACCATCGTCTGGTCTTCGCAGTGGGCAAATACCGATATCTTGCACTCCTTCGCCGTCTTCATCCCCTGTCTGTAGAGCGAAGCGTTCATAACAGACTTGCCGTCCTCGCTGACGGCATGGCAGCCTGCCTCAGCCATCCCCCGGATATCTGCCAGTTCCTTCCCTTCCTGCCCCTTCGTAACGGCCCCAAGCTGGATCACGTGAGTTAGGGATTCTTCCTTCGCACGTTCATGAACCCTTAGAACCTTCTCCTTGTCATCTGTGACCGGCTTTGTGTTCGGCATGGCGCACACAGTCGTTACCCCGCCCTTCACTGCCGCTCTTCCTCCGGTCTCCAGAGTCTCCTTGTATTCCAGCCCGGGATCCCGGAAATGAACATGGAGGTCGATCAATCCCGGCAATACATAACAATGCTTCGCGTCGATCACCCGGTCAGCCTGCCTGTCAATGTGCTCTGCAACCTTGCAGATCTTATCTTCCTCAATGTACACATCCGATATCCCGTCTTTTCCGGTAAGCGGATCTACTACATGTCCGTTCTGAATCAGAATTGTCATATACACCCCATCCTTTCTAGTTTCACTATATTCTATCATACCAAATACAAAAAGGGAATGCCTAATGCATTCCCTTCTGAATCAATTCATTCTACCCGATCTTCTCTTTCAATACTTCCAATGCCTGATCCAACTGATTATCAGCCTCAGGATCTTCTTCGTTCTTCTCGTACTCGATTTCCACATCCGGGGTGATACCTTTGCCGTTGATATTCCTCCCCTTCGGAGTGAAATACTCCGCGATCGTAAGCTTCACACAGGTTCCGTCCTTCAAGTCGAATATCTGCTGTACGACGCCCTTGCCATAGGACTGTGTCCCCACGATCGTACCAATCCCGTAGTCCTGGATCGCTCCCGCATAGATCTCCGATGCACTGGCGCTGTTGCCGTTCATCAGGACTGTCAGCGGCAATTCGAACCGGCGCCCGGCGTCAGATTTCGTCTCCTGCCTGTTGCCGTCCTTATCCTCCGTGTAGACGATCAGCCCTTCCGGAAGCATAAGATCCAGCATCTCGCAGACCGTGCTTAAATTGCCGCCCGGATTATTCCGAAGATCCACGACCAGACCCTTCATGCCCTGATTCTTAAGGTCCTCCAGCGCCTGCTCATACTGCTCATAGGTCACCAGGTCGAATTCCGAGACCGCCACATAGCCGATTTGATCCTCCAGCATCTCATACTTTATCGTCTGCGCCTGGATCGTATTTCTCACCGCCGTCACCGTAACCTCTTTCCTGTCGTCGCCGCGGTATACCGTCAGTTGAACTTCCGTCCCCTTCTCTCCCTTGATATGGGATACCACTTCTGTCAGATCCTTGCCTGTCACTTCCAGATCTCCGACCTTATAAAGGATATCGTCGTCCTGCAGACCAGCCTCCATAGCAGGGGACCCCTCATAGATCTGCACCAGCGTTACGATCCCCGTCTTGACATCCTGGCTCAGCACCGCGCCGATTCCGTCATACTCTCCTTCCGTGGTCTCCACGAGCATTCTCGTCTCCTCTTCGTCATAGTAGACAGAGTAGGGATCTGACAGCCCGCTTATGAATCCCTTATAGATTCCTTCTTCAAGCTCCTCTTCGTCTACTTCGCCAAGATAGTTCTTATCGATCAGCCCTTTCAATACAGACATCTTCTTATCCGTGTCTGCAGAATGCCTCCCTGTGCCGGCAACGAAACTTCCTGCCCGCAATCCGCAGGATACAAGCCCTACGATCAATAATACAGCAAGGGCGCCGCAAAGCGCCCCTTTTATAAAACTCTTCTTATCCTTCATTCGACCTCTACCTTCATATATCTTCTCTTTGCCCGCACAGCATGGGCTTGAACTACAGATAGTTACGCGGATTCGTCGGCGTCCCGTTAAGCATAACCTGGAAATGCAGATGCGGACCGGATGAATTGCCTGTTGAACCTACCGCACCGATATTCTGCCCCTTGCTTACTGTCTGTCCCGCGCTGACATACATGGAATTGCAGTGCATGTAATATGTCTGCAGGCCATTGCCGTGGTTGATTACGATCAGATTACCCGCGTTGCCGCTATAACTTGCGGAAGTGACCGTCCCTGATGCCGCCGCATAGATCGGAGTCCCCGTTCCGGCCGCAAAATCCATTCCCTTGTGGTTGGTACTCGCACCCGGGATCGGCTGTGCGCGCCATCCGAACTCGCTGGATATATAAGTGTATCCCGGACAAGGATGGGTGAACATACCATTGCCCGATACCACGGATGCCCCGGCAGAACCGCCGCCGCTCCCGCTGGAATTACGTGCCGCAGCCGCAGCCGCGGCTGCCGCCTCTTTCTGCTTGCGCTCTGCCTCTGCCGCCGCTTCCTTCAGCTTCTTTAACTTCTCCTGCGTAGCGCCGATATCGTCACTGAGCTGTGCGATCTCATCTGCTTTGTTCTCCACAAGGTCATTCAACTCACCCTGCTTCGCAATCAGGTCATTCTGCATGACCTCGAGTTCTTCATACTCCTTCTTAAGAAGCGCTTCCTGCTCTTCTACGTCCTTGACGATCCTCTGGAACTCCACCAGCATATCCCGGTCATATTCAGATATCGTCGAAATGTACTCCGCATTGTTCAGAAATTCACTGATTGTCTTGGACTCGCACAGAATCTCTATAAACTGTGCATTCCCGTTCTCATACATGTACTTGATTCTCTTCTTCATGCTTTCGTACTGGTCATTCTCGTCGACCCTCGCCTGTATCAGTTCTTCTTCTTTCGCACTGATCTGGGTCTCCTTCTCGTCGATCTTCGCCTTCGTCTCCTCCATCTCGGCGACGATCGCACTGAGCTGTCCCTCTAAGGCACTCTTCTCCTCTTCTGCGGCCTCCTTCTTCCTCTCAAGCTCTTCCGCCTCCTTCTCAGTCTCACTGATCTCCGAAGCGCTTGCCTGTGAGGCAAGACCAAGACAAAGTACCAATATCAGCAGCAGACTGACTGCCTTCCTTCTTAATATCATATGTCCCCTCCATATTATTTATAACTGATCTGACCCGTAATCTGTTACCAAATTATACCTGAATTATACCTTCAGATGCTTACGGATCGTGAAGAAACTTCCAATAAAACCAATTCCTACTCCAAGCGCGATCCCGACCGGAAGAAGCGTCTTATAGACATCAAATACCGGAAGGAAATCTATGATATTGTTCAAAAGGCTGAACTTGGTCATTATATAAGAAACAGCCTTATCATACATAAAATACAGCATCACCAACGGAATCAGCGCTCCGATTACACCGATCATCAGACCCTCTATCACGAAAGGCGCCCGGACGAAACCATCCTTCGCCCCTATGTATTTCATGATCGCAATCTCCTCACGCCTTACCGTGATACCCATGGTTACTGTGTTGCTGATCAGGAATACGGATACCGCGAGCAGGATCGCAATGATCGTAACCGACACATATCCCACCAGCTTATTCACACTGGTCAGAGTCTTAGCCACAACATCAGAACGGTTCACCTTCCTGACTCCCGAAAGCCCCTTCGCGAATTCAACGATATCCTTCTGCCTGGAAACATCTGACAGATACACCTCGAAGTTATCGGAATTCCCCAGCGGATTGTCTGTCTTGAATCCATCCGCAAGATCTCCCGCCTCTCCGAAATAATCATCCTTGAATCTCTCCCATGCCACCTCGGCGCTGACGTATTTGACTTCAAGGACGCCTTCCGCATCCGCAAGCTGCTCCCCGATCTTGTCCTTTGCAGCCTGCGTGGTTCCCTCGTCGAAGAGCACGGTAATCGCAACGCCCTCCTCAGCCTTCTCTACTATGTAATTAAAGTTCACTACAATGGAGTAGAACAGGCCAAACAGGAAGATACAGGCTGACATCGTCGCTATAGACGCCACGGAGAACATCTTATTTCTCCCTATGTTCTTAACCCCTTGCTTCATCGAATATCCGAATGTACTAATTCTCATTTTTATACCCACCTTTTTTCTCGTCGCTTACGATGACACCCTTTTTCATCGTAACGACCCGCTTCTTCATCGCATTTACAATCTCCTGGTTATGCGTAACAACCAGTACGGTCGTTCCTCTGTCGTTCGCCTCTTCAAGAAGCTTCATAATCTCCCATGAATTTGTCGGGTCCAGATTACCGGTCGGCTCATCCGCAAGCAGGATCGCAGGCTCATTCACAATAGCCCTGGCAATAGCGACTCTCTGCTGTTCACCGCCTGACAATTCCTTCGGAAATGATTTATACTTCTGAGCCAGACCCACAAGCGACAGCGCCGCAGGGACCTTCTTCTTGATGATCCTGGTAGGCGTCTCTGTAACACGCTGGGCAAACGCTATATTATCATAGATATTCCGGTCCTTAAGCAGACGGAAATCCTGGAACACGACCCCGATCCCTCTCCTGTACATAGGAATCTTACGCCGCTTCATCCGGTTCAAATTCTGACCGTTCACAATAATGGTCCCCGATGTAGGCGCAAGCTCTTTCATAATAAGATGGATCAATGTAGACTTACCCGATCCGCTGTCGCCCACGATGAACACGAATTCACCCTGCTCGACCTTGAGATTCACGCCGTTTAACGCAGCAATCCCTTTAGAGTATTCTTTTGTCACTTCTTTTAATTCGATCATACTTTCCTCCTGATTATTACTATGCATTCCCGAAAGATACTGAAAACACATTAATACTCCATTGATTCCATATACTTCATATACTTTACAACCATAAGGGCAATCTTAAAAGTAATGGCATCCTCAAACACTCGAAGATCCAGGCCGGTACTCTTCTGCAGCTTATCCAGACGATATACCAGCGTATTACGATGGATATATAGCTGTCTGGACGTCTCTGATACATTCAGATTATTCTCGAAGAACTTGTTGATCGTCGTCAGGGTCTCTTCGTCGAAATCATCCGGCGACTTCCCCTCGAAGATCTCACGGATGAACATCTTACACAGCGGGATCGGAAGCTGATAGATCAACCGCCCGATACCTAAGGCGCTGTACGCGATCACATTCCTGTCCCCAAAGAAGATCTTACCCACATCCAGGGCAAGCTTCGCCTCTTTGTAGGACTTGGACACCTCCTTGATATCGTTGACGATCGTTCCGTATGCTATCAGGACATCTTCTTCCCCATCTTCTACAAGCAAGGCATAGATACTCTGGGCCGTCTTCTCTAACTCCGCATGACCGTCACTGGGTTCTAACTCCTTCACTATGATGATATTCTTCTCATCGACCGCCGTCACAAAGTCCTTCGCGCGGTTACCCAGAAGATTACGCACATTATCAAGAGCATTGCTGTCCTTCTCATGCTTTGTCTCAATAATATATATAATACGTCTTACCTCTGTGTCAATATGTAATTTCTTGGCACGGTTATATATATCTACCAAAAGTAGATTATCAAGCAGAAGATTCTTAATAAAATTATCCTTATCAAACCTCTCTTTGTATGCGATCAGAAGATTCTGGATCTGAAACGAGGCAATCTTCCCTACCATGTATACATCATCGCTGCCGCCGTTGGCAAGAAGCACATACTCCAGCTGATGCTCGTCAAAGATCTTAAAGAACTGATATCCCTGTACCACCTGACTGTCGGCAGGGGAGTCGACAAAAGAGACTACCTCTTCTTCATAATCCGCCTGCTCTGAAAATGTACTCGCAAGAGACTTGCCATCCGTATCCATAACACAGAAATCGATCCGCGTAATTCCTTTCAAGCCTTCAATCGTATTCTGAAGTATTTGATTAGATATCATATTCTATATCCTCCCCTCATTTCAATATGCATAATTCACAACAAAAAAAGGGACTGTCTGGTTAAAATGCATACCGCTAGACTCTATATTAATATATATAGACAAAAAAATAAAGAGGAAATCATACTTTTTTGTTGATTTCCTCAATTTTTAAGAATTTCATTTGATTTACAGCCATGTACATAGTGACGAAAAATCATCTGCGCTTGCTCTTCTCAATCTCTTTTTTAAAAATATGCCGGACAAAAAACTGGGCGATCCTTCCCTGTCCCGCGCCGTTCTTCCCTACCGGTATGTTCTCTTTCCCAAGGCCGAGCCACAGCCGGGCATCCAGAAGGCTCTTGTTCTTCAAGATAAATTCTTCTTGCAGCGGAGACGCCAGCGCCGCGAGGATACAATCCACTTCCCCGCCGTTGATATCATTCACCAACATATCGTCCGCCCGGTTACTGGCAGATACCTTCGCAAGCCCTACGACCTGCAGCCCGTAATAATTCTTCTGCAGATAATCGAAGATCGCCTGACCCTCAGCCTCGGATTCTACCAGAAGATAGATCCTCTTGTGGTTCTTATGCAGATACCTCATGAACATCTTAAGAAAGACACGGCCTTCCGTCTCCTGAAGGTGCTTCCTATCCGTGATATCCGCCGCTTCCAGGATCGTCTTATCTCCCGCCAGGATCAGATCAAATCTGCATATATCTTCCTTGAGCTGCTGCATACTGTCCATCTGCATCAGTCCGCCCACCGTTGCCATCTCTACGATATTCACCGGTTCCGTTCCCATGTATTCCATGGTCTTCTTCATAGCTTCTTTTGCTGAACAATTATCTATATCAATATCCAAAACGCTAATCTTACTGTCCATATCCTCACCCGTAAATGAATTTTCCAGTTTTTCGATTATAGCAAATGGACCTTTTCTTTTCAACCTTTATCGTTAAATGTTCATACTAATTAATATTCGTAATAATTTCGTTACTTTTAATGTGCATCCGGACATTGACTCAGTTCTTTCTTCTTCTTTGTCATCAGCCCTCCGATCCTCCCGGTTTCCTTTGAAGAGAGGGATCTCCATCCTTCCTCCATCACCTTGTCAAGAAGGCCTAATTCTTCAGCAATCTCGTATTTTAATTTTTCTTCCTGTGTCAGCTCGTCAAGCCGGATCGGCTTATTCTTTTTACCTGCCATGGATATTCCCCTTTCACTCTTTTAGAACCGCAGGACGATATCCCATATACGGTTCTTTCACTAAGTATTAACAGGAGTGAAGGGGAATATACATCTTAATCTAATATCTGCCCGGCGCGTCCGGAATGATGATAGCCGCAACGATATAGACGAAGATCCCGGTTCCGGTAAAACCGAAGATCGCCAGCACCAGCCTGATCAATGTCGCGTCTATGTTAAAATATTCTGCTATGCCTCCGCATACTCCGCAGATCATACGGTTTTCTCTTGAACGATATAATTTCCTTGGTTCCATATATTTCTCCTCCTACTCAAATTCTATGATCACAGAACCTACGCCGCCTTCAATCTTGATCTCTTTAGCTGCGCCGTTATCAATGCTCTGCTCTCTCCCCAGTCCTGAATAACTGCTGTCTCCGCAGATGATCTCCCCGATACCGCATTCGATATCATAGTTGTATTCTTCCTCCTGACCGGACGCGGTATACGTGATACTTCCCACTCCGCACTTCAGATCTGCCTGGCTTCTGACGTCTCCTCTGGCCTCGACCGTCCCTGCGCCGCAGTTAAACTCTGCTTCGTCCGCCAGAAAATCGTCTACGATCGCCTCTCCGGCTCCCACCTCTACCGCCAGGTCCTTCGTGTAGATGTTCTCGATATACAGCGTTCCTGCACCCAGATTTAAGGATACTTCCTTGAATGTCATCTCCCTGGGGAGCGTAACCGTGATCCTCCCTCTGCCTACATTATTCACGCCGTATATTTTCTTCTTGCTGGTAAGCTTAAGCTCACTGCCTTCCTGATAACACCGAAATCCTAACTTCTGGCTTAAGTTATCCGTATCCACCCGGATCTCGCTGCCTTCTCCTTCCTGGAACCTTACTTGCCCGGCAAAGATCTCCATATCGATCTCTGTCACTTTGTCAAAAGTCTTATGGATATTCTCTGCGGTCCGCCCGGAATCCTCCTTGCTGCTCTCCCATTCGTCGTTATGCCATCCGATCCCGTACGGGAAACGGTCATGTATCATACCTGTTGTAACCCCCATTCCAAATGCAATCGCGCAGCATACCAGACCAAGCGCCAGAGCTGCGCCGCATACGATCCAGAATATCTTCCATCCTCTTCTCATCTACACCACCGCCCTTCTCTGAAACGGCCGGCTTACGATCCACATGAATCCTCTGCATATCCCCGGAAGGACGATCATACATACCCTTACGCTTGCCACGGTAAGCACTATGCCCACAACGGTAAGGATCAGCCCCGTTCCGATCAGCGCCAGACCGACCGCGATCTCCGGCACCAGACTCACCAGCCCGGCTATGAATACGCACACCCCGGCGAACGCGATCGCAACCGACGCAATCACCAGTGTGAAGAACAATATCAAGATCGTGAATCCTACAGCCGCTATCGTAATCAGGATTGCTGCCGCAACCGGAATACCGACCGGAATCGCCACAAGAACAAGTATGACGATCAGAAAGATCTTAAGCGCGCCGTTCGTCCTTGGCGGCGTCTGTTCGCCGCTTCTCTCATAGTCATATTCTCTCCGGCTCTGCTCTGTGTTCCGGTATCCGTACTCTTCCGACTTCTGTCCGCTCTCCTTGTATTCTCTTCCGACAGGCACATTCTTATTCTCGAATCTTGAGTCCGTATATCCCTTCTCGGTGAATTCTCCATGTTCCTTAGACGCACCTTCAAGATCCGCCTTAATCGTTGCCGCCACCTGCGCAGGATCGCTAAGCTCAGCGATCACCTGCTGCTCGTTCTCTTCTCCGGCATCATCAAAATAATCATTATAAAACTTCATTGCATCTCTTCGTTCCTCTGCCGGAACATCCTGTAACAATGCGGCTAATTCTGTCATAAATTCTATGCGGTTCATACAGCCACCCCTCCCTTAAACAATTCATTGATCTTAATCGAATAGCTCTTCCATTCCCTCCGGTATAGATCCAACTGCGCCATGCCTCTTGCAGTTACCTTATAATAACGCCGGTTCCGTCCGTCGATCTGCCTGTCGTACACCTCCAGGCATTCATCCTTCTGAAGCCTTCTCAGCACTGGATACAGGGTGGATTCAGATACTTCTATGGTCGTCCTGACATCCTGAGTGATCTTATATCCATAGGTTCCTTCTTTCTCCCGGGACACGACCGCTAAGACGATAGCATCAAGGAGAGCCGCTCCGGTGTTAAATACCATATACTCACTCCTTTACTTAGAATATAATAATATCTATTCATGCAATATTATTTTCATGTCTATATTATATGTTGTATAATATGATTTGTCAACCTATATTATAAACTTTTTTCAACTGTACGGGCACAGGGCAGACAAAGGAACGAGACGCAGCGCGGCAATATCGATCCCTTGTCAAGCAAGGTCTGTACTGCTATAATAAAAACGCTGCTTCAGGATAACCGTTCAGGTATTCAAATATTTATACTTCGGGAGGAATACAAGATATGAACCAACAAAAGAAAAGTCTGCTGTCCGTACATATCGCCGTACTTGGATTCGGCTTATCAGGTTTGTTCGCAAAGCTGGTCGGACAGCCGGCGATCGTGATCGCCTGGGGAAGAGTCGTCTTCTCTTCCATATTTTTATTCATATTATTAAAGGCGCGGAGACAGTCCATCACATTAAACAGCCGGAGAGATTATCTTCTCCTTGCATCGGCAGGGATCCTCTTAGCGATCCACTGGACAACCTTCATGCAGTCCATACAGGTTGCGACCGTGGCCGTGGGAACCCTGACCTTCTCGACCTATCCGCTGTTTGTAACCTTTTTGGAGCCTTATTTTTATCATGAGAAATTACAGAAATCAGATGTGGTCTGCGCACTTATCATGCTGGCAGGAGTAATGCTGATCGTGCCGGAGTTCCATCTTGACAACTCCATGACGCAGGGCGTGATCTGGGGAATGATCGGAAGCCTGTCATATGCGCTGCTGTCCCTGATGAACCGGAGATTCTCAGGCAAATATCCCGGGACGCTGGTATCGCTGTACGAGCAGGGAACCGCCGCCCTCGTGCTGTTCCCTGCGCTTTTTATCCTCCTTCCCGCGTTCACCGCAAGAGACATCGCAGGACTTCTGATCCTTGGTATCGCATTCACCGCGGGATCTCACTCCTTATTCATCAGCGGCCTTAAGCACGTGAAGGTACAGACGGCAGGAATCATATCCAGTCTGGAATCCGTATACGGGATCCTGGCGGCGCTTGTAATCCTTAAGGAAGTCCCCGGCCTAAGAGAGCTTATCGGCGGCGTGATCATCATGGGAGTAGTCTTCTACTCTACCCTGGCTTCCGCCGGCGAACAGCACACCTCCGACTGACGGCAGCATGATTCCGTCCATCATGCGCCGTTATCACGTTATCATAAAAAGCGGAGCATCACGGCCGCCGCGCACTGCGCCGCCAGGATCACCGGAAGCCCCACGCTGAACTTCGGATGGCGCGTCTTATGCCGGAATACCTTCATTCCGGCATATGCGCCTACGCTTCCTCCAAGCAATGCAGCCGCGATCAGCGTCTTCTCCGGCACTCTCCACTGGTGGTGCACCGCGCACCATTTATCATATCCAAATATCCCAAAACCAACGGCATTTATCACGGCTAGATACATTCCTCCAATACTCATTCTTACACCTCTACCTCCTGTCCGATCGTAAATGAATAGATGATCTTCTCCTTTATCTTCTTCTCTGTCATCTGTTCCAACGCCTTTCCATAATAATCAAGCTGGGCATGATATTTCTCCGCCAGTTCTTCTGCCCGGAAGACCTTATCCGTCTTGTAATCCAGCACCACAAGACCGTCCTCCTCTTCAAAATACACGTCGATGATCCCCTGTACCAGGATCAGCTCTCCCTCCTGTTCCTCAGGATAGATCTCCCTTGCATCCACGCCAAGGACAAAGGGCTGCTCCTTCCATAGCTTCCCCTTCTTCGCCGCCTCCTTCATCCTTTGGCCTGCAGAGCTCTTAAGAAAGCGAAGGATATCCTCTGTCCGGATACAGTCCGCCATCTCCCGGCTCATCTTTCCTGCTTCTTTGAATGCCTCTGCCGCGGCGCTCAGATCATCCGCGTCATATTCCAGAGAGAAGTCAAGAAGCTCCATCAGCCTGTGGTACGCTGTACCTCTTGAGGCGCCGGTAAGCTCTTCCTCTTCCTGCAGGAATCTCGGGATCAGCGGCACTACATCCGGCTCCTCGTAAGGTGTCTCACCGTTTTCCAAGGATTCCTCCCCTAAGGATTCCAATAAATAGATCCGTTTCTTAAGCTCAGACACCGTAAACTTAAGCTTCTGATTCCTGCTGTCCTCATAAGGGTAACGATAGGCAAACTGCCTTTCGATACTCTGATTCATCTCCGTATCATAGACTCTGTCCGAATCCCAATTTTCCAGAGCCGCCCGGTGAAGCCTGCCTGCCGTCTCCTCCGTCACCTCTTCCCGCACGATATCCTCGAAAGTCAGAACTTTCCTTACGATCGGTACGTCTTCCTTCACCCTCATAAGCGCAGGAAGAATCCAGTCCCAGTATGTGACCGCTTTACTCAGCCGCCCAAATGACAGCGCTTCCTCCTTGCGGTTCCTTACCATCTCATATCCGGCCCATTTTTTCTCCAGATTCGATATGGTCCCTGTAATGATCAATTTCTCCTTCGCCCTGGTAAATGCTACATACAGCACCCGCAGCTCTTCCCCAAGACTATCCAGCACCTCTTCCTTCTGCATGGCTTTCTTGATAATACTGGGACTCTTGGTTCTCTTCTCAATATCAATGGCATCCAGCCCCGCTCCCATCCTGGAGTGGAGGATGACGCTGCTTCTCGCATCCTGCATATTGAAGCGTTTCCCCATTCCCGAAGCGAATACAACCGGGAATTCCAGTCCTTTGCTCTTGTGGATGGTCATGATGCGCACGGTATCCGACTGCTCATCCTCTATGCTTGCCTCTCCGTAGTCCACATTATACTTCTGAAGCTGCTCGATATAGCGCACGAAATGAAACAGCCCCTTATAGCTGGCCGCCTCAAAACTCCTCGCTTTCTCCACCAGCATATCCAGGTTCGCCTTCCTCTGCCGGCCGCCCGGCATGGCGGCAGTCAGGTCCCCGTATCCCGTCTCTTCCAAGATCTTCCACAGAAGCTCGTGCATCGGCGTATAGGGAACGATCCTCCGAAACCTGTCTATCTGTCCCAGACAAGCTTCCAATTTCCCCCGGACCGCCGGATCCTTCCCCTCTGCGCGGTAGCTTAAAACAGCCTGACAGAAGGGAAGCCCCCTGTACTCTGCCCTGATCACCGCCAGCTCTTCTTCCGTCAATCCGCCAAAGGATGAGGCCAGTACCGCTGCCAACGGGATATCCTGCCTTTGGTTATCAAGAACCCGCAGATAGTCAAGCAGCACCCCGATCTCCTGTGTCGCAAAATATCCTTCCCGCGTTCCCGCGTAAGCCGGAATTCCTTCCCGGTTCAGCACCTCGGTAAATAGATCGGCGAAGCCTTCCACACTCCTTGTGAGGATCACGATATCCGAATAGCGGACCGGCCGGAACTCTCCCGTCTTCTTATCGATCACCTGATGATGCGACCTAAGTTCCCGGATCCGGGCAGCGATCGCCCTGGCTTCCAATTCCCGTTCGCCGATCCCTCCGGAAGTCTTCCCTCCCTCCGGATTCCGGGCGGCTTCCTCCTGCTCATTCACATCGCTGTCAATGATCAGCACCTCCGTCTCAAGATTCTCACCTTCTTTATAATCCGCCCCCACGTACAGCGCCGCCTGGTCGTCATAGGCGATCCCGCCAAGCTCACGGGTCATGATCTGCCGGAAGATATGATTCACACTGTCAAGAACCTCCCGTCTGCTGCGGAAGTTCTTATGCAGGTCAATACGCTGTTCTGCCGGCGCAGCCTTCTCAGACTCCAAGGCGCCGGAACCGGTCTCATCTCCCGGTTTATCTTCCTCCGGCAGCGCATATGTATGAAACTTCTCCATGAAAAGCTCCGGCCTTGACAGGCGGAACCGGTAGATACTCTGCTTCACATCCCCCACCATGAAGATATTATAGCGCCCCTTAGATACCGTAGAGATACTGGTAAGGATCGTCTCTTGTATCAGGTTGCTGTCCTGGTATTCATCGATCATGATCTCCTGAAACTGTTCCTGGTATTCCTTCGCCGCCGCAGACGGTACAAAGCCTTCCCCGTCTTCGCCTCTTTCTGTCAGGATCCTGAGCGCATACTGCTCCATATCGGAGAAATCTATCATATTCCGGGCGCGCTTCTTCTCCTCGAATCTCTGTGAGAACGCCTGCACCAATCCGGCAAGCTCTTCCATCGCCGGACGGCACGCCTGGATATCCAGAAGCATCCCTTCCGCATCCTGATAGAAATACTGCTCCGCCAGATCTTTCACGATCCCCTTCACTTCATCCCGTATTGCCTTAACCCCGGCCACTTTCTCCTCCGATACCGTCTTATCCCGGTTTGCCGCAAGCCGCACCCAGGAAATCTTAGCCGCCGCCCTGCACATTTCCTCAAAATCACTGACAGATATCAGCTTCTCTATAATCTGCTGATCCTTAAAGAGCGCCGTTTCATAAACCGCAGGTCCGTCCGCTTCCTGACAGAGGGCGATCCCGGCCTCTATAAGCTCTGCCGCTTCCTTAAGATATCCCGCCGTGTTCTTCATGATCAGCCGTATAGAATCGCTTGCCTTAAGCTCTTCAAGCGTATCGATCTGATAAGACCTCACACAATCCCGGATCCATCTATCGGCATCCGGATAGCTCCGGGAGTATTCATAGATCTTAAGGATCAGCTCTTCGATCTTCTTATCATTCCTCCCACTTCCGTATGCAAGGGTAAAATCAAGAAAACGCTGCTCTTTCTGCTGATACTTCTCCTCTAATACCTCTCTTAGCACATCCTGCCTAAGCAGCTTCAATTCACCCTCTTCGCCCACACGGAAGCCCGGATCAATATCGATGGCATGAAAATGATCCCTGACCACAGACAGACAGAAGCTGTGGATCGTGGTGATCCGGGCATTGTGGATCAGCGTCGCCTGCTGCTTTAAGTGTTCGTTATCCGGTTCCTCCTCAAGCTTACGCTCTATGGCATTGCGGATACGCTCCTTCATCTCTGCCGCCGCCGCCTCTGTAAATGTTACGATCAGCAGATGATCCACATCCACAGGATGGGTTCCTGAAGTCAGCATCGCAATGATGCGCTCCACCAGAACTGCCGTCTTCCCGGAACCTGCCGCCGCCGACACCAGGATATTCCTGTCTCTTAATTCGATGACCTGCCGCTGTTCTTTCGTCCATGCTACGCCCATCACTTACTCCTCCCCTCTTCTGCCATCATTGCCGCAACCGCTTCTTCCTTGCTCATCTTCCCGATATCCCGGTATTCATATCCCGGAATCTTCATATCAAATCCGCAGATATGCCGGTACTGACAGTAATCACAGCCCGTCTCCTGCCCCTTCCGGTAAGGGGAAACTTCCGTCCTCCCCTCAAGAATTCCCCGATGTGCTTCCTTAACCTTCCTTGCCGCATGCCGCATCATTAGCTGAAACTCCTCCTCTGGTACTGCCTTCGAGTTCTTGGCAAGGCTACCGTTCTTATTATATTTGATCGGAACCGCAAGAGACTCCCCGCTCTGGCAGCGATCCATATGCAGGAGCACATCGTCCTTAAGATTGATCAGCCCGTCCGGTTTAAGCTCCTTCAAGATGGCTTCCTCTTCCCCCCCTTCCTTCTTCTTATCCACCAACGGATCGTGGATCCGATAATAGAACACTCCTGCCGGAACCACCTCACGGTCAGGATAAAGCTGCTCCTCAAGGCTGACTGCCGCATCCATATAAACCATCAACTGCAGCTGCAGTCCATGATACAAGGAGACCACATCGAAAGCCTTACTCCCAGTCTTATAGTCCACCACCTTCACGTAGACCTTCTCCCCCTCTTCATAAGTATCGATCCGGTCGATCTTCCCGTTCGCGAAACGGATCTCATTGGCAGACGGACGGAAATCCCCCGCCTCAAGCTGCTTAGTCAGCGCCCACACCGTCCGCTCAAGCATCCGTTTCATACGAACGATCAGATATTCATCCCGGGCAGAACTATAGAGGATCGCATTCCCGTAATCCGTGACGGCTTCCTCCACGCTCTCTTCTATATACTGCCTTCTGGCATCCTCCGAGACAACCGTCCAGTCAAGGCCGTCCTTCTCAAGCTTCTTCGCATATTTCTCCAGGGCGCTGTGACACACGTTACCCAGATCCACCGCCTGAAACTCATACTGCTGCCTCTCTCTGAGCCCAAGGCCGTACGTCAGGAAATGTGCAAACGCACAGACCGCAAACCGCTCCATCCTAGTAATACTGTCCTCAAAATCCTCCCCGTAGAGCCTCCTTGCCACAGCCTGGGTCAGACCATCCGCCGGCCGGCGGTAATACCCTGCCGCAAGCAGCTCTTCCACCTTCTCCTTCCAATTTCCGCTCTTCTTATACCAGCTATACAGCTCCTTCCACACATCATCCATGCCGTTATCAAGACTTCTGAGCCCCTGGATCAGATACTCAAGCCCCATCTTCTCTGTCAGCTCCCGCTCCTTAAGCGTCTTCTCCTCCTCGTCCACAACAGAAAGCAGCGGATACATCCTCCTTAAATCCTGTATCAGATATGCCGGACGGATGCTCTTGCCCTCCGCGGACACCTTACTATAGTAGATCTTAACCTTCTCCGAGGGTTTGGTCAGGTTCGAATAGAGGTAGAATTTCTGGATATACGCTCTCTCCTTCCCGCCCGGCGCCAGCGCCAGCTTCTCCTTCTGGAAATGCTCCCGGTCCCGCTCGGACAGCAATCCTGTGCGAAGCAGCGCCCCCGGAAGCTGCGAATCATTGGCTCCAAGAAAGAATAACGCACGGATGTCCTTAAGCCTGGTCCGCTCCACATCTCCAGCTACCACCTGATCTGTCCCCGGCGGGATCACGCCCACCCGCGCCTCCTCAAGCCCCGCGTCCAGAAGGCGGCAGTATTCCTCAAGACCAACCCGCTCATCTCCCAGAAGCTCCACAAACTTATCGAATAACTCCACAACAATCCGGTACACCTGAGCATATTCTTTGGCAAGGGCAAGCTCCCCCATCGCCTGGAATTCTTCTTCCTGCCTCTTAAGCCTTACCTGAAGCTCCTCTCTGACCATGAACTCATATACTGCAAGCGTAATATCCCTGACCGTCTTCTGCCTCTGCTTTAGCACGAACATCAGCGGATCTGCCTTCTCCACCAGCAATACCCGGAAATGATTCATGCGCTCCAGATCCTTCGCACTCATACCCTTAATGAGACGTACCCATCTCTCCTGCCATCTCTTATATCCCTTGATGCCAAGGCCCAGGACATAATTCTCCAGTTCATCCACTTCTTCGAAGGTAAAGCCGGCAAGATTCGTCCGAAGGAAACGGAACACACTCTCATAGGTGAAGTTCTGCTCTGCCATATTGAGAAGGCTCCGGATATATTCTACGAAGGAATTCAAAAGCACACTCCTCTTGTGATCCATGAATGCCGGTATCTCATACAGATCAAACGCCCGCTCAAGATAATCTCCGTACACATCCATATTGCTTACGATCACGCCGATCTCCCGGTAACGCATCCCCTCTTCGCGCACCAGACGCCGGATCTCCCCCGCCGCGGCCAGCGCTTCCTCCCTGGGATTCCTGGCGGCGTGGATGCTCAACGCGTCTGTTTCCTTGTCAAATGTTCCGGCTCCGTAGCGGAACAGGTTCTTCTCCAAGAACGCAAGCGCTTCGTTACCGCTGAACCGATATACCGGCTCTTCGTATCTGCAGATCGGTTCTTCTATCTCAATTCGGCTCTCTCTCGCCAGAGAAACCAGTGTAGTCACCATATGCTTGCTGAGCGCAAATAACTGATATGGGTGGCGGTACACATACGGATTCTCCCTCTCATCCATAGTCACCGTCACCATAACCTTGCGGCATCTTCGCATAAGCTTAAGAATCAACCGGTTCTGCACCGGCGTAAAGCCTGTAAACCCGTCCAGAACAACGGTGCTGTTCCCCAAAATTTCCGACTGCCCCACCATACGGTTCAATACATCCAGAAGTTCCTCCTTCGTGATATATTTCTTCTCAAGATACTCCGTAAATCCCCGGTACAGGACCCCGATATCCTTTAATTTGTAGTACAGCCTGGAATCCTCGCCGATGGTCTCCATCACCTTCTCTAACTCCTCCTGCCCGATATCATACTGGGTGAATTCGGAGATGACGGACTTGACCTCGCTGATATAGCCAAGCTTCTTCATATTCCCCTTCAGGATACACAGCTCATCCTCGTAATCCCCCGCAAGCTTGCGAAGGATCAGATTCTTCCCCTCATCGTCAAGTACGGGAAGCATCTCCCCGCCGATCTCTTCGAATACGCGGTAAGCGAGCCTTGCAAAGCTTAGGACGTCGATGTTCATGATCCCTTTCCTTGGATGCATGGTAACCAGGTCCTTCTGCGTCTGCATGGTAAACTGCTCGGGCACAAGGACGATGTAATTCTGCTTCGGGCAGCGCATAGATTCCTCGATGATATGATGATACAGGTGATATGATTTGCCGGAGCCTGACGGCCCGAATATGAATTGCAGGGACATATGCTTTCCTCCTCATTTCATGGTATTGTTTTATTGTACTATACATATTTTCCAAAAACAATCATCAAAATATACCCTGTGCAGTTCCTTGTTCCAAACCGCACAGGGCATTTCTATCCCGCAAATTACCGTTTTTTGATACTGTGTCCTAACGCCACCTGCTCCAGATTCGCAGGCAGGTTCCTGATTCTGCGTCCCGTTGCGTCCGCGATCGCGTTCACGATCGCAGGCGCAACCGCACAGGTCGCCGGTTCTCCCAGCCCCTTTGCACCAAGCGGTCCATATCTTCCCGGAATCTCCAATACGATCGGCGTCGTCTTCGGCATGTCAAGTGATGTAGGGATCAGATAACCGTCCAGATTACGATTCATGATCTGTCCTTTATGAAGCTCCACCTCTTCCATAACGGCATAACCTACCCCCATGCTCACACCGCCCCGGATCTGCCCTTCTGCTTCCGCCTTGTCAAAGGCATGTCCTACGTCGTGCACAGCGAAGAATTCATCGACGCTTACGAATCCTGTCCGCGTATCCACCGTTACCTCCGCAGCCGCAGCCCCGTATACATAGGAGAGATATGCGTCGCCGACACCGCAGCTCTTATCATATTCCAGGGGCGGGGCCGCATAATATCCAAGGGCATTCAGATGATCGCTCGCTGCGAACACATCGCCGATCACCTGCTGAAGCGAAACTTCATTGTCCGGCTGACCGGCCGCAATGATCTTATTGTCCTTAAACTCTACTTCCCGGGTATGCAGATACTTCTCCGCATAAGTGATCAGTTTCCCGCGCAATTCATCTGCCGCCCGGTAGATCGCACCGCCGGAGAACACCGTTCCCCGGGTTGCCACCGTCGGTCCCGCATCTGTAAGGAAGGTCGTGTCCACTCCGCTGTAACGGATCTTTTCATGGGGGATTCCCAAAGCCTCGTGAACGATCTGCACCACCATTGTACTGCCTCCCTGGCCTACCTCCGCGATACTGGAACAGACCGATACGCTTCCATCCGTCTAAATAGAAACCATTCCGCTGGCGGTATCGATCCCCTGGCCTGCCGCCCCGAAGGATTCTCCTCTGTGAAGCAGCGATATTCCTAACCCCTTCTTGCTGCGTTTGTGCATCTCATTATATTGCCGGATCCTTTCGCGCCGCGCCGGGAAATCCACCACATCTTCCAATGCTTCCAGACACTCGGGGAGAGTAACATCCTCCATGATCTGGCCGAACGCGGAAGGTTTTCCATTTTCCAGCATATTCAGCTTCCTGACCTCAATCGGGTCTTTCCCCAGATATCCTGCTATCTCATCGATCAACATCTCTGAACAGAAGTCCACCTGCGGGGAACCAAATCCCCTCAGCGCATCCGAGTAGACCTGATTCGTATATACGCTTACTGCTTCTGTATCGATAGCAGGGACACGGTAAGGTCCGGAAGCCTCGATCGCCATACGGCTGGTAACCGGGAATGTCTTACTGGTATAAGCGCCCCCGTCCAATGTCAGCCGGATCTTCATCGCAAGCAATCTGCCCTCTTCATCGAACCCAACCTTATAATCTGCAAAAAGCGGGTGACGCTTCGTGCCTTCTATAATAGATTCCTCCCGATTCAAAACCACTTTGCACGGACGTCCCAGCAGGCGGCTTACCAATGCCGCCCGGGCGGATGCCATTGCAATATCATAATTCTTCCCTCCGAAAGATGCGCCTATAGTCGTCAGCACGACACGCACATCCGTAAGCGGACATCCCAGCGTCTCCGCAACTACCTTTCTGATGGGAAACGGACTGTTCACCGGACAGCGCACCAGCGTTTCCCCTGTGGCAGGATCATAGGAAGCCACCGCCGCCTCCGTCTCAATACACACATGCTGTACCCGCGGAGTCGTATAACTGCGGCTGATTACGTGCGGAGCCTCGACCAATGCTTTCTCGGCATCTCCCCGCCGGGTAATATACCTCGCGATACGATTTCCCGTCTCATGAACCTGTGGAGCATCCGGTTCCAATGCCTTCGTTGCATCCAGAAGAGCCGGGAGCTCTTCATATTCGACCCTGACCCTCTCTGCCGCATCTTCCGCAGCAGAGAGGCTTTCCGCCGCTACCAGCGCAACGCCGTCACCGATATAACGCACCCTCCCGAGACACAGAACAGGCCGCTCTCTTGGCAGCGACGGGATGCCGGGGATATCCTCAGCCGTAATGATCCGTATAACTCCCGGCATCCGGGACGCCTCCTTGCAGTCGATCGAACGGATGATTCCATTCGGCACCGTGCTGCGGACAACCTTGGCGTATACCATCTGCGGCAATTCAATATCATTGGCATAGACCGCCCTGCCAGTTACTTTTGCTAAAACATCTTTACGTTTATTCATTGCACTTTCCTTTCACCCATGCCGGAGCGCCGCCCAGATGAGCGGAAGTCCGGCTCCGATCTGCAGGCCGATCCCCTTCATCCGGATCGGGAATACCTGTAAAAGTGTAGCCAACGGAAGCGCCTGTGCCATCTGCGGCATCCCTCCGTTCAAGTCAAACACAAGATCATGCTCTTTCTGTCTTTCGTATCCATTTTTTATCTCCTTTTCATTTCTACTCCTTTTTACTTGCATGCCGTACCGCCTGTCTTTTTACATCGTTCAGTTGTCTCCTCCCTCCTCTTCTTATATTTTCCAAACAATACCGGCTCAAGATTGCAAGGATTAAGCATGCATCTTCCATGTAACAAAAAAGGAGCCTGCGACCTTTGTGAAAGGTCGACAAACTCCTTGCTTCTGAATACGATTTTGTTATATTTTTATTGTAACAATTTTTTTCTATTATGTCAATATTTTATTAAAAATATCTATACCAAGCATCTATATCGTCTCTTTACATCAGCATATTGATCAGAAAGCTATTGTCCCCCTCCTGCTTCTCATCATCCGCATTCTGGGCGACCTGGCCCATGCGCTCCTTCGCCTTCGCGAGCATCGCCTTGACCTTCTTGACCTCATTCTCGTCGCACATATCGTTGGCAAGACCATTCTCACAGTCTGATAAATCCTTTTTCAGAAGGCTTATGACCATCTGCACCTGCTCCGGCGTCTTCGCGGAGGCAAGCTGTCTTGCACGCTTCCCCTGGTTAAATCCAACCTTGCCTGAGGGCTTCTTCTCTTCCTCCGCACCCTGCGTCTGATCGGCGCCGATCTGCAATTCGTCAAACTGATTCTCCTTCAGGAGATCTGAATCCTTCGCATTCCCTTCCGTATTCCCCGGCTTCTCTGCCATGATCTCTGCAATACGGTCTCCCGCGAAGATCTCGTCAAGCAGTCCTTCCGGTATCGGCTTCCCGGCAGTCCATCCCGGCACCTTCTCCTTGATCGAATCAGAAACCTCCTGCGAAAGCTTAAGTCCCAACTGCCCAAGTGTCCAGCACGCAGACAGCCGGTCCTCCCTGTCGAGCGTCTTGTAATACTCATTCAAGGTTCCCTGGTAGGCTCTCTCCTCTGCCGCATTATCTCCCGACATCCCGTTATACTTATAATATGCCTGCTTCACATTCTTAAGAACATGCTCCTTCATCTCATCGGACACATCGATGATCTTCTTATAGTCCGATCTGCCGGTAACCAGCATCCCCTCCACCCCATATGAATTCTTGAAATGTCCGGATCTTAAATCCTCAATTGTGTTCAATACTGCCTTCATCTTGCTCTTCTCCCTTCATTATCATATCATTTCGTAACATTACCGCCAGGATAAATGTCCTGCCTTTCACCTTCCAGTCAACCGTCCCCTGGTATTTCTCTGCCGCGCTCTTGATATTCATCATCCCGATCCCATGTATCTCCTTGCCTTCCTTATCACTTACCGGGAACTCCGCCTGCGGCTTTCGCCTCACACTGCCGTCAAAACTATTCTCAATCTTCAAAAGCAATAACTGCCCTCTGACCAAAGCTGCCAGCCGGATATATGTTTTCGCCGACGCATCTCTCTTCTTAAGCTTCACGCAGGCTTCCATGGCATTGTCCAGCGCATTTCCAAGAATCATACCGATATCATAGCTTCTGATATGCAGCGCCTCCGGAAAGAGCAGCCCCTCAGCATTCAGTTCAATCTCCGGTATGCTGCGGATGATCTCGTGATATTTCATATTAAGGAGGGCGTCCACAACCGCATTCCCCGTCCGGAATGCAGGCTCCATCTGATCCATAGTCTGATCGATCTCGGACAGATATCTTTTAAGCTCCTTTGTCCCCTGTCCCTCGCTCACCGAAGCTAATTGCTGAACGACAGCCAGAGTATTCCTCATATCATGCTTCATACTCTGAATCCCGGAATGGAGCCGTTCAATCTCTCCGATATGCTCCTTAAGACCTTCCACCTGTTTCTCCAGAACGATCCGGCTGTTCTTCTCTCTGTTCAGCTTCAGGATATCCTGGATGGACTTGACCCCGTACAGGACCGATGCCAGAGACAGCAGAAGAATCGCCGGAAGCACAGCCATCAGTACCGGATATCTGTGGTATAGGAATTCCTGGGAATTCTCTTCCACTATTACGAATGTCACCCGCAGCAAGGTACACAGAAGCAATGCCGACAACGCCGGAATCAGGATGAACAAAAGCTGCGTTCTCGGCATATCAATATCCTTCTCCCGGTAATCCCTCACAATGCGCCTAAGAGAACCCCGGATCAACAGAACCGCTATCATGATCTGAAGGAAATGCATCCCTGCCACGCTGATTTCTGACAGAAGCCGGAAGGTCTCAAGCTTCGTGAACGTTCCCGTCTTCAGACACCAGTTCCACAGGGAGAGTAACAGGCCTGACGGCCAGTCCATCAATATGACTGCCAGATAGACGCTGACGCCGATCACAGCCTGGAATGCGACCGCAAGGAAGCATGTGACCGCATGGCGCGCCTGATATAAGAAGAGCGCCAGAACCGCAAGAATACAGAGCGACACCGCCTGCTTCCCGATCACGGCACGGCTCTCATACTCTGCCGGCCAGATCACATAAAGCAAAGTCCGAAGCAGCGTATAGGATACCGCCGCAATGAGACCGCCGCACCGGCCCTTCACTCTGCACTCCAGGAAGCTTCCGTAAAAATACTGCAGATAATATCCCTGAGCCAGAAATAATACAAACTGCATAAAAGAAAAATAGAATTCCATCGGTTTAGACACAGGATACTCCTCACTTTCAAAAGAGTTTCTTATGTTAATATCGGCAGAGTGATCCGTTTGTATTGATAAAATGGAATAAAACGACCGTTTTTGGGAATAAAATACTGCCGCTGCCTTTTCACACCAAAAAAGTACAATTCACATCAATGCCGGGGATAAGAAGTAATGACTACACAAAAACTCTTGTAATACTGAAGAAAATACACTATTATATTCTTGTTGTATTATATATAAATGTTTGATCATGTAATGAATCTTAAAGGTAGGTGTCTATAATGGATATAGCAAAACAAATCATTGACCAAAGAATAAATAAGATATTAGCAGATAATCAGGAAATTTTTACGGATAACGATAATGAGAGAAATCGTTCCAAAGCATTTTTGCTGCTAGGAGTTGCTGCCTATTTAGACATTGATCTGATGGAGGCAGTACAGTTTTTGACTGATGGGGGAAACGACGGGGGATTTGACGCAGCTTATATTGTAGAAGCACAGGATTCACAATTAAATGTAGTATTGTTCCAATTAAAGTATTCAAGAAAACTGGATAAAGACAGTAATTTTCCGGCTAATGCAGTTGAAAAAGCTGTGAATACCATAAAATGTGTGTTTGATCCTTCTACGCATATTGAATTAAATGTACAGAGCAGAAAAAAAGTAGAAGAGATTCGATCTTTTATATTAGACGGTGCAATTCCATATGTGACATTCGTGATGCTTAATAATGGTCTGGCCTGGAATCAAGAGGGTCGAAATCATATTAATAATGCTTTTGCAGGTCAGAGCCAAGTTCGATTTGAGCATTTCTCCCATATTGATATTATGCGCTATATTAATAGGGAACAAGTTATTAATACACAAATTTCTTTGAGCGGAAAGGCTATTCAGGAAAATTTTAATTATAAAAGAGTAATTCTCGGACGTGTTTCCGTAATGGAAGTATACAAATTGATGGAAGAATTTGGGGATAGTCTGCTGGAAAAAAATATCCGTCGCTATTTAGGAAAAAATGTAGTGAATGATGGAATCACAGAAACTCTATTGGATACAGATAAACGTCAGAATTTTTTCTTTTTCAATAATGGGGCGACAATGATTTGCAAAAAATTTAGTTTTAATGCGTTGCAAGAACAGAATTGGATGGTTAAAACGGATGACTTACAAATCATAAACGGTGGACAAACATGTAAAACGATACATCAAACTGTAAAAGAAAATCCCAATCTGGATTTTTCACAGACATATCTGTTAGTACGTCTTTATGAAGTGGAAGACACTGAAAATCCGGGTATCATTCAGGATATTATATATGCGACAAATAGCCAGAATCCGGTGGACTTTAGAGATTTAAAATCAAACGATGAATGTCAACGGATTTTGGAAATCGGCGCACATGATCTGGGATACGTCTATAAACGAAAGAGAGATAATACATTAAATATAAATGCGATACCATCGACAGTCGCGGCTGAGGCTGTCTTCGCAGTATGGCGGGAATGTCCGCATTTGGCAAATTATAGACGTAATGAATTTTTTGATAAATATTATTCATTGATTTTTGATAACCTGAATGCTGCTCAGATGGTGGTTGCTGTACTGATATTTCGTTATTGTGATAATAATAGAAAGAAAGAGAGTGAACTGGATGGAATTAAGGAGCACCGATTGTATAGTCAATATTTTTTGTCATATATGATCGGTAAGCAAATATTAAAAAAGTCAGGTATTACATTGCAAAAAATCACTCATATTAATTTTAATGAAATAAAAAATTACTTTGAACAAAACAAGGAATTGATGTACAGTAAGGCAGAACAGGCAATGGTGAATATCCTAAAAGACTATTTTAACAATGAAAATCTGTCGGAGATAGATGGACGAACGATGGCGGCAGCATTTAGGCGATTTGATATCATGGAGCGATATCTGAAAAATGAAATGTGGTGGGAAGAAAATATGGAATGAGAGTATCCTTTAGACACAGGATACTCCTCCGTTCTGTAAAAACCACATATAGGCCTTCACGAATTCACCATGCTTCTTCTTAGTCAGATAGACCGTCCCGCCGCCGGCAAGACTGATGCTGTCCGCACTGTACTCCACGATATACGCCATGTTGACCAGATATCCCCGATGACACCTGTAGAAGCGCTCATCCAGTTGCTCCTCCAGCCCGCTCATGGCGGCATAGATCTCTATCGTCTCTTTTACCGTGTGGATCTCCGCCTTCTTCGCCTTGCTCTCTATATATAAGATATCGCCCTGATCTATGGTAAGGCTTCTCCCCTTCGTTCGGACGAAGAGCTGCCTGCGCCGCCCATCCTTCTTCTTCTTCGCTTCCCCGACCGCCCGGCCGAGAACTTCGCGAAGCTTCCCCTCATCTATCGGCTTCAGCAGATAGTGAAACGCCGACACATCGAAGGCTTCAAACACGTACTCTTTCATCCCTGTGACAAAGATCAGTACCGTATCCTCCTGCTGCCTTCGAAGCTCTCTCGCCGTATCGATCCCGCTTACGCCCTCCATCTTGATATCCAGGAAAATGATATCGAACTTCGTATGAGCGGCAAGCAGGTCTTCTCCTGCGGCGTAAGACCAAACCGTGCAATCCGTGCAATATCTGTGTATGAAGTTCTTGACCTGTTCTCTGATGATCCTCTCATCATCGACAATCGCTATCTTCAAAGTCTCACCTTCCGCTTTCGAAAACCTGTTATTTGCATTATATCTTAAGCGGTTCCCTGTAAACCGCTTCAAGCGCCACATGTATCGCGCCTAAAACCCCCTCCTGATTCTCCAGCTCAGAAAACACCAGCCTGGGAGGATATGGTACGTGTACTGCAAGCATCTCACTCCACTTCTCGGAAAACAATCTGCCGATGCTGTTCCCAAGTCCGCCGGATATGATAACCGCTTCCAAATCCAATACTGCTGAAATATTGATCAGCGAAATTGGTAAGTAGGTAAGTCCCTTACGGGGCTTACCCCTCTCAGAACCGGACGTGCAGCTTTCCCGCATCCGGCTCCCTGCAAAGCTAATACATCTACAACTATCCGTATATACTTACATAGATACGTGGTCGGACGAGTGGGAATTGTCTCATCAATTCCTTATATCCTTCCTTTGTATAGCTTCTTCTCTGGCTTCTTCTATTCAGCCAGTAGAATAACCTGAACCATACTACATTATAGAATGAGTTCAGGCTTCTTGAATTGTCAGTAATTCCGTAGTAATGATAGTAACCAGTTAAGATTTCATTCAGCTTCTTTACTATCTGGTTTATACGTAGAAATCTCATATCTCTTATCGTAGCATTTATTTCCTTGCTTTTCTTTGCTAGTTTTTTCTTACTGGTCTTCCTCTTCACTCTGAACTTTCCCGTTCTTCCATGCGAACAGTAATGCGTGAATCCGAGGAATGTAAAGGTCTCCGGTTTCCCGTCTCCACGTTCTTTCCGGTTCCTTTCTGCAAATCGGCCGAATTCTATCAGCCTCGTCTTTTTCTCCTCCATTTCCAGTCCAAAGTGCATCATTCTGCGCTTTAAATATTCATAGAACATCTCTGCGTCTGTTTTGTATTGAAAGCAGACTACAAAATCATCCGCATATACCACCAGCCCTGCGTACCCTTTCATGATCGGCTGCATTTTCTCCTTGAACCACCACACCAGTACATAATGCATATATATGTTTGCGATTACTGGTGAGCAGACCGAACCCTGTCCGGCTCCTTCCTCTGTCTCTTCATATCTGTAATCTTCCATGATTCCGGCTTTTAACATCCGGCGTACCAGCCTGATGATATTTGGGTCTTTTATTCTTGATTCTATGAACTTTATTATCCATTCATGGTCCAAGTGGTCGAAAAATCCTTTTACATCCGCATCCAGTACCCAGTTTGTCTTTTCTTTTTCCAGCATTCCGTTCAGCTTTCTTAATGCCTTATGACAACTTCTCCCTGGTCGGAATCCCATCATTTCATCATAGAAATGCGGTTCGAACACTGCTTCCAGTACTCGTCTCAATGCTTCCTGCACCAGTTTGTCTTCATAGCAATAGATACTGAGCGGCCGTGTCTTTCCGTTTTCTTTCGGTATCTCCACTCTTTTTGCTGGCTTGGGCTTGTACGCTTTCTTCTTAAGCTTTTCCTCTAATTCTTCCAGATTTTCCTCCAGCCTTGCCCCGTATTCCTCTTTGGTTATCCCATCGGTTCCTACTGCTTTCTTTCCATCCATTTCCTTGTGGCACTCTTTTAATAATTCCTTATTTATCAAATGCCCTATGGACGTAAATACCATGTCTGGATGTTCGCCTGATAGTTGTGATATTCTCGCCAATTTCGTTTCCATAGCTCCTCCTGTCTCTGCGTACAGTCTATGTTTCCTCTTTGATATGACTTTGCATGGCTAGCCTGCGAGGACAGGCATTTCTCGACTTCCACTGTATGTTTTACCGTGTACTATTCGGCCATCCGACTTCTGCTGGCCATTTGCGGTTCTCCCTTCGACAGTTGTTCCGCATACCAGATGTACGCAACTCATCTGGAACCAGACAGACCTCCTCCAGTTGACTTGAAATCCTTGATTGCATGACCAACCTCAAAACTCCGGGGAAGCAACTGTATTCTCGCTCTTAGTGACTACAGTTGTGTTGCTTTCAGTGTATAGGAGCACCTCTGCCTTCCCACTTTCATTTTCATATCGAAGCTATGTGCAGTTATGCCCTGCAATCTCGCTGTCTACGCTTAGCAGACAGCATCTCTGCTGTCCACCCAAGACTCGCTTGGTGCGGTATAGCTTGTACCTTACACCGTAGGACTTTCACCCACCGAATTCCAAGCCCTTAGCTGGGCGCACCCTACATACAAAAATATCTCATCCAGAATAAGCTTCGCATAGACGTCGTTTTTCTTATATTTCTCAATCAGCTTATTGATCTCATCCTGGAAATCAGGCCGCATGATATAGTTCTGGATCTTATCTCTGGATATCGTATTCTCCAACACTCCGACCTCGTCAAATTCTGTCCGAAGCTTCGACGGATCCCCTACCATGAATCCAATCTCTCCCGAAGCCCGGTGCGCCCCCGGATATAATTCACCATTGATGATAAATGCAGCCCCGACGCCGACTCCGTAGTTGATCAGCGCAAAATTCTTAAGCTCTCTGCCTGCCCCATGCCACATCTCCCCAAGCGCATCCAGATTGATGCTGTTCTCAATGACGACAGGCGCCGTAAATTCTTCCCCGATCTTCGTTCTGATCTGAGCCAGATCGATCGGCGGCAAAAAGGGGGCCAAAGTAACACGGTCTTCTGAAAGAACTCCCGGGACGCCGATACAGATGCTTAAGATAGCGGATTTATCCTTTCCGCTGGCTGCAGCGACATCTAAGAGCATCTCTCTGAGCTCGTCGGCAATCCCTATCCCACCGTCTTCAGTGTTCGTCGGCCTCTCAAGGCTTGACAATTCCCGGCCGAGAAGGTCCGCGAACATCACCCGGATGCGGAACCTCCCAAGATCGACTCCTAATACAAATCCCCGTTCCGCATGATAAGACAGCAGCGTGGATTTGCGTCCCAGGGAATTGTCCCCCTCACCGACCTCCACCACATATCCGATATCGATCAGGCTCTTTACATTGGACGAGACCGCCGGAAAACTCATGCCCAAGTGCCGGCATAAGTCCGCCCTTGACATCGTTCCCCTTGTCCTAAGGCAGTTTAATATCAATATTTTATTTGATTCTCCCAATGCTTCGGGCGTGCCGCCTTTTGCTTCGGGTATACTGTCCTTACTCATAAGACCTCCCCAACGAATATGCAGTCCGCATTTATTGTAATTATTATATCACTTTCATTTCACCGCCGCAATTATTATGTGATCTACCCTATCTGCTGGTACAACTCCACATAAGAATCCCGCATAAAACAAATCTGCTTTTCCAGCAGCGCATCATGTTCTGGATTCTCCTGTATTATCTTCAAAGCATTAACCGCTTCCTCCATAGAATCATACTCTGCTTCCCATATCATGGTATTGACCGCTCCCTGCTTGACTGTCTTTTTCATGCTGTAAACAGCGTTGTTTCTCAACTGTTTTTCAAGCAAAATAAGTCCATGAATTTCACTCCCGGTTTTATCATGGTTCTCCATACCTTTGGCAGGGATTTGAAATGGAACCCACACATCCTCTGCCTGATCTCTGAGGGCGGCTACAGTGATAACGGTTTCTGGCGTAATGTCAATCACTTTAACTATACTTTCCTCCGTAATTCTTTCCGCACCGCACTTCTCAATGTAATGGAAGCCAGGATCGGACACTCTTTTAAAAATGACGATGACCCGTTTGAAGACGATTTTGGAGAAGAAGGTTTTTATATCTTCTAAATCCTTGACCGTCTGTTTTGTATACCTTAAACACATATCTATCTAACATATGTTTTTCTTTGTGTCTCAATAGGTCGGAATTTCCTATAAAGCAGCGAAAGCACTTCCTATACGATAAAGGCGGTGATGATGCAGGAACCTGGGGGGAAAAGGCAGCGACACGATGCAGGCAGCGGAAGGGAGCTTCAACAAGAAGTCCCCCCCATGAGCCGAACGGCATCAAAGACCCCGAATATTCCATCGAGTGCGGCGTGCAGGAATTAAAAGCCGCCCTTGTTTCAGTCGAGGTGGAGAACCCGATTGACCTGGAGCGTATCAAGCTCGCCTTGCAGGGCTACAACTTCGGCAACGGGTATATCTCATGGGCGAAGACCAACTACGGCGGCTATTCCTATGCAAATGCGGTGGAATTTTCCGCAATGCAGGCACAGCGGCTCGGTTGGGAGAAGTACGGCGACACGCAATAGCCCGCCCATGTGCTGCGCTACTACCCATACGGGCGGGCATTCACAAGTGACGGCAATCAAGCCATTATGGAAGTTGCCTTAACGCATCTCGGCAACGAGGGCGGGCAGTCTTATTGGAGCTGGTACGGCTTTGGCGGGCGTGTGTGGGAATCATAAAAATTCGAGAATGGGGTGGTCTATACCGTGGAGGGCAACTCTGGGGATGCCCTAACTATTAGTTGGACAGGGCAAAAGGAAACCAGAGGTCAATCCTCTGGCTGCTCTTTTGCCTTACATATCCCCTTCGCCGTCCCCGCTATGATAGTCAGTTCCGCTTCATCAAAAAAACATCCAATTGACTGCGTAAGATTATTTTTCTTGCCAAAGTCCATGCGATATAATGTTGTAGTGAACATTTACGGTTGCAGACTTGTTATAGTTCATATTGATGGATATAATATTATGGTATGTTGGGCAGTCAGATATATTTGAATATATGGCAGCACAGGAAAGCGAAAAAATAGAACGTATCACTTCGGTGGGTACGGCAGATATCTAAAAAAATCAGATTGAGGGCGCAATAAACATCTATCGGATATGGCTTATTCTGAAAGATACACAAAAGCCTGTTGATATTCGAAAAAAAGTAGGAACTTGACCACTTTTTGACTTTTAAGCTTTATAATATTTTGGATTAGGAGGTTTTTGCTATGGCATATAAGATACTCATTGTTGATGATGAAAAAATGCTGACTGAATTATTATCAAGCCACTTGCAGGATTGTGGATATGAGACTTTCGTATCGGAAGATGCGGAGCAGGCAATAGCAATGTTGAATATATATCCAGATTTAATTTTGCTTGACATCAACATGCCCGAAATGGACGGATTAGAACTATGCAAGATTATCCGTAATAATGTTACCTGCCCTATTTTGTTTTTGACAGCTCGGATTACAGAACAGGACAAAGTAAACGGTTTGCAGGTCGGCGGCGATGACTACATAACCAAACCTTTTAGTTTACAAGAATTGACCGCAAGGGTGGCGGCTCACCTGCGGAGGGATGAGAGAAGCAAGTGTACTCCTAAAATCGTATCTTCACAAGGCTTAATTGTAAATCTTGCTGAACGCAAAATTTTTTATGGAGAAAGGTCGCTGAACTTATCAAATCGTGAATTTGATATTGTCGAGTTTCTGATGAGTAACGCTAACCAGATATTTGATAAAGAACAGATATACGAAGCCGTATGGGGCTTTAATGCTGAGGGCGACAGCAATGTTATTAAAGAGCATATCCGAAAAATCAGAAATAAACTGACTTAAGCTACGGGCAAGGAATATATAGAAACAGTTTGGGGGATGGGATATAAATGGAAAAAATGAAGAAAGTAAAATCTGTTAAAAGTGCATTTATCTGGACGGTTGCCATTACAATGATAATTGTTTTTACATCCTCTGCTTTGACAATTTATATCTGTTACCATGTGCAGAAGAATATCCTCCCCGATTCACAGGAAATTTGGCTGCATACACAGACTATTATGGCAGATGGGACGGTATCTGAGGCAAAGCAAAGATTGATACTTGATGAACCTTCTAAAGTGTCTATACTTACCCCCGCTAAATCGGAAGAAGAAAAGTTGGGGGATACAGAATTTACAATAGAGAGAATAGAATCCAGCTTCTCCACACTCCGCCCAAAACAACAGTTACTATATAGAGCAATAAGCATTTCTATGGTAGGGCTTCCTTTTATCTATTCAGTTATAGGAATCATGTTATGTGCATGGTGGTTTTATAGGAAAAAGCTATCGCCGCCAATTCAGATTCTTGCAGATGCAACAAAGCATATAAAGGGTCAAGACCTTGATTTTACAGTTGCTTATAACAGTAACGATGAATTAGGCAGGCTCTGCACAGCTTTTGAAGAAATGCGGCAAGCTTTGTATGATAACAACCGACAGCTATGGAATATGATTGAGCAGCGGAAAATTTTACAGGCATCAGTGGCACATGACCTCAGAAATCCGATTGCGATTATAGAGGGCTATGTCGAATATATGCAGCAATGCTTTACAAATGGAAGTCTGAATGATGAGAAATTGCAGCATACACTATCCAACCTTGCGATAACCTCAAAACGACTTGAGCGTTATACAGATTATATTCGTGATTTGAATATCATTGAAGAAACCGAAACAAAGTATTCTGTCGTTCAGCTACCAGATTTTTTGAAAAATGCTACAGAAAGCCTTTCACTTATTGCAGGACAGCATAGCCTGGAGATTGAATATCATTCTACAGTATCCGAATGTCAAGTAAAATTAGATGAGCAACTATTTTACCGTATTGTTGAGAATATCTTTTCTAATGCCATTCGGTATGCTAATAGCAAAGTGAGTTTCCTATACACATTTATTGATGATGTACTTACTATAACCATTACAGACGACGGCAAAGGATTTTCAAAGGCAATGCTCCGCAAAAAGAATACCTTTCTTTATTCTGAGGATAAAACGGGTGAACATATGGGACTGGGATTGGCTACAAGCCGTGTCCTTAGCCAGAAACACGGCGGATGTTTAGAACTTTCAAATGTTACTCCGAGTGGAGCTTCTGTAACAATTAAACTTGCAGTCCACAAAATGAGTTGATATTTTTATTTCTGCGAGCAATGAGTCAAGTGCCGTGCTTAAAGCCAACCATGGAGGATTTGCATAAATCCAATGCAGCGTTTAACATTTCAACGGAGCGTTTCTTGAATATGGTGTTTCTTGTGATATTATAAAATCGGAAAGAAGGTGAAAATATTGAACGTTCAAAAAACAGGCAGTCTGATTGCTGCTATCAGGAAAGAACAAAATCGCACGCAGCAGGATTTAGCGAATGAATTGGGAGTATCAAGTGCAGCTGTTTCAAAATGGGAACGAGGTATCGGATTTCCAGATGTATCTCTTATTGAACCATTAGCTGCATCCCTGGGGATTTCCATAGCAGAATTATTCAAGGGCAAAAGAACAGAAAACAACGTTGATAACGAATATGAAAGTCTGTTGTCAGATGTTGTAAAAGTATCAGCAAATGAAATAACCAAGAAGAAAAAAATAACGAATTGGATGATTGCTATTACTGTTGCTGTTCTTTATTTGATGATTTCTGTAATATCACACAAGTGGGAAATAACCTGGGTGGTCTGGATTGTATATTGTTTTTATCGGATTTTTACTGAATATATCTATAAAAAATATTAGGAATCTACAGAAATGTAAGAAACGGAGGAAAAAATGGTCGATTATTCACAATTTGAGGCAAGTGTAAAATCCGGCATCCATGCAGATGTGAGCCGGATACGGCAAAAGGATGAAATAATAAAAGCCGTCGTCAAAAAGCGGAGAAGCTCTGCGATAATCTGCGTGTGTTTCCTATGTATGTCAGGAATTTCTTTGTTTAAAAGCTGGATTCCCGCCGTTATCTGTTTCCTTCTTGCATTGTTTTTCCTATGGCGGGCTGTCGGAAAATTTTCTGACGAGTATTTACGGGAAATGTACGAGGAGGGGCTTTTGGTTCCCGGCATGATCGTGAAAATGGAACCCCTTACTATCATGGCAATCGCAAACATGACCGCGCGGGATGGTGCGGCAACCGTAAATGGGTGCTACTGTCTGGAGGTAAAGGAGCTTGACGGGGCGCAAAAAATTCTATTTGAAAAAATCCCCTGCTCCTGTTTTTTCTGCTATGAGGGCGGCGATTACCATTCTTCCTTCCAGCCCCATCCTCTCTATTGGGGAACGGCAGATCAGCAGTCTGTTCAAGAAGCGCTAAGACAGGTGGAGGAAGACAACAAAGAAAATACCCGAGATGAATGGGAAGTGCTCAAGGAGGTTGCGCGGCAGTTCCCTGATTTGGGAAACGGAAATTTGATTTTATTGGATGAAAATTACGTTCCCTTCGGTAAAAAGAACTACATGGACAGCAACTATAAGCCCCTCAATGAAGAAGCTGACACCAAGTAATATGTTCCATTTAGGGAAACGCTGATGAAAGCGTTTCCCTCGTCGCAAATTCGGGATTGATGGATGAGATAAACCATATGAGGAATGCAAAAATGATGACGATTTGGTCTTGTATCTTTCAAAGAATTTGTGAGATGACAACTTCCCATTTGACATATTGGAAAATCAAAATATGATACCTTTGCCTTAATCTTTAATAAGGTGTACTGAGATTATTTATTTTTCGGAAGAAACGTAGATGGAACGAAAAAATAAAATTTTGAAAACAGTTTCAGTTGTTCTATTGTTATGCAGTTTTGCTGTACCAATGTATAATATTTTTCCTAATGGGCTGATAGTCAATCAGGATTCATGGTTTTTTACTGAAACTTTTAAAATACTTTTTCAAGAGGGGGTAGGAGCATTTAATTATCTTGGTGTTGTATTTCATCTGGCTGTATGGATTCCCGCTATCATACTATGTATCGGTTCTTTTGCACAGATGGACAAGATTGTTCGCTTTTCGGCAGGTATCGGCATTGTCCTTCTTTTGATAGGTCTTCTGCTTGCTGTTGTTTTGACAAATGAAATAAAATTGATCCATCCGATTGTTGGATACATTTGTATTGGATACTGGATTGACTTAATTTTATTCCCATTTATTGAGCAACATAAATACATAAAGAGTAAGACACATAATACGCAGAACCAGCAGGCTTGTGAGAAATCACAGTTTGTTGGTTTTTTTATGTAATTTTCTATTCCTTGACCGCATTTTGACATTTGGTTTTTATAATTGAAATACACCAAATATGACAGGAGGATAAACAATGCGAAAACGAATATTATCATTAGTTATGATTTGCGGCTTGCTATTCACTACGACAGCTTGCGGAAATTATAACATAGAGGACGGGAAAGCTCCCCCGCAAAACACGGAAGAAAATCCATTCACAAAATCAGAGGAAGATGGCTCTTTAGGTTTTCTCAGCCACGAGGAAGTGAGTCCCACCAGAGCTGATGACCAAAGTGTTTTACCGTATGAGTATAACGGCGGAGAATTTATCTTGGACTATCAGTTTGTATCAGAGGGAAAATTGGATAACATAGGCTTCCTGCTCTTTTTGGACGGAAAGCCGCAGGCATACAAGGTGAATGATACGAGGGCGGAATATGAGTATCTCCATTGTTTCCAAACATCAGAAAAACACGAAGAAAAATTTTCGTTTGTGTTTACACCGAACACGGGAAAAAAAGGTGATACCCTAAATATTTCAATCATGAGCATTACCAATCCCGCTTTCCAACCCGATATGAAAGAAACATCAAGTTACGGCTGGTATCACCAACACCTTGAAAGAGTGCTGAAACTGCATTTTAATGAGGATGCTCCAGACAGCGATATCTTTTATGGAGAAAGTGAAAATATTTTTCGTGATGTCAGCGTTGCAGAAGAAAAAATCACTTCCTCTTTTATTGAAAATGAGCTTGTGAAAAACGGTTGGGATGGAATTACTATGGATACATTGGATAGCGGCGTTTATTCGACTATTTCCTATGATGGCGAATTAGTGTATGACAATATCAATCTTACCAATAAAGATACGCTTACAGTACGTTACACGATTTGCGGAACGCCGGGTACAAGGTATGGCATATCATTCTTCTTAAATCATAAGCCCATATCGTTTGATAAAGTGATTTCATACGATGCAACATTAAGCAAAGGAAATGTGTGGATAATTGAAGCCATCATAGACCCCTCTAAATTAGATGACTTCAATACTTTCTATGCGGTAGCTGTTGCTACAAGCAATGATTGTTCTACAAATAAGACAGGCTCAATTCTGCTTTATAAGGAGGGCTGAAAAATGAAAACGAGATTTATGTGCATTATGCTTATACTTGCTTTTGCTCTTAATCTGTCAGCTTGTGGTAATAGTCAGGAAAATGTGAATCGTTCTGAAAACGAAAGCTCCATAGATGCACCACAATCCGAAGAAGATAACACATCGGAAAAAACAGGAAGCGGAAGCAGCGACAATAATAAGTCCAACCCACAGAATAGTGATACAGATAAAAGTACTATGGATGTTGGCACAGTGAATGGCTCGGCTTTCTCTGGAAAGGTCAGCGGCTGTTATTATGCTGATGGCAATCGGATTATTGTTGCAGCAGATAAGCTCTATCTTTATGATACTGGGAAAAGAGAGACTATAGCAAGTGCGGATATTTTTTTGAATGAGTTATGTGTGCAGCCTTATTCGGACGGATATTTCATTGTCGGTGAAGAAAATGACAGCGGCAGCACGGGTTCGTTTGCAACGGCACAAAGCAGTAATAGAATAAAAGGATACCTATTAAATAAGGATTTTGTTGTTGTGAATACGATTTCCTTTAGTGGGCTGCTAAATGATGATTTTGTCCTCCAAATGGCGAGTGTCGCCATTTCACAGGACGGAAAACAAATCGCTTTCGGCGGATTACAAGGACTTTACCTCTATGATACTTCTTCCCAAAAGGTACGTACCATTCTGAGCTATTCCGAAAATGGCAGGGCAAATAATATGGAGATTGTAACGATGGATAGTCTTGCATTTACGGGAGATAAAACTTTAACTTATGTAGGCATGGGAATAAGCTCTAATGGCGGGGATGGAGTCTCTGTTTATGGAACAGTATTTACAGACAATGCAAGTCTTAGTATTACAAAAAAAGCCGACTATGAAGTGAATGTTGAAGAAGTTCAAAAGGGAGGGAATATACTTGCCATGCCCCAGAGCTTTAACAAAAATAATGGGACGCTGTTAATGCTTGATACTGCATCTAATACAGAAAAAAAGATTACATTCTCAAGCAGCAGCGAAGGAAAGGACGGGGTTTTCTGCTCTGAGCAAGGTAAATATGTTGCTACTTCCATTTTGAGAGAGGCAAGCGTAACAATTAATATTTATGACACAGTATCGGGAAAAGTTATCCATACTGAAACGGTCAAGGACAACAACGGTACTTACTTCCAGCGTGTCCCGCAGATTTTAATTTTGGATGAATCCGACGCCTGTATCGTTGTGCTTGGGCGAGGTATTGGCGAGGTAAGCACCTTGATAACAACATTTGGCTTTAAGGGGTAATAATCTATGAAAGTATCATTTCAGAATGTTTCAAAACAGTATAAAGGTAAATATGCCCTAAAGAATTTTACCACTGAACTCTCGGAGGGCGTCTATGGACTTTTAGGGGCTAACGGCGCAGGAAAAACAACGCTGATAAATATATTTGTCGGCATTTTGGGCAGCGATAATGGAACTGTTTTGATAGACGGTCAAGATGCAAAAAAAATGGGCAAAGACTTTTTATCAAAAATCGGATATATGCCGCAATACCCTATCTTCTATCGGGATTTTACGGTAATAGATTTCCTGTTATATATGTGTGCATTAAAAGGAATCCCTGCGGAACAAGGAATAGAACGAGCTTTTAAGCTTCTGGGCATTGTCAACCTTTTAGATGCGAAAGATAAAAAGATTGGCGCTCTTTCTGGTGGTATGCGTCAGAGAGTCGGCATTGTCCAGGCAATGTTAGGCGACCCTAAAATCCTTATTTTAGACGAGCCTACGGCAGGACTTGACCCAAGTGAACGCATCCGCTTTCGCAATTTGATTTCACAGTTTGCACAGGGACGGACGATTTTGCTGGCTACCCATATCGTTTCTGATGTCGAGTGTATTGCAAAAGAGATTATTATTCTCAAAGAAGGCACTTTGATTACGCAAGGAACTACCGACGTATTAGAACAGAGTATCTATGGTAAAGTGTGGGAAGTGACAACAAACGCCAAAGAGGCTGCCTGTCTTAGCAACAAATATTATGTCAGTAATATGAAGCAGCAGGGCGAAAATTTTTCAGTAAGGATTGTAAGCGATAGTTCGCCCGCAACAAACGCAGTAAAAGCTTCCCCTAACTTGGAAGATGTATTTTTATATTATTTCCGCGGGCAATGAGTCAAGTGCCGTGCTCGCACGAGCATTTGACGAATGCCGCGAGAGTCGAAAGACATTGGAGAGAAAAAATGACACGCTTAATCAGATATGAATTTTACAAATTGTTTTGCAAGCGGTCAATACTTGTTGTACTTATTCTGTTCAGCGTAATAAACCTGTTCAAAATAAATAATGAATTTCATTCCTATTCCTACTTGGCAGACGGGAAAGACAGCCGCAGTTGGAACAGCGTGTATTGGCAGCTCTATGAGAAATATCGCGGTGAGATAACTAACGATAAAATCAACAATCTTCTTGACCTATATCAGCCGTTAGCAGACGCTACGGCTGATATGACGGCAAGCACAGACACAGATGACCCGAATACGATGACGGGAAATATATATAGTGACGAAAACATCTTAGAAAAATACTATGTACAGCCTATGGAATATTTCTATAATTATCGGACCTATGCTTCGAAAGCAGCAAAGAAGGCAAAAGAAAATGCTGCATTTTACAAGGAACAAGGACTTAACTTTGAAGTGCGTAAAAACAGTGTAATTTACAATCTTTATTCTGGACGGAATATACCAGCTTTTGCCTATCAGGAAATGTATAACTATTATTTAAACTATGATTTTTCAAATATATTGGTTTTGTTCCTTTGTTTATACGGAATTATCGGCACTTTCGTCTATGAAAAGGAAACGCAGATGGATATGCTGTTACTGACGAACCCTAATGGCGGTAAAAAAACCGTATTCGCTAAAATTGTTGCAGTTACTTTGTTTGTAATAAGTGTTGTAATATGGTTTTCCGTACTGGATTATCTTGGTTTTTCCTTTTCATTTAGAACAATGGAAGGATATAATCTTCCTCTGTATGCCATCAGCAATTTCAGTACGGCTGCGGTAAACTGCAATTTGTGGCAATATGTAGTTCTATCCGCAATTACAAAAGCAATCGGCATATGGACTATGAGTATGGTATTCCTATTGATTTCCATGTTTTGGCGTAACGCTCTTATCCCATTTGTCGCTGACTTTGGAGCAGCCTTATGTTTGATTATTACAGGTGCGTCACAGAGTTACTCAAGCAATATTTGGCTAAAGATAATAAACCCATATTCGCTGCTCACTAACCGCATTTTGTTCGGTAAGACTGAATTTATCGGTTTTGCGGGCTATCCGATACAAAGTTTTTTGGCAGCTATTATTTTTGCTGTAATATTGGGAATGGCTGTAATAACGGTAATGGTTATACTTTCTAAGAAGAACTGCCATTGCCGGGACAGGAGGATAAAATGTCTGGATTCATGTACGAAATAAAAAAGATAATGCTCCACCAAAAAGGGCTTTGCTATATCGTCCTTGTTCTATTACTTGGCACCATTTGGCTCGTTGCATCAGACAATCCTTATAATAGTGCAATGGAACAGTACAAAAGTGAATATGAATGGTATCTTGAAAAGGTAAATGGATACTGTACTGATGAATCCTCTATCTATCTGGAACAGGAGGCAGAGAGAATTGCAGAAGCCAAGGGGAAGAAAAGCTATCTTTTGGGAAGCTACTATGATGGCAAAATCAGTGAAAGTGAATATAAAAAAGAGAGCCAGGAAATCAAAAATGTTCTGGAACATCAAAATGGATTTGAAGTCATATATCAGCAATATCTCTACATCTGCGAAAATGCCCAAAACCGCTATTTTCTTCAAACGAACGGATGGACGGGGCTTCTTGGCAAAGGTACGCTTAATTTTGTCCTCTTCCTTGGCATTTTGCTCTTGGTTACGCCCGTATTCTGTTCCGAGTATAGCTGCCAGATGAATGCTTTGATTTTGACCGCAAAAGAGGGACGAAAAGGCTCTTTGCATAAGCTGCTCATTGTTATTTCAGGCGTCCTCTTGATGTGCGTAAGCATATCGCTCATTGAATACGGATTTTACAGCCTCAAATATGGACTGCCTAATGGGAATTATCCCATCCAAAGCCTTAGTTACTTTGCAGGCAGCAACAAAAGCATAACTTTATTCGAGGGATATATATATATAGGATTGCTCCGTCTTTTTGGCAGCGTGTTTTTAGCAATGTTTCTTATGTTTATTTCTGTTTTGGCGAAAAAATATGCGGTGACCCTGCTTGCAGGTGCAGTATCGGTCATTATTCCCTATGTGGGTCTATCCAAAACAATTATTTACCGTCTGCCGCTGCCTTTGCCATTTCTGCTCGGAACAGACTTTTTTGCAGGAGATATTGTTTTAAGTGATGCTTTTACAGGTGATGAGAAAATTGTTTTTGCAGAGATTAATACTATTACACTATTGATTTTGTTTTCAGTATCCGTATTCTTATGTATTTTGGCTTCCGCTTGGATTTTACGGAGCAATTCTAACAAATGGCAAATGAAAACAAGGAAAATGCGAAATGTACCGACTCTTGCTATCATACTTAGTTTCGTATTGACAATGACAGGATGTTCAGATAACGGAAAAAGCCAGAATTTTATTTATAATTCATCGGCGGAATATGATTGTATGGGCTATGAAATAGCACAGGACGCAGAAACTTTTGATTATTATCTTAAAAATGCTTCCACGGGAGAAATGCTTCATTTAGTACGCTCACCTATATTTGGGGCGTTTTCTGATGAAGAAAAGGTATGTGCGTTTTGTGTATGTTCACCATATCTATATTATACGACATCGGTTACGGAAAGCTATGTGAACCGTGTCGGAAACTATAACAGCAGTATAACAAAAGTGTCGGTAGTAGAACTTAATTTAGATACTTTTGAGGAAAAAATCGTTTTTGAACAGATTACAAATTCTGGCCGTTCCCTCTTTGGCATTGATTATGAGACGGGTGATAAATGGAAGTTTTTAGAGTTCCATCATGATTTTTTTATAAATAATGACAGCATATTTTTCATTGGCAATGATGGTATAACAGAAGTAAACCGTTTCACGAAAGGCATTACAAAACTTGACGTCCCTACAAGTGGAAATATCTCATTCGATGGAGAAAACATTTTTTACAAAAACGAGCAATCGGTTTTAACAAGGTATCATGTTCTAAGCGGCGAAACTTTTACTTATGAAAAAGTAGTTGCGTATGATTTCTGCATGGATGAGCAGTCGATTTATTATGTCTCCAGAACAGACGGAAATCGTGTATATTCCTGCGACAAGGATGGGAACAACAAAAGATTGATTAGCGATACGCCCGCAATGTCGGTTACTTGTGATGCCGGCAACATTTATATATTAGCAAAAGAAAGCGGGGAGAACATCGTTTTATCAAAAAGTCGTTGAATAATGCCTAATTCTTGACCAGTTTTTGACTTTCCTATGAAACAATATATTTTGGAAAAAGGAATGAGGAACAAATGCGGCAATGGATAAAAAACAACACAGAAAGAGAAAAAAGGTCAAACGGCTTGTGATAGCTTATCTGCTCAGGGCAGTCGTTATACTGATACCAGTAATAATGATAATACTTATGATTTGCGGCTGTCTTTACATATGCGAAAAGTTTACAAAGGAAGATAAAAAAACAGATATATGCACAGATATATATACCAATACATATACAGATACGAACGCTGGCAATGGTACTGCTCCTATTACTTCAACAGCTGACTACGTTTCAAAGTTTTGCGTCATCATAGATGCAGGACATGGCGGAAGTGACGGTGGGACTGTCAGTGGAAAGATTATAGAAAAGGATATTAACCTTTCGGTTGCATTGAAGTTAAAAACGATTCTGGAGGATAACAATATTGAAGTTATTCTGACCAGAAACTCCGATGAGAAGATGAGCCTTGCACAGCGGACTTCTGTTGCAAACGATTCCAATGCAGATTTTTTTATCAGCCTTCATTGCAACTATTATGAAGATGATGCGCAGATAGCAGGTTTGGAATGTTATTACAATAGTCCAGACGCAACGGAAAGCAAAGCATATGCAGAAAGCATAATCCATGCAGTTTCGCTAAGCAATGACGTGAAAACGAGATATGCAAAAACCGAAAACTATTATGTTTTGCGGAATACTCAAATACCTGCTGTTCTGGTGGAAATGGGATTTCTTTCAAATTATTCTGAGAGTCAAAAGCTGTTAAATAACGACTATCAGGAAATCTTGGCGCAGAGAATGGCAGAAGGAATTTTTAACAAGATAAAGGGAGATGAAAACTTATGAAGAATCATTCAAAAGGCAATAACAATAAAAACGAAATAGAACTGTTATTGAGAAAAGCACTTAGAATAAAACAAAAACCCAGCCAAGAACTAAATGACTCTATTATTCGTCAATACGAAAAAAATATTGAGCAAAGAAAAATTACCCGCCTACTATCGGAAGTGCAAGCAAAAAGTTTTGATTGAGCACAAAATATACAAGTACCAGTCATCAAAGAGCCAGACACTTTAGATGCAAAGCCAATGAACGTGTGAGCAATCATAATTTGTTTTTTACATAACAAACTCATCTCCACCAAATTAAATGATGTGACTCTGTATAATTTTGACTTGTGCCTAAAATTGGCTTACAGCTCGTAAGCCAATTTATTCAGACAACTCGTTCTCTATTTCTTCAACCATCGGCAGGCTGCTCTTAAATCCTTCACGAAGTACTTTCGTCAATTCATATTCCGCAATCCCGATTGGCTGTGAAATATCATCAAGTGCATACTCGGCGACAACATCATCCTTATCCTTGCAGATAAGAATTCCAATCGTTGGATTGTCCTGTTTTGTTTTCATTTGCTTATTGACAGCAGTCACATAAAAATTTAATTTTCCTGCAAATTCTGGCTTAAATTTCTCTGTTTTTAACTCTACGACAACATAGCAATGCAGACGGACATGATAAAAAAGCAAGTCTATATAGAAATCGCTTTTACCGACACGCAAATGTACCTGTCTGCCTAGTACACCGAATAATAAGTAACCAGCCATATAACTTGCCTGATTTTCCATCTGCGTCGTTGTTGTCAATCGGCGTAGCGCCCACTACGCCTCATTCCTCCGCCTTGCATATGAAAAATCATTCTGCGTTATATGGCTAGTACATCATTGCATAATTAACAGTGTATAATGTGCTTGATATCTGCGTCAGATGTGCGTCTACAAGCCGACGGCGTAGCGGGCTACGTCTAGGATTGGAGGCGTGCAGCTGGCACAGATAGCGAGTGCAGAATTCACTGCTAATTACGCAATGCTGTACTAGTACCTAATTCCAATAGAAACTGAGTAATCTGGTTGATAAGAGCCTCTTCTAATTCCTTTTCATCATATTCTTCCCTCAGTGTCAAAAAATCAAAATTGTACGGATTTTTCAATGTCTGTTCTGCTAAATCAGACTGAGGTTCTGGCAGCTTTAACTGAAAATTAGTAACAGCTTTACCCTGTCTACTATATAGACCTCCGTCTATTAATTTCCCCATGATATTTGAGTTTTTATTATTTCCATTCTGATGGCCATTACATCCTTGGTTCAACTTTGCAAAGATATTATTATAATTCCCATAAACCTTCATTTAGTATCCTTCCTGACTTCTTCCATCAAGTTCATCATATTCTATTTTATATCCTTTATCATTATCATTTACAACTCTGTAACATCCCAGAGGTTCCTCACATTGTTTTTGCCTGAATGTGTCAAAATCTTCATGAATGATAGCTTTTTCTTCCGCCTGTTTTTCATTTATCGGTACATTCTTTATTGCTTCCTGTCTGGTAGTCTTAATCTCAGCGGTGATTTCGTCTAATTTCTTTTCCAATAGTTTAATATTCTCTTCCGGTGTCTCTCCATTGCCAGAGGTTCCTTTCATTAACAATAATGAATTTTGTATTGACTGTTTTTCAGCCTCCAAAGCTTTTTGCCTCTTCTCCCTTGCTTTATCCATACTTTCTAAACCTAAGGGTTTCGCTTGCTTGTTATTTTTTACCATCGTCAATGGATTGATATAATTGGGTCTTATATTATTGATCATCGTTGTCTGCCTCCATATTCGTTTATTTTAACTCTCACTTAGCATATCGGATTTAATCTTATTTTTACAAGACCCATTTCGTAAACGGTCATTCCATGTTCGCAAACGGCAGCAAACACAATAATATTGACAGTCTGAAGCAATTTTCACTTGTTTCTATTTCCATTGTTCCTTCATATTTTTCAACAATGTGTTTAATGTTTTCCAAACCAGTTCCATACTCGAATGTATAATTCTCTGGAAGCTTTGTATTCGTTACTTCTGCAATTAAAAAATGATGCCTTCTACGCACAGCGATTACTATTTCAGGATGAACATTCTTTTCTTTTATACAGGCTTGTATCGCATTGTCAATTGCATTTGCCAAAATAATACACAAATCCATATCTTCCACAGAGCAGTCTGCTAAATTCTTAATATCATGTTTCACCTCAATACCATTTAATTTTGCGAAATTGACTTTTTCATTCAAAAGAATATCTATAACTGGATTTCCCGACTCAATACCAATAAGCAATTTATCAGATGTCTTATGCAATTTATCAAAATACTCTTTAGCTTTATTATAATTTTTTTCACGAATCAATCCAGACAAAACCAAGAAATGATTATTAATGTCATGCTGAAACATACGATACTGCTCATTTCTTTTTTTTGCTTCTTCCAGATATATATACTGCCTCTTTATTTGATCCTGCAGCCTTTTTTGTTCTGTCTCTTCTTTGGATAACGTGATAATCTTACTAACTAATTTCAAAATAATAAAAAAAATAGCACATGCTCCCAAAATCCATATCAAAGCCCAAAGATCAGACTGATCCTTAAAAGACTGATTCATCCGCATATCCAGTCCAAGCCCGCTGCGGACTACCCACACAATAAATACACACGGCAGAAGCAGTGCATATAGATAAGATGATATTTTTTGCTGTCCTGTATAGGCATACTTTTTAACAACAAATTGCAATGTTATAACTAATAATATGGCCAGCGTTCCTGACACAAGCATCTGTATTACGATTCCTATGCACTCTCCAACATTCTGCTTTACCAGCCAGCGCATAGAAATTGTCTGGAATCCCTCCATAAAAGTAGAAAGTGTCAAAACAATCATTGTTGGAGCAATTGCAGCTATCCACTTCAGATTTAACAAAAACCTGCAAAAGCAGACGATAAGCCCCATATGCAGAATCAATCTGGGTACTCCTGCACTATTGCAATACATCATTAAAAATGTAAGCGTATCACTTAACAAAACATATGGTATCATATACTTTTTACCCTGTATCCCGGTAAAACTTTGTATAAAACTAAATTCCGCGGTATAAAGCCAACCATTAATAAATAACCACCAAATATAAAATCCAATGGAAACAATTTGCAACTCTGTTTGTTTACGCCTTGAAACTAATATTCTATCTCCTCTCGAGATGATTGCCGTCCCTTCTTCCCGCCCTATAACATACTTCATATTTATAATATAGCTTCTATGACAGCGGAAGAACCCCCCGTCCAATTCATTCTCCAACATATCCAATGATCCCGGGTAATCGTAAGCGTCTTGCATCGTATGGATGATCACTTGATGGTTAAATACCTCACAATATAAGATATCATGTATATCAATTATTCTCGTTTTTCCTGCCTTCACAAGCGTCAGCATCTTATGATCTATTTGTTCCAATCGGCCTATTGCCCTATCCAACGCCAAATAAAGACGTTCATCTGAGACAGGTTTTATCAAATAATGTACAGCATCCACCTCAAATGCATCCAAAGCATACTTCTCATAAAAAGTAATAAAAATGATACGGCTTTTGCGATAGAGCTGTTTTGCAACCTCAATCCCGCTGATTCCCGGCAGCATCATATCCAAAAGATGTTTCTACTTTTTGATGTAATTCTTCTAATATATATTTTTCATCTTCACATACAGCTATCCTATACATTTCTTTTTCCTTCTTTGCCTGCCAAAGGACATTCTATTCTATTACAGTTCTTCTATAAACTGCACTCCTTTTTCATGTGCCAGAACCTCTATGATCTCCGCATGCGTACGATGTATCTGGCTGGAAACCGTCACCGTATAACTGAGCATTCCCGGCTTCCCATTCCTTTCATATCCGAAGAAGCCTTTATTCACCCGGATATTGCTCACCTCCAGCTGATGCTCCCTGGCATACCGCAGCAGCCCGCTGAAAGCGCCGTTTTCAACATTATACTCAATATACAGATCCAGATATCTTGACTTCCTCCTGATCCAGATATCAACCTTAAGAAGCCCTGACACCGTAAATACGATTGCCAGTCCGCCCAAAACGGCGCCCTCGTAAAAACCGATCCCGATTGCCAGTCCGCAGCATGCGGCAGCCCACAGACCTGCCGCCGTCGTAATTCCCATAATCTTATTCCTTCCGGTCAGCACGATCGTTCCTGCCCCCAGGAAACCGATCCCGCTGACCACCTGCGCTCCCAGCCGTACCGGATCTCCGGTCTGATATGCGGTACATACATATTGATTGGTCATCATCACCAGAGCCGACCCCAGACATACCAGAATATACGTCCGAAGCCCCGCCGGACGGTTCTTGGTCCCCCGCTCTATCCCAAGTATACCGCCGATAAGAACGGACAGAATAATCCGAAGAGTAATTGATAAAAGATTTAAGTCCCGAAGATATTCCATCACTGCATCACACTGCTCCCAGCTTCCCATTTTGCTGTCACCTTCTCCCTCTTCTTTGGCGCATTTATCGTGCAAATATCACTCTCTGACAGATATCCTTATTATACCATCACTGTTCTTGAATTTCACCTGTAATCTCCCCATAAGCCTGACCGTTGCGGAGCAATATCGCCCTTGCCTCCCGGAAAACAAAAACGAAATCACTGAGACGTGAAAAAAAGAATCCCACAGAACCTCCAACTCTTAAAGACCTGGGGTTCCATGGAATTCTCTCTAGATTTGACACATTTATGTTAGTTTAAGAAACGCAAAAATGATTCATAAAAAAACTTTTCCTTTTTTTCCTCATTATTCTGAGGTATCCCCATCCTGCTAAGCGCCTTTTGAACCGCTGTTTTTGCCGAATACGCAGTATTGCCTAAGATATCGCGTCCTCCGCCATTATAAGCGCTCTCCATTGACATGGCAAACAACTTTGTCAAACAAGTAAGCTTCCCTCCTGAATCCATTCCATACCCATTTATACCGCTTGCTTTCTCCGCTTTATTCCAGGCATCTTTCACATCATTCGGCGCCGATGGCCCCAAAATGTCCAATCCATTATATGTGTTTTTACTTTTTGCAGTCTTATTATTATATGTATTTACATGATTGTTTGTATAAAAACCTACTTCCATAAAATCACCCTCACATTTCTTTGCTATATTTGCAGCCAGTCTCTCTCTTGCAGCATTGCAGTATAATTCCATATTTTTCCTGGATTCCTCAGAAATACCCTCAAAAAAAGATACATTTAACAGATATTTGTTGTCATTACTGTCTGGGCCGGCAGTATTCTCCGTATAATTGAGCAGGAAATTAAGCTCATCACTCCATTGGGCAGCCTGCCCTGCATGACCGATTCTCCTCCATGCATTGATCAATGTCTGAGCTCCGGAAACAAAATTAAATCTTTCCTGAAGTTCCTTTTCCTGTCCTTGCATACAATCGTAAGGATTTCCTATCGTTCTATCTCCCGGCTTGAAGTGTGCCAATGCCTGCAATTCAAGGGTGCTTGTATTATATGGATTAATTTGCTTCACGTTGATCTTTTCTTCAAAATACTTTCCATGCTCATCTACACCTTTTGCAACCAGAACAGGATAGTCGTCCGTAGACTCCGCGGCATGGAAAAACTTATACCCACAATTGCCCGTACTATAATAAACAGTAATTGAGTTACCATCTTTTAAAGCATATTTACCTGGTATTTTCTCCAAATCGTCCCAACTGATTCCTTTTCCAACAGAGGTTTGTTCAATGTAAACCGCATTACCAGATATTCTGGTTTTGAATACATCGCCCGAACTGTCTTTCCAGTTTCTACTCGGCGTCTGGTATCTTGACCGATCTGTTGACGGAAAATGATTTCTATACAAAGTATCTATCATTCCAAATCTTCCTCCTTAAAATTAAAATTGTATCTATATAATATTTTCTCTTTTTTTACACGTCAACCCATTGTCCGTAAAAATGCATTTTTGACTGTCAAAACCTAAAATAAAAGCTTAACTTGAAAAACCTGATCCTTACTTTGGTACATGATCATTCCCTCATATTTATTTACAATTCGTTCCACACTTTTCAGCCCATACCCGTGCCTCATTTTATTCTGTTTCACAGACACAGGTCTCCCATCCTTCATAACCGGCGCTTCACAAACAGAATTTTCTATTTTTATAAATAGTAGCTGTTTTTGATTCTCTATTTTTATGGATATCCACCTATCCGCACTCATCTCCATTCTTTTACACGCTTCAATGGCATTATCCAACACATTGCCTAACAGAGAACACGTTTCACAATCATTAAATAACCATTTTACAATAGGTACTGCCTGGATCGTAAATGCTATTTCCTCCTGTTCTGCCAGGATCCTCTTCTGCTCCAGCAGCATGTCCGCAATCTGGTTTCCTGTCCAGACCTTTCTCTCTACATTAAAAAACTCCTGTTCTATTTCTTCTATATAATCATCTATCCCTTCATAATTTCCTTCTATCTTATAATTCTTTAAGACTAACATATGATGCTTCAGATCATGGGATAACTGCCGGTTCTTTTCCATAACTGTTTCTAATTCTTCATATCTTTGCGTCACCATGGCATCACGCATAATCAGCAGTTCCTTCTCCTTTTCAAGCGTCTTATTCTTCAAGTACACCATTCCTGAAAAAAGAATGACAAATACAACTACCAAAAGAGAAAGCCCCGCTATCCCGCCTTCCTGCTCCTTTCCTTCACACATCATTCTTACAATTACAAATTGATAGAACCTTAATATCAGGCACAGCATTATCATAATGATCAGCAATATGCTCTGAAATTCACGTATATATGCTTTATCAAATTTCTGTCTGACGATCCGATATACACAGCACGCAACGATAAGCCTAACACATAAAAAGAGTATACATTCCATTGTTGAATTCGCAAATAAATAGACCGCATTTTTAAAATCATGTCTTATTACTATCATACTCATAAAAGCTGCGAAAAAATCCGCCAGCGCTACAATGGTATGATACAAAATAGTTATGATAATTCTTAAAAATCTATACCGCCCATTTATCAATATCACACATATACATGTGGTAACAACACCTATAAGAAATGCAGTACTCGAAAAAAAGATCAGACTGCGATTTCCTCCTATATTTATACCATTTCCGACAATACTTACATATAGAATTACCCAATCTTTTTTTCGAAAATATTCTTTCTCTAATACTGTTCCACACAACAGCCAATACAACATTCCGCTTTCAAAAACAGCAATCCCTATAAGAAGAGCCTTAATACCCATTACAGATTCCCCCTGTACAGACTGATCTGCTCTTTTATTTTTTTGAAGCTGATTCTATTGACGAAGATCCTTGCCCCATTATCCATCTGGACCATACCATCCTTCATACTGGCAATGTGCGAAACATTTATAATATGTCCTCGTTCAATTAAAATAAATTCTTCGCTTACGAGTTCTTCACTCAGTTTTTTTAAGGAAATCCTTTCTTTATAAGCGCCGTGTGCGGTTATATAGCAAATATATTTTGCTCCCTTTTCCTTTTCTATATATATGATATCCTTATAATATACCCGTACCTTGCTTGTAGGCGTACCGATCATCCTGAACTGCTTCTTCTCCTTCTTCACCCGGTCAATCAACTGTCTCAGAATAGACGGCAGTCTCTTTTCCATATCATCCTTGAGAATATATTGATATGCTTCTATGATATAACTCTCTGCCGCATACTCAAGATATGCCGTCAGGAATACCAGATATGGGCCGCCGCCCTCTTCGTATATTCGTCTCCCTAATTCCAGGCCGCCCATGTCCGGCATATCAATATCCGAAACCAAGATATCAAACTCATATCCCTGTTCCATTTCCTGAAGAAAATCCTCCGCCCGTGTATAAGTAGAGAGGTTCACTTCATCCTGCGGCACGATCTCATTCTCAACACACTTTCTGACATTTTCTAAAATTGCAGCCTCATCATCTATAAGTGCAATATTCATCACCTGTCTTCTCCCCTGTCAGATCCTATTTTGCCTCACATACTTCATATGATACCACAAATCGAATTAATTTCATCTATTTGTCCTCAAAACGCCGCTTTTGACCATGAAAAATATCCGAAGCCGCATTTTCATTCCCCAAGAATATAATATTTTCCTTTGTTTACATTGTGAAACACAACTTCCTCTTCCCGGACATATAGCTTACAGGTATTCTCCCATAAAGTATTTTCCCCGTCCTGCTTTATCACTTTTCCGCAGTGATATGTATATTCTCCAATCTGTTTGTTCAATGCTTTTTCCATGATATCCTCCACCGCGTCAGATATCTTCATCGACTGTAAGCCCCGGTTCCATTTTCCCAACAACTGATTGATCCGCATCTTCTTCAAAGGTACCTTCTTACTTCCCCAGCTTCGTTTGGGGAACACATCTTCCTCTTTTTCCCCAAGTGCCTCTAATACAGTTTGGAATTTTGTCCTCACGCTCTCGTAAGGATAACCCATCTCCAGGTAAGCATAGATATGCCATACTGCTTTGTCCAGATACCTCGCATCACCTGTTGTCTCGTACTTCTCTCTGAGCCAGATAACACTCTGCTCTAATACTTCTTTGCTTGACAACCCAAGGGCTTCTATATTAAAAAGCCCCAATTTGATAACCTCTACCTCCATACTATTGTATCTCTTCATTCCATACTCCTTTATATTTATATAAAACCACGTATTACACTGCATACCATAGATTATAACAGACAGCATATCGTACCGCATCATATTGTCCGCGAAAACTATGTTTTTGACTTCTAAAGTCAAATATCTATGTAAGTTCCGGCATCCTTCAGCATAGCAGACGCATGCTGAACTAGAAGTTCATCTATTTCCTCTGACTTATCACATCCTTTTTTATTTTAACCCTTCTGATCCTCCATTTCACACTATTATTATATACAGACCGCGATAAAACGCTTGCAAATTCCGAAATAAACAAGCATAATCAAATATAAACAAGTTAAAACACGAAATCCTCCATTCACGATCCGGCTGGTGTGGAATTTGGAAAAGCTGCTATGAAAAACTGAACTTGAAGTTGCTATAGAAACTGTTAATTTGAAGGAGTTATGAGAAATGTATTGTATATTAGTGACAGGTATTCCGGCAACAGGAAAAAGCACTATGGCAAAAGCCATGTCAGAAAGGATGAAACTTCCTGTTATTTCAAAAGATACTATAAAAGAATTGCTGTTTGACAATGTTGGTTTTCAGTCGAGAGCAGAAAAAGTAAAACTTGGAATTGCCAGTATGGAAATCATGTATTATGTCGCAGGTCAGCTTATGGAAACAGAACAACCTTTTATCTTGGAGAATAATTTTGAATATTCGTCAGAACATGGAATCAAAAACCTCTTAGAAAAATATCAATATCCCTCATTGACCATTACCTTAACAGGTGATTACAAAGTCATTTACCAGCGTTTTCTGAAACGGGAAAACAGCCCTGACAGGCACAGAGGGCATATAGTGAATGACTGTTATCCAGAAAAGAAAGAGAATAGTCCGAATACTCTAATAACAAAAACTATTTCTTATGAAAACTTTGTTTGCGGAATAGAAAAGAGGGGATTTGATGCCTTTTGCGTTGGCGGCAGGCAAATCAAAGTTGACACAACAGATTTTTCAAAAATTAATATGGAAGAGTTAATTTCACAGATTGAGACATGGAAGGCGGAAATCCTGCATAATTGACGCGCATGTTTATTGGGAAAAGGGCAATGAGAAAAGAGAATCCCGTGGAGCTAAGACTTAAAAACCTAAATTCCACGGAATTCTTTTTCTGTCTCTGAGGTCGTTTCCCGTTTCTCTCCTTCTGACCAGGAATGACTCTTCTCTGCCTAATATGATGATTTACACTTCACATCATTCGCAGTGACCGTGTATAGATTGACGCCGTTAATGCTTTCAATTGCCATTCTTTATCTCTGTCCTTCGATCTGTTCTTCTCAAATATATCCATATAAAAATCAAGCATTTTCTGACACCGTGATGCATCATCATAAAAATGATTGATCAGATGCTTTGAAATCAACTGCTTATATCCATCAACGAAATCCATCCGATCTGTAGGACCCAAATAGCTTCCCTGCGAAAAGTGGCAAATCTCTTCATCCGGCTTATAATGGACCTGTAATGCCAACATTTCTAAATAGGTAGCATTATGCGGATCAATATCGTTCAAAGAAAACGTCTGTTCCATTTCTCTGCCATTCGCGTCTATCGTTCTTGCAAATATCACTGGATTTTCTTCTGTAGAACCTTCTGCGTACCACATAGCATAATCCATTACGGCATTGCAGCCTAAAGCAATAGAGCCTTCTTTATTCTTTAATAAAGACGCTGCATCAAACGTACGCATAACACTTACAGTTGAACCAGATGGTGCTATCTCGCTAAAAACACTACTTTTATTCTGAACAGCAAAGGTACGCGGTATCGGTGAATATCTCTGCATGTTTCCTATCGTTATACTCATGTTACATAGCCTCCGTACTATATATTCTATTCTTTATTGAGAATGATGCATATATCTTAAAGCGCCCGCTTCCTGGAGATATACGCCGGTATAACACGCTCTGTGAATATTAATATTCTTCAAAAACTGCTCAAGGAGATCGTCTTCCCACTCATCATCCGTGATCGTATTCAGAAGTTCGTACAGATTAAAACCTTTCGCCTCACTCATTTCATACCTTAGATTGACATTCCCTTCTGCACTTCGGTTCCCATAGGTAACCCTCAGCAGGCCATCGAACGATGTACTGTTACGGTCTACCAATTGCCCGCCCATCGCATCGACTTCTTCCTGCGTATACCTGCTCTCCTTATAGAGAAATACGAAACCTCTTGGCGGCTTCATATCCACATCAATAATATCTCCCTGCCTGCACTCATACAATGTCCAATGCTTCATATATGCATTGAAACTCTCATATATCGAACCTGCCATCTTTGTATCCAACGGAGCTTTCGTCCCTGCGTCCTTCAACATATCAGACGCATGCTGCGTTAGAAGATCGTCTATTTCCTCGGATTTATAATAGTAATCGGAATTATAATATACAAAATTCCGGTTGCCGGGCATTCCATACTGATCCGCTATCTGCTTACCTTCATCATGATTTGCGCCAAAGGCTTGCCGTACCAAATACAACTTAAAGTGCTGATATACCGAAGAGACTACTTTACCATAATATTCTGCATCATCTTTCACCGCAACACCCATCTCGCAGTCAAATTCATGAATCTTTCCAACTAAGCTGTCAAATTCAGCTATCACATCCTCAATGGACTTATTTCCTGAATAAACTCCATCAAATAAATCCTCAACTCTCTGAACGGAGCTTCTATCCCCTGAAAGTGATTCATATGCATGTACACGGTTTTTACATAGTTTAAGCTTCTCTATCCACGACAAGTTATCAGATATATGAACAGAATCCTGCCTATTGCCGGCAGCGAGCGGTGTCGCACCGCTTGCTGCCTCCTTAATCTGTACATTATTTCCGGCATTTGAAATCGTCTGCTTATAAGATGTATTTTGAACATTTCCAATCATCTTTAATAGATATCCTCCACACCGCTCATGTATTTATATTCTACGCTGATCTTCGGTTTTATCGAGTAGCTACCGCCTGGTGAACGCAGCCATATCTTCCAAGTTCCGTTTACAGAAGCATTTCCTCCGCCATCATAGTTTATAGCGTCAAACGGGATATCTATAGTAGCAGCATCATTACCCATTGCTTCATTTTCAGGAATAATGCTTTCTGTAGCTTGAGCAATATACCCATTTCCAAATATCAGGAAACAGATACTTAATAATACAATTATACTTTTACACTTTTTCACTCTTCATTCTCCTTGTATTATAAATTTATAAGATATCTTATGTTTCCTAAATTATACACATTATTTTTTATATTTCTACCCTTTGGCACTAAGGCGCATTTTTTGGCACTAATCAGCATTAATCAGACAAAGTAACACCCCGCCATATCCATTAAGAAGCCCCGGATTCACTTTCTCCTGCGGCAACAATCGCACCTCTTCCCTTTGAAAATATCGATGATACATGATATCGCCTTCTCCCAGCACCTCGGAAGCTTTCTCCATTATCCAGAGATTCCCGCATATCCCGTGGCACAGGCACCAACTGTCTCGTCTCCAACATTCCTTAAGCTTCCGATATGCCCTTTGCATATCGGTCTCTATACGCATCTTCCATTTGGGATTATCCGTATACTTATAACACTCCATTCTTGAATATAAGATTCCCGGTGCTCTATGGCACCACGCCGCCGGTCCGATCTCATCCGCTCGCTGTTCTCCTTCACGTACATCGATCCAGTTATTGATCTCACGGCAGTACAGAGATTCCTCATATTCCCATGCTTTCTCTGCCAGTTGTTCATATTTATCATTGGAAGTCAACGCCCACAGATGAATCATCGGCATCAGTATCCCGCTGTTCCCGTGCGCTGCTCCTGCCATAGGCGCTGTTCCTTTCTCCGTGACCCATCCGATTCCCTTCTGCTGCTTTTTTGCTGCTCTTTCCAGTACACTCATTGCTCTTTCTGCCATATCCAGATATTCCTCATCCGGTGCAATCTCATACAACATTAGTAATACATGCGCCGCCCCGGCATTTCCCGTCAGAAGATCATATCGTGTATCTTCTTCAATCAACTGCGACACTATACGCGCATGTTTCTTCGCATACTCCAGATAGATTTCTTCCTTCCCCGCCTGATACAACAGCAGATATGCATACAAGATCGAACCTTCGCCTTCATACGCTCCTGTATTTCTGGACTGAAGCTTGTCCGGCGAAGATATTCCCGCATCCGTATACCGGAACAGCCTCCGCCTTAAAGTATCATACATATCGGCAATCTCCTGTCTGTTAGAATATTTTACCAGGCAATACATCAATACAAGCATTCCAGATAATCCGTCATAAAGGTAAACATTCATCGGGCGTATCGTCCAATTGTTCCTGTTATCATCAGACAATTGGACGGTATACCAGCTCACTTCACTGTGCTCCTGATTCCACACCGCATACTGGAGCAGACGTTCTGTTAGTTTGGTAATATTCTTTTCCAGTATTGTAAGATCTCTCTTTCTGTCGACATTCAGCTTCAAGAAATACTCTTTCTCCGACCGGTATATGCGGTTCAAGTAACGATCTGACTTTTCCGGCATCAACTCCATTGCCAGATCAATATATTCACACTGCTTCTCCATATCCGCACCACTAAGTCTCTTAAGCTTCTGATACAGCAGTTCTATCGGCCTGCATGTAAAATATTCTCTGACTGTCCGTCCGCGGCCATCTCTCAGATCTTTGGAATTCATAGCATAATAAAAATATGGAATATCACCATCCCGCAAAGAGGATATCTCACTGTCTACAATCTCTTTCTCATGCTCTTTTCTCCCCTTCCACATAGAATAGAGGAATATCTCACGCTCTGCGCCGTCCCTTAACAGACTTGGATGATAGGAACTTGACAGAATCATACTGTAACGCTGCGTATCCGCGATCAGATAACGGCCGGATAATCCTTCTAAGTTCCGCAATATATTGCAGAACTCCTCTTTTTTCCTCATAACCGCACAGTAAGCAGACCGGAATCCACTCTTCAGATTCCCTGCATACAGTAACGGTTCTTGAAACTCTCCCTTGATGGTCGCAAGATTCTGATTTCTCGAAGATTCTGGATGCCGGTATTCAATCCTCATATCAGAAGTCCCGCCCTGGACAACTACCGGAACCTTGAATGGGTAACGCTGCCCTTCTATCCCGCTTATCATACTGCTGTCAACTCCTCTGCCATCCCGATTCCAATGATAGAAAGGCAACATCCCCGTGTACAATACTGATTGTGACAATTGGTAACAGATCTCTTCATCCGCAGTAGTCCGGTTCTGATTATATCTGATGTTCGTTAAGGTCTCCAGGTCGATCAGCACAGGATATTCACCTGATGCAACAATATTCTCACAATGCATATCCTTGGTTCCCAATAAATATGTCAGGAACAATTGTACACCTAATCGTTCATAATAACATTCCAATTCTTCCTTAGAATCACAGGACGCATATTCAACAATCGCGCACCAGCTATGATCTGAATAGGACAAGATTGCGTATTCATATTGATCGATCTGTGTCTCTTTGGACAGCCATTGCAGCATTTCAGAATATTTCTTTTCTGTTTCCATGGAACGCGGCTTACATAGAATCTCCATCCCATTATCCAGAAGAACTCTTACAACATACTTTCCCTTATTATGTACATCTGAAAAACCGCCTTTTATTCCCTGGATATGATCTACCGATCTCCCATTGCACAATCTCTGTTGTATCGCCTGCTTATCCGTCCGAAACCAATTCATAATGTCCGTATAGAATTCCGCCGTATTCTGAACGACTTCCTCTATACAACGGCACAAGACAGGATAGTATTCAAATATTCGCCGTACGAAGTCCCCTTTCGCAACGATCTCTTTACAGAAATGCTCATATTTTTCTCTTGCGTTCTCTCCCTCCAGATGCCCGACGCTGTCATGATCATGCATCTCAACGATCAAAGTTCGGATAGAAATATCTTGCAGCCGCATCACCAATTGCTCCTCAAAATCTATAAATACACTTTGAGAAATCTTATCTTCTTGAATTTTTGATCGCAGCAAATGATATCCATAACCAATTATACCTTTGTAAAACCCGGTGAAAAACAAATTGTTTTTCACGTCGTCTTGAGCAGAACATGCCTCGTCCTCCCGGTAATTCTCTATAAATTTGATAAAATCATCTGTTCTTGTTGTACTGCTTTTATAGGGTTCATCCTTTAAATAACAATTAAAATTTCTATAATTGTGCAAAAGTAATTCAACTATATTTTGTCCTAGCAGTTTTTTCCAGTAAGTATATTTTTGAATATTGACAGTTTCATTCTTTTCGGAATATTTTCGTTCAAATAAGTATGTTATTTTTTCTTTCATGAAATAATACGTTTATCTACATAATATTCTATAATGGTATCTCCCAAACCCCAATTAATCAACAACACAATATAGTAAGCAACACAGTACATTTTTGGGTATGTGTATACTGATTTTCCACTGCATTCTCCTCAGGAATCAACCGTTCAATTTCCTCAAGTTCCTGAGACAAATCACCTGCATAAATAAAATTAGAATTTTGTTCCATATCATATAAATTGCTTTCATACATAATCTAATATTTTCTCCTAAAAAGATATAACAACCTCAAAGATATTTTGTTCAATCTGAAAAGTTATTACACCGTTATATTTATATACAACACGTTCCACACTTTTTAATCCATATCCATGTTTCCGTTTATCCTGTTTTACAGATACCGGCCTCCCTTTTTTCATAGCCGGCATCACATCAATAGGATTACTGATTCTTATAAACAGAAATTGCTTCTGTTTCTCAATCTGTAATGATATCCACTTATCTTCTTGTTTTATCCTTTTGCACGCATCAATTGCATTGTCCGCAAGATTACCTAACAGCGAACAAGTCTCATTATCCGTAAACGGCCAGTCATCAATAGGGACAATATCAATATCAAATACAATCCTTTCTTTCTCTGCCAGGACTCTCTTCTGTTCAATCAGCATATCTGCAACCGGATTACCGATCCAAGAATATACTTTAACTGAGAAATATTCCTTCTCCACTCCATCTATATAATTACAAATCCCTTCACAGTTTCCCTCTTTTCCATATCCTCTTAAAATAATAAAATGATTCTTCAAATCATGTGATAACTGACGATTTTGTTCCATTACACTTTCCAATTCATGGAACCGTTGTGTCACCATCTCATCACGCATAATCAAAAATTCTTTTTCTTTCTTAAGAACTTTATCCTTCAAAAACAATCCACTTATAAAAGAAATAAGCAACAAAATACTCACAAGAGATATCCCAAGGATGCCTGCTTCGTTCTCCCTATTTTCATATATCATTCCTACAATTAATATTTGGTATTTCCGCAGCACCACACACATAATTATAGCAATAACCGATAAAATACCCTGGAATTCATAAATATATAATTCTTCAAAGTTTCTCTTATTAACTATACTTATTACCCCTGCTACAAGAAGTCTTGAACAGGTAAAAAGAATACACTCCACCCATGAATTCGCATAAGAATAAACCACTCTGTCAAATTCTTGACTTAAAATCATCATTCCCATAAACGCAAAGAAAAAATCTACTAAAGCCGTTACAGTATAATATAAGATAATGATAACAACTACCGTTTTTTTATGTTGCTTTTTTATAAATAATATACAAATACAATTAAAAACAATACAAATAACAAATATACTCAGTGAGAAAAATGACAAACTGCGATTAATCCCCAAGAGCACTCCCATCACGGCAATATTTCCCCATATAATACCCCATTCTCTTTTCAGAAGATATTCTTTATCCAAAACAGTCCCAAACAACAACTGATACAAAAGCCAAATCTCAAAAGTCGATATTAGTATCAGCATAATTCCTACACCCACTATAATTTCCCCTTATATAGATGAATACGCTCTCTCACCTCTTTGAAATAATTTCTGCTGACAGTAATCTCCTTGTCATTGTCCATCAGAATCGTTTTCTGCATACTGACAATATGATTGATATTGATAATACAGCTGCGTTCTACCATGATAAATGCCTCGCTATCAAGTTCTTTAAGTAATCGTGCCAGCGTGATCCGTTCTCTATAGATACCATCTACAGTTATATACTGTATGTATTTGTGTCTGTTTTCTTTCTCGATGTATATGATATCCTTGTAATAGACCGCCACCTTGCTCGTCGGCGTACCAATCAGCCTGAATTGAAGTTTCTCTTTCTTTACAAGATTAATCAGTCTCCTTAAGATACGCGGAAGCCTTCTCTCCATCTCGTCCTTAAGTATGTATTGATATGCTTCTACCCGATAGCTGTCAATAGCGTATTCCGTATAGGATGTCAGATAGATCAGATACGTCCGGATTCCCTGTGCTCTCAGCCTCCTTCCCACATCAAGCCCGTTCATCTCAGGCATTAAGATATCTGATATCAGAATATCAAATTCATGTCCCGATTCCGTCTCCTTAAGAAATTCATTCGCACTCGTATAGGTGAAGAGATTCACCTTATCTGTCGTTGACACTTCCTTCTCGACACATATTCTGATATCTTTTAAAATTGCTTCTTCATCATCTAGAATTGCAATATCTATCATAGACCTTCTCCTCATTAGACCCCAACTATTCCAAGCCAAATACTGATTCTGAATGGGTATACATAATTAAGTATACCACAAAATCCATATTTATCATCTCTTTGGCCCTAAGATGCATATTTTGGCTGCAAACGGTAAAAACGGATCCCACCGCCAAGTGAAATCCGTCTCATCACGCTAATCTTTTCTTCATATAATACCGCTCATGCCCCCTAGGGCAATCGTCAAGCACCCCAAATACTTCATAGCCCAGCCCTTCATAGAATTCCTTCGCCTGGAAATCAAACGTATCCAGATGGATCAGGTACGCCCCTTTCTCCCTGGCGGCCTCTTCCGTCTCCCGAAGCAATCTCTTTCCGATCCCATTGCCCCTGCAGCAATCGGCAACCCACAGCACATCCACATCCGCGCAGTTCCAGCAATACATCCTGGCAATGATCCCTGCAATCACCTCTCCTGATTCTGCAACTGCCTTCCTGCTAAGATCAACAAACAATTCCTCCTGCCTTGCAGGAACCTGTGTCAGATTGTAAGCGACCAACCGGTCAACAATATATCTCTTATCCTCTTCTTCGCAGGCTTGTATCTGATACACCTAGACGCTCCTTAACTTCTCAGCAAATTCATTGCTCAGAGTGATCTTCGCCACGTAAAACACATCTCCGGTCATGTAGACAGTCCAGTCGTCCTCAATCTCCACCTGAAGATCTCCTCCCGGCATATGGACGATCACCTTATTATTCGTCATCCCAAGCTTATAGGCAACTCCGGCTGCCGCACACGCGCCTGTTCCAGACGCCAGCGTATAGCCTGCGCCTCTCTCATAGATCTCGATCGCCACATGTTCCTTGTCAATCACTTTCATGATCTGTGTATTTACACGATTGGGGAAATATCTTGCCATCTCGGCATAGTCGCCGATCTTGCACACCAGCGGCTTGGAGATCTCGCGCATCGGGATCACACAGTGCGGATTCCCGATGGACACACAGGTAACCGGATACAGGGTTCTTCCGAATACCATATCCTCATTGATCACCTCACGGCTCTCCCCGGTCACCGGAATATCATCGCTGTTGAAGGATAACCGTCCCATGGATACACGCAGACGGCTTCCGTCTTCATTCAGAAATGTCACTTCTGCCGGCCCGTTACCCGTATATAATTTGAAATTCTTCTTCTGCACATAGCTTGCATCCTTCAGATACTTTGCGAAGATACGTACGCCGTTCCCGCTGGTCTCGGACTCACTGCCGTCCGGATTCCATACCTTCACATGCATTCCGTCTTCCTCAAGGATGGGCCCCTCCAGGACTCCGTCTGACCCAAGACCCGCGTTGCGGTCACAGATCATCTTCACATTCTCCGGTGTCAGCTTAAGTTCATTCTTATTCGGATCAAATACTACATAATCGTTGCCAAGTCCGTGATAGCGCTCTAATACAACCTTCATAACTTACCTCCATGCCCTGTCCGGGCTTTATTCTTCATACGATTCCGTCTATAACTATCATAACAGGCATTATTTCCCATTTCAACACAATTCATGCTAATTCTCTTGCAAATAATGCTCTCTTGACTTATGCTATAGTCAAAGACTTCTCGGCAGCTGCCAAATGTGCATGCCAACATGCCCGCTTGGCTCGTTGCTCACCTGACGCTTATCATACACGAAAGGAGCAGTTACATGGACCAATATGTGAAGAAAGGCTATCTAAACAGCGAATTCCGTCTCTTTCACCTGACAGACCAGGAGACCCGTGAGGTCGAATACCACTACCACGATTTCGACAAGATCACCATCTTCCTGAAAGGGAATGTCAGCTATACTGTAGAAGGCCGGTCCTATGAATTGAAGCCCTATGACATCGTGCTTGTCAGGCACAATGATATCCACAGGCTGACAGTGGATAATTCTACCCCTTACGACCGGATTATCGTCTATATCTCTGTTAATTTCATGAAGGCATACCAGACAGAAGCTTATGATCTTAGCTACTGCTTCCAGAAAGCGGAATCCGAGCACTCTAATGTACTGCGGATCCCTTCTCCGGGGAAGAGTTCTCTGTTCCGCTCCATTACACGCCTGGAGCAATCCTTCCTGGATGACGGGTATGCGGCAGAGTTATTCCGGCAGGTGCTTTTCCTGGAATTCATGATCCACCTAAACCGCGCCGCCCAAAAGGACCGTCTGGAATTCATCGACACAGACAACTGCAATTCCAAGGTCCTGGATATCCTTCAATATATTAATGATAATCTGAATGGGGAATTAGATATTGACACGCTTGCCGAACACTTCTATATCAGCAAATATTATATGATGCGCCTGTTCAAGCAGGAGACAGGCTATACCCTGGGCCAATACACTTCCCAGAAACGGCTCCTGCTTGCCAAAGAACTGATCTTATCCGGTGTGCCGGGCACACAGGTTTATTTTGACTGCGGATTCAAAGACTACTCCACCTTCTCGAGGGCCTACAAGAAATTCTTCAAAGAATCTCCCCGGCAGACACTCTAACGCTGAAAAATGCATCTAACGTTTACCGCAGAGCGACGCCGGCACATATGCACGCACGAAGATACCATCCTCACGGTAATCCTCCTGAAGCAATTCGCCGTACTTGCGGATCATCTGGAGCTTGCCTGCCTCCTGATAAGGATACAGTTCTTCGATCAGCACCTTCTGCTCCCGCAGAACGGTCTCTATCGTCTTAAGAAGCTCCGAAATCCCTTCACCTGTCTTCGCAGATAACTTCACCGTACAATCCGCATGAAAATCCCGGATGACCTTTTCCTCTCCTATCTTATCCTGCTTATTGAATACAGTAATAACCGGCTTATCCACCACCTCCAGGCTTCGCAGTGTCTCATACACCGTATAGATCTGCTCGTCCATCTGGGGATTCGACGCGTCCGCCACATGGAGGATCACGTCTGCATATTTCGCTTCCTCAAGTGTACTTCGGAATGCTTCGATCAGGTGATGGGGCAATTTGCGGATGAATCCTACGGTATCCGTCAGCAGTACTTCCTGCCCGCCCGGAAGTTTCACGCCTCTGGTAGTCGGATCCAGAGTCGCAAATAACTTATCTTCCGCCAATATACCGGCTCCGGTCAATGTATTCAAAAGCGTCGACTTGCCCGCGTTAGTGTACCCTACGATAGCTGCTACCGGAACAGACTTCTTACTTCTTGCCCCTCTCGTTATCTCCCTATGACGTCTGACATCCCGAAGCTCCCGGTTCAACTGAGCGATCCTGCTCTTAATCAGCCTCCGGTCCATCTCAAGCTTCTTCTCTCCGGGTCCTCTGGTTCCGATCCCGCCGCCAAGACGGGACATCGCTTTCCCAAATCCCGTAAGCCTGGACTGCCGGTACTTAAGCTGCGCCAGCTCCACCTGTATCTTACCTTCCCTGGTCGAAGCCCTGGCCGCAAAGATGTCAAGGATCACCAATGTACGGTCCATGACCTTGGTATCCAGCTCATCCTGCAGATTCTTCATCTGCACCGGCGATAGTTCGTCATCACAAATAATACCTGTCGCCTCCAGCTCCCACAACAGATCCTTGATCTCTTCTATCTTCCCTTTTCCAATATAAGTCCCCGGATGGATCTGTTCTCTGCTCTGTACCACCGTACCCACTGTCTCGGCGCCGGCGGTATCTGCCAGTTCTCTAAGCTCCTCCAGGGATCTGTAAGTATCGTCCTGATCCGACGTGCTCACGCCCACCAGGATTACTCGCTCTGCCTCGTTCCTGATCTCAATCATACCTTCTGCCTTGAATATTCTATCTCGTCTCTAAAAACTGCAATTCCTTCTGCGCCGCCGCATCCTCAGGATATTCTGCAATATATTCGCCAAGCCTGGCTCTGGCATTCTCCCAGTCTCCTGCCTGTTCCAGCGCCACGATCAGATTATACTTCATCTCCTGATTCAGTTCGGCGCTGTTACCCTCCTGCTCGATTCCCACCTGGAAATGATTCTGAGCGGATACAGCATTGCCAAGCCTAAGCTCGCAGTTCCCAATAAAATTATAGAGCGTTCCCGTCTTCTGCGCGCCATTCTCCAACGCATTCCGAAATGCCTCGCCGGCGCCCTCATAGTCTTCCTGCTCCCATTTGGCGATTCCGATCCCTCTGTAGGCATCCCCGATGTTGACCTCGTCCTCCACCGCCTCCTCAAAATGCTCGATCGCCTCTTCGTACTGCCCGTTCTCCAGACATTCCACTCCCTTTTCAGATGGATTGCCGCAGCCGGTCAGGCCGGCTCCCACCAGAAAAACAGTCATTATGATCCCTATGTGCTTACTATTCAGATATTTCTTATCTATACACTTCATATTATTACATTTCCTTCTTCTGAACGTATGGTGAAATTACTATACCGTATATTTGGCAACCCAGGCGGAATTCAAGAATGCCACAAGCATTACGCCCAGCTCCGCAAGAATCGCCTCCCACATGCTGAAAAATCCAATGACCGCAAGAGCAAGCACCACAAGCTTAATGAACAGCGCAAATACAACATTCTGGTTCACAACCTTCAATGTCTCCTTCGATATCTTAATGGCATCTATGATACCCGGCAGTTCGTCTTCCAACAGAATGATATCCGCCGCCTCAATAGCAGCCGCCGATCCAAGCGCTCCCATAGCAATTCCTACATCCGCTCTCGCAAGCACCGGCGCGTCGTTAATCCCGTCGCCGACACACACCAGCCTCTCCGTCCGATCCTGGATGCTCAAGAAATCTTCTACATGCTCTAGCTTATCTTCCGGCATCAGATTCACATACGCATAATCCATCTCCAGCTCTTTGGCAATCGGTATGCTTCCCTTCTCCGTATCACCAGTCAGCATGACGAGCACTGCATTGCATTTGTCCTTCAGATACTTGAATGTATCCTTCGTATCCTCCTTCACAGAATCCTCGATCACAATATAACCCGCATAGATCTTCTCCACCGCGACATAGAGTATCGTCCCTGCCTGCCTCACATCCGTACATGCTATATTCTGCCATTCCATGAGCTTTTTATTCCCCACAAAGACGCGTTTCCCTTCGAATATGGCGCTCACTCCATACCCTGGCATCTCACGCATCCTGTATACCTTCTTCTTATCGACCTGTCTTCTGTACTCCTTGAGCAGAGATTGCGCGATCGGATGATTCGAATAGCACTCCACATGCGCCGCTATCTCCAATAATTCCTCTCTTGTCATGTTGAACGCCCTGATATCCGTAACTCTGAAAACTCCCTCCGTCAGGGTTCCCGTCTTATCAAATATAAATGTATCCGCCTTCGACAGATCCTCCAGGTAATTCCTTCCTTTGACCACGATCCCCTGGCGCGCCGCCGATGCGATCCCTCCAAGAAATGCAAGCGGTATGGACAGCACCAGACCGCAGGGACAGGCGATCACCAGGAAGATCAACCCTCTGTAGATCCAGGTATCCCAGTTCCCATAGGAAAACGACAGGGACGGATAGATCATGATCGCAAGCGCACATAAAAGAATCGCCGGCGTATATATCTTCGAAAACCGGCTGATAAATGTCTCGCTGTCAGCCTTCTGATCCTGTGCTTCCTCCACCATCTTCATGATCCTGGTCACCGCGGAATCTTCATACGCCCCTACTACCATCGCTTCCACCGCCGCGCTCAAGTTGATACATCCGCTGTATATCTTATCTCCGCTTCCCACAGACCTTGGAAGGGCTTCCCCTGTCAGGGCCTTCGTATCAATATCCGATATCCCGTATGTAACAATGGCATCCGCCGGGATCCGCTCTCCCGGCTTGATAATGATCGCATGTCCCGGCCTTAAGGACGACGGGTCCACCTTGAATTCTTTGCCGCGGACAAGCCGTGTTGCATACTCCGGCCGAATATTGATGAGATCCTGGATCGACCGCTTCGTATTGTCCGTCGAGAATGCCTCGAACAGCATCCCCAGGTTAAACAACAGCATGACAAATACACCTTCTGCATATCTCTCAATCCCAAGCGCCCCGGCTGTTGCAAGAATAATCAGCGTATATTCTGTCATAAACTTCTTCTGCATCAAACTCTCCTGAAGCCTTCGGAACGCCTCAAAACCAACGATCAGATATGCGGCAAGAAACCATACAAACTTCACTTCGGCATCTAATGTATAACGTGCAGACGTTATAACAGCCAAAATGTACACAATACTCCCCGCCAAATAAATGATGCATCTTCTACCCAACTGCTTTGTCATGCTACTGTCCCTTTTTGATAACTATATGAAAATCATTCTGTAATATGCTCCATCCCCTGATTGATGATCGTCTGGATATGCCCGTCGGCCAGCGAATAGAATACGGTCTTCCCTTCCCTTCGGTTCTTCACAAGCTTCATCTGCTTCAGTACCCGTAATTGATGGGAAATCGCAGACTGCGTCATCTTAAGAACCTCGGCAAGATCGCAGACACACATCTCTGATTCCAACAGCACGCATAATATCTTGATCCGCGTAGAGTCTCCGAAAACCTTATAGAAATCTGCCAACTCCTTCAAAAGTTCTTCGTCCGGCATCTTCCCGCGAACCGTCATAACTGCCTCGTCATGGACGTATGTCACATCACAGCATTCGACCTCTGTCTTCTTCATATATGCCTTCCTTTCAATAAATAAGGCGAAAATCCGCCCATTTAATTATGCCAAACAGTATCTTGGATTTCAACCGTTTGGCATAAAATAAAACTAAAATTAATATTTTCGTAATGTTTTCTAACTCTTTCTCACCGTATACAGTACACGAATTGAGTTCAGCACGCAGAGCATCGCCACGCCCGTATCGGCAAACACCGCCATCCACATATTAGCATACCCGAAAAATCCCAAGATCATAACCAGGAATTTGACTGTCAAAGCAAATACAACGTTCTGCATCGCAATCCTTCCGGTACTACGCGCAATGTCTACAGCCTCCGGTATTGCATCCACCGAGGATGTCATGAATACCACGTCGGCCGCCTCGATCGCCGCGTCGGCTCCGCTTCCCATCGCCGCTCCCACATCGGCCCCCGCAAGGACAGGCGCATCATTGATCCCGTCGCCGACAAACATAACCGCGCCGTGCTTCTCTCTTATCTTCTGCAGGTTGTGAAGCTTATCCTGCGGCAAAAGCTGTGCGTGTACCTCATCTATCCCGGTCTGCTGCGCCACCGCTATTGCGCTATCCTTCGCATCCCCTGTAAGCATCGCTGTCAGAAGGCGCTGGGACTTCATTCTGCTCACTGCACTGCCCGCCTCTTCCTTGATCTCATCTGCGATCACAAGATATCCTTCCAGCCTGCCGTCCACCGCGATCAAAACTTCCGTTCCGTATACATCCTTCTGATATCTCCCCGTATCTATCTGATAGTCCTCCATCAGCCCCCTGCTTCCGCAGAGCACAGTCCCTTCCGGGAATACTGCACGGATTCCTTTCCCGGATATCTCCTCTGCCTGTTCCGGACGCATAAGCGTAAGCTTCCTCTTCTGTGCTTCTGTTACAATGCTCGTTCCAATGGGATGGGTAGAACCCAATTCACAGTCGGCCGCAATCGTAAGGATCTGCTTCTCCGTCAGCCGGTCCATGGTTACGATTTTCTGCACTGCAAAATTCCCCCTGGTGATCGTTCCAGTCTTATCCATCACCACCGCCTTGATATCCTTCAAAGCTTCGATCGCAACACCGCCTTTGAACAGGATCCCCTTTCTCGAGCCCGCACCGATACCTGAGAAGAACGCCAGCGGAACACTCAACACCAGAGCGCACGGACAACTGATGACAAGGAAGGTGATCGCCGTATAGATCCAGTAATTCCACTCCCCGGTTATCAATGACGGAACGACAGCCGTCAATATTGCCGCCGCCACCACCGCCGGCGTGTAGATCCTTGCGAATCTGGTAATAAAACGATCGATCTTCGGCTTACTGGCAGCCGCGTTCTCCACAGAATCCAGAATACGGCTGACCATGGATTCACCAAGCGGCTTCTGTACCTCAAGCTTCAGCACACCCGTATCGTTGACACACCCAGAATAGATCTCCTTTCCCGGAAATACCTTCACCGGTACCGGTTCACCGGTTACAGGCGAGGTGTCGATCTGGCTCTCTCCCTCTATGATCCTCCCATCCAGAGGAATACGGTCGCCGGGACGGATCAGGATAATATCGCCGGCCCTGGCGTCCTTCGCCGGAATCGTCCGGGCTTCGTCCCCTTGTACCAGACTGACCGTCTCCGGACGAAGGTCAACCGCCTCCATGATCTGCGAACGGCTGCGGCTCACCGCAATATCTTCGAAGATCTCTCCGACACGGTAAAACAGCATAACACCCACCGCCTCCGCAAAATCTCCGATGGCAAACGCAGCAAGCGTCGCCACACTCATAAGAAAATTCTCGTCGAACACATGACCCTTCGTCAGATTCTTCACCGCTGTCCATACGATCTCTATGCCAAGAATGGCATAAGCGGCCACAAACAGCACAGCGCCGATCTTCGATTCTGCCGTCGTCCTCTCTAATACTTCCCCGGCAATAAATAAGACTGCGCCTGCCGCCACCGACAGGATCTCTTTGCGGTTCTCTGCAAACACGCTTTCTTTCTTCTTATATGTCACAGCTTCCTCTTCTCTTGGAGTCACGGTGACCTCTGATTCTATGGATGCGCAGATCCTCCTGAATTCCGGAAGCAGTTCTTCCTGATTATCTGCCGCTACCGCAAGCTGCTTCGTCGCAAATGTGATTGCCGCCATCTTCACTCCCGGCAGTTCCCGGATCTGGCGCTCCATCTTCGCCGCACAATTCGCGCATCCCAGGTTATCAAGGATATAGACACGCTTCTCTACCCCCTCTGGCATAGACGCTACTTCCTGGCGCTGTACAGGCCCGTGGTCGTGGGCATGATGGCCGTGATCATGACCGCAGCCACAGTGATCATGATGTGTATGGTCATGGCCATGGTCGTGACCGCAGCCACAGTGATCATGGTGTGTATGGTCATGGCCGTGGTCGTGACCGCAGCCACAGTGATCATGGTGTGTATGGTCATGGCCGTGATCGTGACCGCAGCCACAGTGATCATGGTGTGTATGGTCATGGCCGTGGTCGTGACCGCAGCCACAGTGATCATGGTGTGTATGGTCATGGCCGTGATCATGGCTATGGTTACAGCCGCAAGTATCTATCGTATTCCGTCCTTTCTCTTCCATGGTAAAATCCTCCTGAATTAAAAATGTTTCCCCTTTCATATGAATAGATATTCATATGTTCATACGGAAATGTAACCACAGAAAAAGGATTTTGTCAATACTTTTCAGGAGATTTACCCGAATATTTATCGCTGTTAGAAATTATGGAAACATCGGCTGCCAGAACTATATCATACTCATAATCTTCACATAATCCTCTGTCTTATCCCGCATAATGTGCATTCCCCGCTCCAACTGATTCAATGGAAGGCGATGCGTGACCAGCTTCGCCGGCACAATCCGCTTATGTTCCAGACGTTTTAACACATAATGCCAGTCGTCCGATTCTTCATGTGTAAATGCAGAATTCCACGTTCCCATTACCGTCAATTGATTCCGAAGGATCTTCCAGTATATTGATTTCTCCAGGTTCATATCCCCAAAGGGATTCCCAACCAGCATGATCCTTCCTGAAAAGGATGTCTGATTAATGGCCTGCACCAGTGTTGCATTCTTACCTACACACTCAAAGAATACATCTACTCCCGTCCCCCCGGTCCGTTCCATGATCCACTGGTCAGTGTCATATTCTCTGATGTCACAGTAATGATCCTCCTCAAGCCCCAGCTGCATAAGCGTCTGCTTCTGGAATTCTTTATTGCCGAATACAAATACATTCTGCATTCCCGCCTCCATAAGGAACATATACAGCAGCAAGCCGATCGTACCAAGACCGCAGATAGCAATACTGTCAGATTTATTTACCCCAATGCGCCTCATCGCATGAACTGCCACTGCCATCGGCTCTAACATAGCCGCCTCTTCATAGGTCACCTGCTCCGGCAGGCGTATCAGATTCTCTTCCGGAACTGCCGCATATTCCGCGAAGCCTCCGTCCCTTCGAGAACCCAGATAATTGTAATTCCGGCACATCTCATACTGCTTCTTACTGCACGGCGGACACAGTTTACACGGTATCAGCGGGAATACGCCAACCCGCTGCCCCTGCCATGCAGGATCTGCCAACGCTCCTGTCTGCACCACAATACCGGAGAATTCATGTCCGGGAATCAATGGGTGTATGTGGGCTCCCGTCTGATAGATCCGCGGAATATCAGAACCGCAGATGCCCGCCGCTTTTACGGCGATCAATACTTCATTGTCCTCAAGCGTTGGTCTGTCCGCTGTTTCAAGTCTCAAATCATTCTCCTTGTGTAAAACCCATGCTTTCATATCATTCACTCTCCCTTTCTAATTTGCAGACTCTCAGAATCTCTAAGCCAATTATTTGTTTGAAGGCAGATTTTTTATCAATGTTTCTAGTATTCGGGCAAGATACCGTTCAAATTGATTTTGCTCCTTTTCTGAAAAGTCTTGATAAAACAACATGTTCATCTGCTGAGATACAGCTTCATATTTTTCCTGCATTGATTTTGCATACTCCGTAAGCGACACAATGGTCTGACGGCGATTCTTTGGATTGATATTCCTTTCCACAATTCCCTTATTTACCATACCATTTATCACAACGGATACCGTATTTTTAGCAAGAGAAGTTTTTTCACTTATTTCGCTGATTGTAAGATTGTCAGTTTTCCATAAAATAAATAAGATTCTTCCCTGCCCGCCGCTTATTTCCATGCCATTTTCAAGTAATAGCCTATCAAAAATCCTATCTTGAAGCTGCTTTATCTGCGTAATATAAAATCTACCCTTTGTTTCCAATCTATCACCTCTAATCCTATTAGAACAATTCTATATAGAACAATTATAAGTTTATCATAGCTGTGATAAAAAAACAACTTAAATTCGACATCTTCTTCCAACCCCCTTTACAATTTTACTCCTATATAGTATAATCCTATAAAGGAGGACATTGCTATGGAGATTCGAGGAGGCAATATTATTTCACAGATCAAGCGTCTGAGCGACAGAATCTTTGAACGGATCCTGTCTCAGAAGAATATTGATGCCTTCAATGGGGCGCAGGGCCGGATCCTCTATGTCCTGTGGCAGGAAGAATACATTTCCTTAAGAGAACTCGCTGACAGGACCGGGCTTGCCGCGACCACCCTGACCAGCATGATCGACCGGATGGAAGATTCCGGTCTTGTCTGCCGGATCGCCGATCCGACGGACCGCAGGAAGACTCTGCTTACGCTCACAGCAAGGGCGCGGATGCTTCAATCTGACTATACGGAAGTATCGGATCAGATGACGAATATCTTCTATACAGGTTTTACTGAAGAAGAGATCCGCCAGTGTGAGAGGATGCTTGAACGGATCCACACGAATCTCAAGAACGCAAGACCAACGATACAATGATGCCTGATACACATGATCGAAAGGAGAAATTATCGTGAACGCAGAAGTAAAAGACTTTGTAACACAGAAGGTAAATGAACTGATCGCAGCCTCTTCCTGCTGCCCGGAAGCTAAGGAGACCGCTCAGAACTGGCTGGACGCTCTTGGAACTGACAAGGAAACCGAGGCAACCAGGAATCTCATCGCAGAACTCGAAGAAGACATTATGCCGATCGACCAGTTGATCGCTTTCTCTGGATCTGAGGCCGGTGCACAGCTATTCGGAGAAGAACTGGCAAAGAATATACACGCCCACGGACAGGAATTGAAAGCTTCCGGCGCCAAATATTGTGATTGCGCCGCATGTGCCGCGTGCGAAGCGATTCTGGAGAAGAAAGAAGAGCTCTTATAACAGCCTTAATATCTGTGTCAGATGTTCCTCTGCAAGCCAATGTTCTACGCTCCGTCCCCTGCCGGACAAGCAGTGCCGGAGAGGCGCATCTGGCACAGATTATAAATGCAGAATTTATCGTATATGCAATGAATCCAGATCCTTCCACTCATCTTCCAACATCGCCATCAATATGTCATCTGCATAAGTATCCCCATCCTTCACAGCGTCTCTCAGAACGCCCTCTCGCTTAAAACCCGCCTTGAGGTATGCTTGCTCCGCCCTCGGATTAAAAGAGAATACATCTAATTCCAACCGATGCAGATGAATCTGTTCAAAGGCAAAGCCGCAAGTCATACGGATCGCCCAGGAACCGATTCCTTTTCCCCGGAAATCACTTCGGAAAATCCCTATACGGAAATTCGCACTCCGCAGATCCCAGTTAATCTCATTGATAACACTTTCACCGATGATCTGTCCGTCAGGATCAACAATCAAGAAATCATAGCGGTTCTCATCATCAATACATGACTGGAAGAAGCTTACAACCTCATCTCGGGGAAATGAAGCTTTACACCCTGTAAGACGTGCAACCTCCGGGTCAAGCGGGTTATAGTTTTGCTGATAATAGTTTTCAGCATCATTTTTCTCTGAAGATCTGAGGATATATCCATCCTTCTCCCACATTGCTTTAATTTTTCCCATCACAAAAATCCTCCGTAAATTCATTTGACAAAAAACGGAAAAAGAAGAGACTTCGAAGTCTCTTCTTGCAGCATCCTTTATTCCAGATTCCCCATCTCCATACGCTTCAGCATATCGTATACCTCAATCCTCTTCGCATTCATCTCCGGCAGCCCGATGAAGATCGTTCCACATATATACTTCTCTTCCTTGGTCTGTTCTATCCTTACCACCTTAAGAAATGCATGGATCACCTCGTCCGTCCAGATCTTCAGATTAGTCTCGTACACCGCCCCAATCTCTAATGGTCTGTCACAGATAAATCCCACGCCAGTCTTCGATACGTCCAGAACTTCAATCTCTACCTCCTCTTCCAATGAATTATCTCCCATATTTTTAATCAATAACTGAGCTGACAAACTCATACGCATGCTGTTTCTCTTCTCTTCCATCTCGTTTACTCCTTTCACAGCAATTCTTTCCTATTATTTTAGCGTATTTGTCTGTTTTTGTAAAGCAACGAACCCCATTATTGCATATCACGTCTCTGTACCAATAGAAGCACTTCTTTTTTCAATCTCTCTGAACGGACTTCCGCCTTTCATGTATAATAGTTGAGGATGAAAGAATATTCCTGAATGTATTCGGATTCCTTGGATAACCTATTTAGCCAGGCCTACTGGCCTGGTTATTTTTGTATATATTGGACCTTTTTTTCATTCCAGTTTGGGTATAAAGTATCTCTATCAGGCTGAAACACCATCCCATGGGTATAATACTTAATCTAAATGAAAAGAGGCTATCACTATGAACAATAATACGAATCTGAAGCAAATCGTCATGACAGCATTGTTCGCCGCACTGGCATGTGTCGCGACTATGTCTATCCGGATCCCAACTCCCGGAACAGGCGGCTACATACATCCCGGAGATGCCATTGTAATCCTCTCCGGGGTCATCCTCGGACCAGTCTGGGGGCTTCTGGCAGCCGGGATCGGATCGGCTATGGCAGATCTGCTCGGCGGGTATTTTATCTATGTACCGATCACATTTGCCGTCAAGGGGCTTATCGCATTCATCGCAGGCATGATCTACCACAAGTTGGGGAAGACCTCCAAGACCCAGTACACCGCTGTCATCCTCGGAGGAATCACAGATATCATCCTCGTAGCCGGAGGATATTTCCTCTGTGAGATCCCGCTGTATGGTGCATCTGCCGCGGCAGCAAGTATCCCTGCCAATCTGATCCAGGGACTTGGCGGACTTATCATCGCCTTCGTGCTGTACCCGCTCCTGCTTGCCGTACCAGATATCAGGAAGATAACCTATCACTCTCATGCATAACAGATATACAGACAAAGCTCCCGTGTATGGGTCCGTACACACATGACCTGCGGACCCACACGGGAGCTTTCTAACGCCTTATATCTCCTGACCCTCTGCGATCAACGCCATACTTCTCGTGATCTGCTCCTGGTCAGCCTCGGTCAGTTCAAGGAATCTGCATCCGTATTCGAACTTCGCCGTCTCCTTCTCTATCACCCGCAGCACTTCACAATACATAACCGAAGGCTTATCTCCAGACAGTTTCACCTTCAGCAGAAATGTATCGCCCTTGTGATACCGGTATTCTGTTCCTATACTCGCTCCGCCCACACTGATATTCAACAGCCTGCAGACTCTCTCATCATCGCCGGGCGATACTGCAACCGCATCAATATCTGTATTCAGGCGTGTGAAGGAACGCTCGTTCTCGACTCTTACAACCGTCAGATTCCTCACCTGCCATACATGCCTCTGTCCGGGTGTGACGATTCCCTCCATAAAGACGGCCTTTCTCTCACAGTCATTAAAACCGCGGAGCTTAACATAGAGAGATTCCGATCCGCGATATGACTCCATGTCCACATCCTGAAAAATATCCCCTTCCGAGAACTGATAAAGCTCTGCCGTATCCTTATACAGATTCTTAAGATTCGCAATAAAAAGCATACGATCTTCCGTGTCTTCCACCACTACGCGCATACCGGAGTAGATCTCAAGCTCCTTTATATCCTTTTCCTCTCTTTTCCCAAATATATCAAACAGCCTCACGTTGCACCCTCACTATCCTTTAACTAAAACTACAAATACAGATTCTTATATACCTTCTTATCCTCCACGATCAATACAAAACACAGCACTACAAAGAGACTGCCGGTAATCAAGACTGCCGCCCAGGCGGCGTCAGACGTTCCAATGCCATAGATAAAACCAATCAACAATTGATACACACTGGTGATGCCTGTACGGAGAACCCCTTCCACTCCATTGATCCTCCCTCTGTGGCTCGCCGGCATACGCTTCGTCAGATATGGGCTCTCCGCAAGCATACTGAATACTTCCCCCCATGTCAGAATCACCATAGCTATGTAATAAACAGGGATCCGTCCGGCGAACAGCCAGAACATCGCAAAACCAGCCACCAAAAGAGCCTGTCCAAGCATGGTCTTGACCGTATCCGAAACCTTCGGGAACATTCTGGTGATCAGCGGAGTGAAGATAACTACCACAATACAGTTCACACTGGTGATCGACCCGAATATGACCGCACCGCTGCCGCCATGGATCCTCGCCAGATCAAGCGGCATCAGATAATTATACATCTGATAGGTTGCATAGAAGCCGCTGACCGCCAGAATATAGAGGATGATCATCTTGTTTTCTTTCAGGACCGTCCAGATCCCTTCTCCCTCCCTGCTGGTCTGATAAAAAGCCTTCTGGCTGGTATCCTTCATCGGAGTAATATCCTTCACCAGAAAGAAGATCAATACCGTAGAACAGCCAATCGCTGTTCCGCTCAGCAGAAAAGCCAGCCACAGATAATCCTGGAGCAGAAAACCTCCGATCGTCGGCGACATCACGAAGCCCAGATTCGTACAGAGATACTGCAGTGAATATGCCCTCTCCCGATCATCCGTTACGGTAAGGTCTGCCGTAATGGCATTATAAGACGGTTGCTCCATATTCTGACTGGTTGCGGCAATGAACATCAATATAATTGACACCGCAGACAAGGGGATCACCGCACAGATTACATAACAGACAACCGATATACTGTCCAGAAATACAATATTCATTTTCTTATTGAAATGATCCGCCATCTTCCCGCCTATCAGATTCGTCGGCAGCGACAGAATTCCAAACGCTGACATGACCCATGCAATGTGCTCGGCGCTCATTCCCATCTTCTGACTCAGGATCATAGTAAGCATCGGCCACACCATAGCTCCCATGGCAGTAACCAGGCGGCCGAAGCAAAGGATATAATTCTCCCTGCGCAATCCCTTATACATTATAATCCCCCCCATAACTCTGCATCCATCCTTCTCAGCTGCTCTTCATCAGCACTGTCTGGTACTTTTGACGCTCGTATCATATTATAAAGGACAATCTATCTTTTGTATAGAGGATTTGTGCAAATACCGACCAAATTCAACACAATCTTCATTGAGAGGGGAATCCTCACTATAACTCCTGTTATTATCTTAATTCGTCCAGGACAGAACTTCCAATGGTTCCATCCGGCATATCCAGTCCAAAATTATCCGCGATCGTTGCTCCGATCACCGCAAAGGTCTGTGCATCCTCCAGCTTCCCGCAGCCTTCCATGGATGGGGAATACGCAAGGAACGGCACCTTTTCCCTCGTATGATCCGTGCCTATATGCGTTGGGTCATTGCCGTGATCTGCCGTAATGATCAGCAGATCATCTTCCCTTAGAAGTCCCAGCAGTTCTCCCAGCTTCACGTCGAATCGCTCCAGCTCCTTCGCATACCCCTCCACATCACGGCGGTGTCCCCACAATGCGTCGAAATCCACAAGATTCACATAACACAGCCCTTCAAAATCCTTCTTCGCAATCTCAATCGTCTGCTCCATCCCGTGTACGGAGCTCTTTGATTTGTTCGATTCTGTTAGACCTTCTCCGTCGAAGATATCGAAGATCTTTCCCACGGAGATCACACTAAGCCCGGCATCCTTTAATACATTAAGCGCAGTTCTTCCATATGGCTTCAATGCATAATCATGGCGGTTACTGGTCCTCTTGAACTCACCCTTCTTCTTGCCCACATACGGTCTTGCGATTACTCGGCCGACCTTCCATTCATCCTTCATGGTGATCTCGCGGGCAATCTCGCAGCAGCGATACAGCTCCTCCAACCCGAAGGTCTCTTCATTTCCGCAGATCTGAAGAACGGAATCTGCCGATGTATACACGATCATATGTCCTGTGGCGATCTCCTCTTCCGCCAGCTCCTCCAGGATCTCGGTTCCGCTGGCGCTCTTATTTCCGATGATCACGCGCCCCGTCCTCTCTGACAATTCGTCCAGAAGCTCCTTGGGGAAGCCGTTCTCCGTAAATGTCTGAAACGGCTTCGTTATATAGAGTCCCATCATCTCCCAGTGACCGGTCATGGTATCTTTCCCGGTACTGGCTTCACTCAGATATGTATAATATCCCATCGGCCTCTCAGCCGCTTCCACCTGCTTCAGGGGATGGAGATTCGCCATTCCCAGCTTCTGCAGATTGGGGATATGGAATTCCTCCATGCGCTGTGATATATGACCGAGCGTATCCGTTCCCGCATCACCGTAGTCTGCCGCATCCGGTAAGGCTCCCACGCCAAGCGAATCTATCACGATCGTAAATATACGTCTGTATCTCTTCATTTCTTATACCCTCTTTCTCACTCTTTATGCTGTTTTAACTGCAATAAGCTTATATACTCGTAACTACCATCGTGACCAGTTCTTTGAAGGACTTTGCCACACGGTCTGCAGTTTCCTGCACCTCTTTGTGATTCAATTCCTGCTTGGACAAGCCTGCCGCCATATTGGTGATACAGGAGATCCCGCAGACCTCTAATCCCATATGGCGCGCCGCCATCGCCTCACATGCCGTACTCATGCCGACTGCATCGCCGCCCCAGATCCTTGCCAGCCTGACTTCCGCGGGTGTCTCATAATTCGGTCCTGTGAACTGTACATAGACGCCTTCCTTGATATCAATCTTACACTGAACCGCACATTTCCGGATCACGCTCTGTAAGCGCACACTGTATACCTCGCTCATATCCGGGAATCTGGTTCCCAACTCTTCTATGTTAGGTCCGATCAACGGGCTTGGAACTCCCGTTGTGATGTGGTCCGTGATCAGCATGAAGTCTCCCGGCTTATAGGTGTCGTTCACACCGCCCGCCGCATTGGTAAGGAGTATCTTCTTCGCGCCGAGCATTCCCATCAGGCGGGTCGGTAGAACCACATCGGACATCGGATATCCTTCATAATAGTGTACGCGTCCCTGCATGATAACTACCGGCGTCTCCTCCACAAATCCGAATACGAAGCGTCCCTTATGTCCCTTGACCGTTGACACCGGGAAGCCCTCGATCTCGGTATATTCAATGGTATCCACGATTCTGATCTCGTCTGCATAATCACCCAGTCCGGAACCTAAGATCAGGGCAACCTCCGGCTTAAAATCAATCTTCTCTTTTACACTGTCCAAACATGTCATTAATTTGTTATACATCTTTTCACATTCCTTTCCTTTTTGAAATTCATCCACCGGAATTACTATCAGGATCTGGCCAATCCTGAGCATCCAGACCCCGTCTCAGATCAAATATCTATTGGCAGCTTCTACAACACTTTCCGGAAATCCAAAATGATCCAACAGCTTTATCGCATTTCTCTGCTCACAGATTCCCTGATGAAGCTTATAATCAAATACAATCTCCTCGTTCTTGGCCTTCTCACAGAAATAATAATTCGCATAATGATCACTGTCCAGCAGATCGATCAGCTCCACATCATGGGATGCCACTATCACGATACAATTCTTACGCTCCAGATACTTTAAGATCGCTGCCGAAGCCGCGATCCTCTCCTGGCTGTTCGTTCCCCGGAGGATCTCATCAATTACCGCTATGACGAGTTTTCCCCTGTCAATCACATCCACGATCCTCTGCAGCGATCTAACCTCCCTTATAAAATAACTCTCCCCCGCCATCAGATCATCCCTGATCGCCATAGATGTATATACCTCTGCCTTTGCTATACGCGCGGTCTTCGCCGCACAAGTATGGATACTCATAGCCAATATCTCATTAACCGCGACCGCTTTAATAAAAGTAGATTTCCCCGACGCATTGGATCCCGTAACGATACAACTGTCATTCAGGCTGAAATCATTGTAAACCGGCTCTTCGAGCAATGGATTGTACATCTCCTTATAACTGATCCCACACCCTTCACCAAACTCAGGAACACAATACATCGGGATACTTCTTCGGAATGAAGCCGCTGAAACCGCCATATCCAATTCTCCAAGCAGCTCAAACACCTGATTAATCACGGTTAAATGCTTTTCCAACATCGTCAGGATTCGATTATACATCACAAAGTCAAATAAAAAGGCACCCGTTATATACGTCGCAGACACTTCCATAAAATCTGCTGAATATTTTCTTCGGTACCTTCCATTGATGAATTTCAAGGACTTCGTCAGTTTCCTGACAACTTCCTGATTCTCTCTGAATCCCCCGAATACTGCAGCATCTTTTTCCCCCGCAAACTCCCCGCTGATCTTTAGAATGCTCTGTATTGCTATCATGAGATCCATATTAATCTCATACTTTCCTTTCATCAAAGCATAGATATTTATATTCACCAAGAAAATGATCCCCATGAAAGCATACGCATACGTATGACGCAAAAAGATACTCATAACAATTGCCAAAAACAGCAGCAATTGCAGCAAATAATAAATCCATATTTTAGACAGCTTAAAATTATCTAATCCATTCAAGAATAATGGAATATAATAATTATTCTCTCTTTTGCCTATATGCAATAACTTTTTTTGTATATCTATTCTGGCATTTTGATGATCCGTTACGAATATGATCTTATTTTCCAGAGCTTCCAGCTTCGAATCCTCATAGCAAAGGTTCCTCAGGCTCCGGTATAAATACTGATCTCCCACTGACGAACAGCATGTATTAATTCGTGCAAAGACCTTATCCATACTGAGATCGTTCCAGGTGATATCATCTATATGCCCCCGGCAGTCTTTACTCTTCCTTTCCTTCCAAAATATCTTAATCTCATCAAAATTATAATCCTTATACTCTGGTTTCGCCCCGAATTGCTTCAAAAGCATATAGTAAATCTTTTTTCTATTCATATGGGAACTATAGAAGCCGCCTGCCAAAATAGCTATAATCAATCCTGCTATAAGAAACAATTGTTCCACTTTCTCTTCTTCCCCTCCTCCTTCTTCAGTTTTATTCAGTTTATCACAGGAATCTCTTATATGCAATTGAAACGAAATTCATCAAAAATGATATTCTTCCAGACAAAGCCCTTGCTCATACATCTCTGTCGCTGCCTCCACCCCTACATAACGGTAATGCCAGACTTCCTCTGCCACACCGGTAAACTGTGTTTTATCCCCTGGATATCGGAAAATAAATCCATATTTATAGCTGTTCTCCTGAAGCCATAAATACACGTCGTAGGTCTCTCCGTTGATATCTACCGCAAAACCTAACTGATGTTCACTGTATCCCGGCACAGCAACCCACTGTTCTGTCAGTTCCTTTGCCTCACTGTCCGGATATCCTTCTTTTTTATACTCCATGATCTTCTCATCATAAAGTTCTTGCTGCTTCTCTGGTGTCCGGTAACCGGACACCACCAGCGGCAACTGTCCCCCGTTCCCTTCTCTCGCGGCTTCCAGCATTTCCATCAACGGAGCGTAGATACGCTCGTCTACCTGTTCGCCGCCCTGTACTTCTGTAAGCTTTGGTTTGTAGTCTTTTGGAATATGGTTTTTGTTATTTACCAGCATCAGATTCCATGGTGTATCACCGCCCTGTGCATTCGTATTTTGTATCATCCCATCCTGCTCATCATGGTTTACATTTCTTATCTGCCTGTCGTTTAAAGACGGCTCACTTCCCAGTTCAGCACTGTTTTTCCTGGCAAAGCCAATAATTATCATAAAAGAGAGCAAGACCACGGTAACAACGCCGGCCGTCTGTTTCATACCTATTCTCCTGCGTCTGCGCCCACGATGTATATTTCTTCTGCCCTTTTTCTGGTTATATTTTCCTGTCATAATAAAGCTCCTTTCTAATCTGTAAAAGTAATGCCTCTGTTCAATATCAATTGTACTGAACAAAGGCATCTCGAACTTTAATATGAAGTTGTTTAATTCCTAAGAAAATCCTAAGGCAGACAAACCGTGATCGTAACCGTGTCGCCTTCGCTGGCAGCGCTGACAGACCCGCCATGCAAGACAGCAATCTCTTTCGCGATCGCCAGACCAAGGCCCGTACCTCCGGTATCCGTTACACGCGCCTTATCCAAACGATAGAATTTATCAAAAAGGGAAGATAATTTCTCCTCCGGAATATGATTCCCTTCGTTCCGGAACGCGATCACGACCTGTCCGTCTGTTTCTCTGGCAGAGATAACAATCTCTGTATCAGAATAACTATATGCGGCCGCATTTCTCAAAATATTGGCGAATACCCTTACGATCTGATCCGGATCGGCGCAAATCATCTGATCCTCATCAACCTCTAACACTACCGAATTCCCATGCTGTGCAAAAACGGGCGACATCTCATCCGATAGCTGTACCAGCATGTAATACAGATCAATCGGTTCTCTGGACAGCTTGATCTGCCTGGAATTATAGCGGGTGATTTCAAAGAATTCATTGATCATCTCTTCTAAACGATACGCTTTATCCAATGTTATATGAATATTTTTGGCACGCTGATCCACAGGCATATCCGGTTCCTCATCGAGAAGATTCAGATATCCGATCACGGAAGTAAGCGGAGTACGGATATCGTGAGCCAGATACATCACTAATTCATCTTTCCGCCGTTCTGCAAGTATGGTTTCCTGCCGCTGCTTCTCTAACGTCCGCTTCACTGCATTCAATTTGTGTTCGAAAGGGAACATCTCTGCTGATAAATGTATCTTCTCAATATTTTCCGCAAGTAAAGCATCAATGCCTTGATTGATTTCTTGAAAATAACGGGTCATCCAACGGAATAAAAAATACAGCAGCGAAATGAAAATCAATAAAATTGCCGCAGCGAAAAAGATTTCTTTGCAGTTTCTAAAATAATAATGGTATATGAGAAATGCCTGCTCATGTTCCATTCGTATGAAATGTTCCAGAAACCACACGATCAGATTGCCGCCCCGCTGTCTCCACAGGAACAGATATAATACGATCACCGCTGCAACGGAAATCACGGCATTCACGCAAAACCGCAGCATGATCTTCATCTGAAATTCCAAATATTCGTTTCTGACACTATCCTTCAATTTTATACCCAACTCCCCATATGGTTTTTATATATTTAGGCTTGCTTAAAGTATCATTCATCTTCTCACGCAGATGACGGATATGAACCGTAATCGTGTTATTTGATTTGGTGTAATACTCATCCTGCCAGATCTGATGGAACAATTCTTCTGCACTGATCACACACCCTTTATTTTCCAACAGGATACGCAAAATAGAGAATTCTGTAGGAGTTAATACCAGCGGTTTATCATTCAGGAAGCATTCATGTGTATCTAACCTCATCATCAAACCGGAATGCGAGAGTATATGTTCTTCCTTCTCCGCTTCTCCTAAATGCGCCGGATTGTATTTCTTGTAGCGCCGCAGTTGGGACTTGACCCTTGCTACCAGTTCAAGCGGACGAAATGGTTTCGTGATATAATCGTCCGCCCCAAGGGTAAGCCCTGTGATCTTATCCGTCTCTTCATCCTTGGCTGTCAGCATAATGATCGGATAAGTATGTTTGGAACGAATCTTCTGGCACAAAGTAAATCCGTCTGTCTCCGGCAGCATAATATCCAAAATAGCAAGATCAAGTTCGGTTTTATTGATACATTCGAGGGCTTCTGCGGCAGAATAGAACTTAAAAACGGTAAAATTCTCATTGCTTAAATAGACTTCTATCAGGTCGGCGATCTCAGCTTCATCATCTACGATCAATATTCTGTCAGACATAGGATTCTATTCCTTTCTACGGGTTATCTTTAAAATTATAATACCCTGTTCGACAAATTATATCAAACAGGGCTATTACATACTTTAATATACGATTATTTAATTCTTAAGATAATCCTAAGACGAACTCTTAGCCTGCAGATGGATCATCATCCCCATATAATCACCGCTTAAGCGGTCCATCCAGTACCCCGCGTTCATCAGCGCCGATCCTGTCAGGTTGAGCGCCGCATAAGTCTTCTCTGTACCATCCGCTCCTTCCCGATGCACGTCCTCATTCCTGACCTCAGCGGAAACAGAGATAACCTTCGTCTCATATACGGTTTCTTCCCGCAGTCCTTTCAGCTTAAGCCTTCTCGCCGCCCCGAAATACCCCGGCAGCGCATGTATCTGGATATAAGTCAGAAGCGCCTCCTTCTTATCCTTAGATACGACCATCCAGCACGCATAATCCGGATTGCCAAGCGAATCTTCTATCCGGTAGAGGTCTCCTTCCTTCACAAGCCAATGGTATTTATGATAGATATCTACCTGCTTACGGATCACTTCTTTCTCGGATTCGCTCATCCGCGCAATATCCAGCTCATACCCAAATGTTCCCGCCATGGCGACATACCCTCTTGTCTCCAGCGAAGTGATCCTGCCGGTCTGATGATTGGGCACCGCACTTACATGGGCGCCGATCGTTGAGAGCGGATAACACATAGAAGCGCCCATCTCAATCTTGATCCGTTCTATGGCGTCCGAATCGTCCGATCCCCAGATCTGCGGACTATAGTAGAGTACCCCCGGATCAAACCGGGAACCTCCCGCGGAACAGTTCTCAAGCAGAAGTGACGGGAAATCATCCCGAAGCCTCCCCATAATCTCATATACTCCCAGAACATATCGGTGGCACAGCTCTCCCTGCCGGTCTGCCGGAAGCGCCGCCGACGCCGTCTCCGTCAGAGTACGGTTCATATCCCACTTGATATACTCCACATTCGCGCCGGATAATACCTGATGAATCATACCGTAGATATGATCCCGCACTTCCTTCCTGGACCAATCCAGCACATATTGATGGCGGAACAAGGAGCGGTGTCTCCCCGGAATCTGGATCGCCCAATCCGGATGCGCCCGAAACAGTTCTGAATCCGGGCTTACCATCTCCGGCTCGATCCACAGCCCAAACTTCATCCCGAGATGATTGATCTCCTTCGCGAGACGTCCGATCCCTCCCGGCACCTTCTCTTCATTGACAAACCAGTCTCCTAACCCTCTTCTCTCATCATTCCTGTTCCCAAACCAACCGTCGTCCAGTACAAATAATTCAATCCCGCACTTCGCCGCCTCAGCCGCGATCTCGGTCAGCTTCTCTACGGTGAAATCAAAATACGTCGCCTCCCAGTTATTTACAAGGATCGGTCTTAAGGTATCCGGATAGACATCACGGATCAGATGCCTTCTGTACAGATCATGGAAGGTCCGGCTCATCTTCCCAAGCCCCTGGTCAGAATATACCATCACCACCTCCGGCGCCGTGAAGCTCTCTCCCTGTCCAAGCTTCCAACTGAAATTAACCGGATTGATCCCCATCACGATCCGTGAGCCGCGGAAATGATGCCCCTCCGCAACTCCGAGAAAATTCCCTGAATATACCAGGTTCATGGCGAATACTTCCCCGGCATCTTCCGTCGCATCCGAAGAGATCACTGCCAGAAACGGGTTGTCCGTCGGCCCAGACTCTCCCCTAGTACTTCCCGTCGTGACCTTCCCCTGGCGCAGCGGCGTACGAACCGGCCCGCATTCCCTCTCCCAGCTTCCATGAAGCGTCAGCACATCAAAGTTCTGATGGTCGAATTCCAGACAGCCGGACATTGCCCGCTTGAGATAGACAGCCTTCTCGTCTTCGTTCGTAATAAGCGCCGCGCGTGTGATCACATTCAAATGCTCGAAGACCGTATAGAGAAGCGTCACTTTAAGCTTCAGCACTTTATCCCTGCACACCAGTTCCAGCGTATTACAGTCGCCGTCCTCCCTCTCGAAGGTTGACGGCAATCCATTCAGATGCGGTTTCCCCGGATAGATCTTATGGGATTCATAACGAAGGTCACATGCATGGTACCCGTCAGCGGTTTCTACCTCAAGGCAATGTTCACGGTAATCCCCGCAGCCATAAGTCGGATACTCGAAGGGAACCGCATCCATGATCCGTCCTGCCTGCCCCGGCAGCACCGAAGGACGTACCTGATACAGCGGCCCATACAGATAGTTAACATCTGAATCTATGATCTTCTTTCCATAATATAAATGTGAGACAAACTTGTCCTCGTCAAAAATACCGATAATGTAACTGGTATCCAAAGCATCCAGTTTAAAAATCCCCGCCTGTTCGTTGAATAAAATACTCATTAAAAATTTCCTCCTCTCTTTCTTCATTAAAACTACAGCATCCTTTCGCCATTTGTCAAGAATCTCTCCTGATAAAATGATCAATCCGATAAGATATCTCCAATAGAAAACGTACATTACTGTTATTCAATTCTACGTGCGTCAGATTCCGGATACATTCCAGCCGGTACGTCAGGGAATTGCGATGGATGTATAAGCTCTGCGCAGCCTCTTTGATGCTGCAGTTACATGCCAGGTAGATTTCCAGGGTATGATATAGATCCGTCCCGGCAGCATGGTCATAGCGGCTCAAAAGTCCCAAAGCCGGATGGCAGTATAATCCAAGCCGTTCTCGTTCCCTCGTAGAATCAAGCAGATCGTAAAAAGCATAATCCGAATAAAAACTTACTCTCTCCTCCGGACATAACTTAGACGCAAGCTCCAGCGCCCGAAAAGCCTGTGCATATCGTGCGGCAAAATTCTCAACCCGGAAAAAAAGATTGGAAACACCGATCCGCAGATATTCTTTTGCCGCAAGATCTTCTAATGCTTCTGTCATCTCAGAAGACAAGCCAGGGGCATCCGCAAGGGGAACTAACGCAGCAATACCATTCTCATGAAATGTAAAACGTGTATCCGGCTGAATTCGTACCAACTCGCGCGCCACATCTTCTTTCAAATGCTTCTGCCCTAAATAGCGGCTCTGCTGAATGCTGAGAGCACACAGATGCATAGAAAACTGAAGTTCTGCGATAGCTGGGGCAATTTCTTCCGGAGGCGCGCCGATCAGCAGATCGTAAAGCAATTTCTGATAGATTGTATTTCCCGGGACCAGATAGGGAGCATAGCGGGAAATCGCATCGCCTGCTGCCGAGCTGATAACCGGTAACAACTGCAAATGCATAGAAGTAATAGGCGTCTCTTTCTCAAGCATCAGAACAATTCCTACAAAATTCCCCCGTATGAATATCTTACTGGACAGTTTCCGAAGCGGGGACGCATAACAGGTAACCACCACCGGATCCGAGGTCCTGGCTGCGTTCTTCACAGCCTCTATCTCCTGTACGGCACTCACAAATTCATAGGTACAATACCCCAACCGGATATTCTCTGCCCAGAGAGGATCGTCAATTGTGAAGATCGTAGAATGTGCCAGTATCTTAAAATCAGCATCCAGCAGGATCAATGAATTTCCAAGCTTAGCCGCCGCCAGATTGATCACCGGCTCCATACTGCGGGAATGCGCCGCACAATCCATCATCTCTCCATAGAATCCCCGGCCGCGGGATTCATCCAACAAAGCCTTCGCTGTATTAAACACCTGAAAAAGTTCTTTGGCGTCTACCAGGGCAAGGCTTGTATTCCCGGTCCAAAGAGGTGCAGCCGCCGGGAAGATTCCGTGATATTAGAAAAACAGGCGGATCATACAGAAGTTACGATTCTTGCCGACGCAGTAATTCTGTCTATGGGATATCGTCCGGATACGTCCCTGGTTGATGAGCTGAATGCAAAGGGTATTCCGGCGGTTGCGGTAGGAAGCGCAGTCAAGGACGGCACCATCGCCCCGGCCACCAGGAGCGGCTATGAAGCAGCCCGTGCGCTCTTTACCGAGAAGAAGAAAGAGACCGCATTCTATACACCCAAGTCCGATATCTCCAACTTCGGCAAAGTCTCTCTTATGGATGAACAGGAAGGCTTGTATCTGGCTTATCTGACAGATCCGCAGGCGATTGCCCGGATATTGCCTCCGCCGTTGAAACCGTTCTCCATGCCGGTTGTTACTCTCTCTGTCTGCCATATACACAAACCGACCTTCGCAGACGATTATTATGAGGCAATCCTGGGCGTATACGCAACCTATGGGAAATCTCTTGGATTATATCCGGTGGGATTGGTTCTTGGCGGACCGGGCGCTGAGATGGCTGTCCAATGCGGACGCGACAACGGCTCCATCCCAAAGAAACTGGGAGCAGAATTTGTAATCCGCAGAAATGATAATACAGTAACAGCAGGCGTTACCCGCCGCGGAACCCAGTTGGTTGACATCCATATGGAATTAGGGCAGTATAACAGTCCGCTCACCCATGCCCTATACCAGAATCCCGGAAACGGAAAGCAGGTATTTGGCGGCGGCTTCTACTTCCATTTCGACCGGATGCCTGACGAAAATGGAGTTTCCCATTTCGTCAACGGGGCCCTACTGCAGAATCTATGTGAATATAACTACCAGTCCTGGGAGCCTGGCACAGCCTCTCTGACACTGAATTCTTCTCTGGACGACCCGTGGGCAGAACTGCCGATCAACACTATTGTGGGCGGCGCGTATTCCAGGAACAGTCTGCTGGTGCATAAGCTGAATCTGGTAGAGAAGTTAGACGCAGAAGAAATCGTGCCGTATCTGCTGACCGGACGGTATGACCGGACCGCATTCATGGAGACCGGACGGATATAGGCATAAGTCAGAAGGCAGCAGGGAAATGATTATATATGAGTACAAATATCATTTCCCTGCTGCCAAACGCCAGCTTCTCTTCTTCACGGAGCACTTCAAGATTCACCATCGCTTTTTCACACTCCTTAGCCTGTCATATTTTCTCCATTCGTTATCACCCCAGATACGCAATCGCGGCTTCCCGGTCCATCCAGATATGGATTCCGCCCCCGGATTCTGTAAAACGATCCGTCTCATAGCTTTCGGCCCTCACCCACTCTCCCGTCCGATACCAGAAATTCTCATCCACATAGGAATGGGCTTCCGTAAAACTCTGGGAATAATCCCCGGTTCTTATCGAGAGCACCTTCGCCTTATCCACCCGTATCTCATATGTAGTCCCCTGCAGCCGCCGCGCATCAGCAGGTATCAGCAACTGTACGATTCGCCTCCCGAAGCACACCTTCCACCCGATAAACGCACCGCTCATCGGACACCGCGGCTCATAGAACTTCGTACGCTCATCCGCGGTTACTCCCCTAAGCGCCGCTCCATGAAGCGCCGCCGCAAAGATATCAGCACCGGATATATCAGCACCGGTCATATCGCAATATCTGAAATCTGCCGAATGCAAAAAAGCATCTTGCAGAATCGTCCCCCTAAGGCTTGAGCCTTGAAAAAATGCATTCGACGCAGAACAGCCCGACAGATCCGCTCCGTTAAGCCTTACATTCCGGAAATCACTTTTATCAAAATTAATTTGCCGCAGATCCCATCCTGACAGATCCAGATCCTCAAAAAGACAGCCCGACAGATCAAGCGGCTCTCCCTCTTTTCTCTCAGAAATGATCCTCTCCAATTCTTCTGCACTGATCTTCCTTAACATCCAGCCACCTCTTCTTTCTTCATTGCGATTATCTAAACTGTACATTATACGGTCGCATCCGCACCATGCGGATGTCACAATACACTTATTCTACCCCGCTCCTTACTTCAATGCAAGACTTCTGTTATTTTTTATCATACACAAAATAGTATAGATTGCAACTTTGGAAAAAGAAAATAAATATCCCTTAGGATATTTTTCTTACTCGCTGAGGTTTTCATCTCCCCATTGTTTCATGTGTTCAAAAACAGGAATGAAGCTTTTGCCTAAGTCAGTAAGGTTATACTCCACACGGGGAGGGATTTCTTTGTAGTCATAACGGGTAATGAAACCGTCCGCTTCCAGTTCCCGAAGCTGCTTTGTCAGGCTTGATTCCGTAATGTCGCCGATATGCCTGCGAAGCTCTCCAAAGCGGTGTATATCCCGAAAGGCGATGTAATAGATAATTTCGATTTTCCATTTACCGCCTAAGATTTTTTGTATGGTAGAAATTGTTTTGCAGCGTTCAACAGCCAATGTACTTTTTTTCATTCCTGCCACTCCTTTCAAAGACAGTATAACACACCTTTTCCGAAAAACCAATGTACATTCACAAATTATGTACTACAAAAAAGTACAGTACTTGTAAAATCATTGTTCACAAGTATAATTAGTATAAACTACAGAAAACACCCTGCGGGCATACCTTTTATACACAAAAAGCAGCGCAGGAATAAGGAAAGGAGATGTGTTTATGCACTACACAGGAACGATTTGGCGACCGCCGTATGAAGCGGCATCAATTTTGTTAGAAGTAACGGCAGGCTGTACGCATCATAAATGCAAGTTTTGTACTTTATATAATGACTTGCCGTTCAAATTCAGAATGTCCCCTCTGGAGGATATTGAGAATGATTTACAGGAGGTTAAAAGAGCAACGAAAGGTTGGAACAACGAGCGTATTGACCGAGTGTTTTTGACGGGAGCTAACCCTTTTGTTTTGTCTTATGACAAATTAACTGCGATTGCAGAGCTAATCCACAAGTATATCCCATCCGTAAAGTCTATCGGTTCGTTTGCAAGGATTACTGATGTTACCACGAAAACCAATGAAGAACTTACCAAACTGCGGTCTATGGGATATGACGGTCTGACAATAGGAATAGAAACGGGCGATGATGAAGCCCTGCGGTTTATGAATAAGGGATATACCTCTGCTGACATCATAGAGCAATGCCAGAGATTAGATGCAGCAGGCATTCATTACAGTTTCTTTTACTTGGTAAGTATTTCTGGAGCAGGTCGTGGAGAAATCGGCGCAAAATTGACGGCTGATATATGCAACCAGATACACCCTACGCTCATCGGAGCAAATATGCTTACGATTTATCCCAATTCAGAGCTTTATACGGAAATACAGCATGGAAACTGGCATGATGAGGGCGAACTTGAAAAATACAAAGAGCTACGGACACTCATTGAAAATTTGCGGATACCTACCATCTTTGCGGCAATGGGAGCTTCCAATGCGTACCAGTTTCATGGGAAATTGCCGAAAGACAAGAAAAAGCTGCTGGCATTTCTTGATGAAATCATAGGAAATGTCAGCGAAGAAGAGTTACAGCGGTATAGAAAAAGCGTTCATCATCTGTAAGTGAAGCGCCCCGCGGGTATACCTATATGCGAAAATTTTGTAGCCTCTATAAAAACGAGTACAGGTGGAATTTTTTTCAATTTCAGCACATTTACCAACACTTTCTAAAAGCCTATTAACTTGAAATCAGTAACAGTTTATGCTATATTGGAATCAGAAAAGAGTGCCGCCGGAAGACGGCTGGCTCAACAAAAATTAAGCTATAGAATAGCCGCCTAAGTTTGCGAGACCGGGGCGGCTATTTCTGTGTCTTATGATTATCGTTACGCCCGATGGCGTATCCGAGGCTAAAGCAACCAACACAAAGGCTGAGTACTGCCCTCTCCGGAGGGACTGTGACCCTCCGTTTACATAATCCGTCTTTGAGCGGAAATACTGGAAGGGAGGGCGACGCTTACGGAAAGCAGCAGAACAAGGTGCTGTTCATCCGGTATATCTGGATCAGATTTCTTCAAAATATGCGAAGAGAATAGAAACTCTTACCTCCGTGACTGATCATTCTCTGGAACTGCCTATAACATGCACAGAAGCACCTTTTTCTTTCATTTCCCGGTTCCTCTCCGGCAGAGATAACAGGGCGGCAGCACTTTTTGCTATCCTATTTAGACGTATTTCCTTTTGAAGAAGGTAGTAGATAGCGCATAAGATAAAGCAAAAAGTAAAATTGTTGAAACAAATGCTATCCCCATGCTGGTTTCGAAATGTTCAACAATAAACCACATGATTGCATTATCCGTTAGCTTTGACCAGATGCCCAAAACAAGTATGAAAAAGCACCCTTGAATATGTCTACATAATTCTATCAGTTAGCCAAAATAATTCATAATTAGGCACTTGCTATTATTCGGCTGTCCGCGTACAATTATATACTGATACAGTTTGAAGAAAGGGCTCATTGCTTGCCAACGCTTTTGCTTTTCGCTTGCCACACCTCTGATTCTCGGTTTCATAAAAGCACACAGATAATTTTCGTTATCACGATATAAATTTGATTTCCGCAAACCGATTTAAGGATTATTTAATAACTTCTATGCTACAATCGAATCACAAAGCGAAAGGAGCAATAGAAATGTATTTACAAATACTGAAAAAAGACCTTAAGCGCAAAAGGGCAATGAATGTGATATTGCTGGTATTTATTATACTCGCGTCGATGTTCATGTCCTCCGGCGTGAGCAACATCATCACTGTGACGACTGCGCTGGACAGCTATTTTGAGATGGCGGACGTACCCGATTACTGGGCGATGAGCGAAAACAAATCCTCAGACAAGGACATTTGCGGGACGCTTGAAGACGCCTCCGCGATAGATGAGTTCCGTATTGAGGAGTTTGTCTCGATGTCCCAGTCAAATATTACGCGGGTCGGCGAACCGCTTAACGCTTCCAATCTCAATCAGAAATTAGTATTACAGAGCGACAGAAATATGGGGATAAATTATTTTCTGGACGACGGAAGTATTCTTAAAAGTGTACCGAAAGGAAAAATCTATGTCTCCCATTTCACGGTGAAAAACATGGGACTTAAGGTCGGCGACAAAATTACTGTCGAAATAGAGGGCGTAAGCCACGAATTTACCTTTGCGGGCAGTTTCAAGGACGCTGTCTGCGGCACGGAATTGATAGGCATTAAAAGGTTTATCATGAACGGCGAGGAATTTGACGAATATATGTCCGACGAAACGATGAAAAATATGTACGGCGGGAAATGCTTATACATACACACCGCCAATCTTGACAAGACCCTGTCCCAGATAGCGGATATATCTGACAGCTTTACCTTTGCGAGTGGCGCGGATACACTGGGTCAAGCCTATATTTTTAACATGATAATCATGGGTCTTATCCTTGCGGTGAGCCTTATTCTTATCATCATATCCTTTGCGGTACTGCGGTTCACCATAGCCTTTACCCTCTCTGAAGAATTCCGCGAGATAGGCGTTATGAAAGCCATAGGCATACGGAACATAAAAATTCGGGGGCTGTACCTTACAAAATACTTCGCTATTTCCGCTGTCGGCGCAGCACTCGGCTTGATACTCAGCTACCCGTTCGGGAAAATGCTTATAAATTATTCCTCGGAGTCTATTATAATAGACAGCAGCAATAACGGATTTGTAAACATTGCCTGCGCGGTTCTGACAGCAGCTGTGATTCTCCTGTTCTGTCTCAGCTGCACGGGCAGGGTGAGCAAAATGTCCCCGATCGACGCTGTAAGGAATGGGCAGACGGGGGAACGCTTCTGCAAAAAGGGCGTTATGAGCCTTGGAAGATCGCGGCTTGGCACGACGGTTTTTCTTGCCGCAAACGATATTGTAAGCAGTCCCAAACGCTACGCTGTCATTACCTTTACGTTTTTTCTGTGTATGTCGCTGCTGATAATGCTTTCCAATGCCACGGCATCTCTTAAAAGCGGAAAGCTGCTGAAATATTTTGGGCAGGCGGACTGCCACGCCGTTACGGACATCGGCGATGAGGCTATGAAGTTTATGGCCGAGGACGGACATGAAAAGGTTGAAAAATATCTTGCGGACATGGAGCAGACCCTTGCGGAAAACGGTATGCCCGCGGAATGTATGACGGAGTATTTTATTTATACGACGATAAGCTACGGCGAATATGAAAGCAAGACAGCTATACTTCAGGGTACGGGAACAACAATGGATATGTATGAATACTTAGAGGGTACTCCTCCCCAAAACAGCGACGAAATTGCAGTGACAACCCTTTTGGCAAAACAGCTTAAGGCGGAGATAGGCGATACCGTTACTGTGTCCTACCCGACGGGCGAAACAGCGGAGTTCATCATAACCGCTCTGTATCAGGCAATGGTCAACCAGGGCATATCCGCAAGGGTTCATACCGACTGCGATATCAACTATATCGCAGCAAGCGGCTCTCCCAGTACGCAGATAAAATTTACCGACGACCCCGACGATGAGGAAGTATTACGCAGAATTGAAAAGATCAAGGAGCTTTACCCTAAGTTTTCAAGCGTTAAAACAGCGGGCGAAGACGTAAAGGACACCACCGGAGTCGGCGACGCCATAGACGCGGTGAAAAAAATGTCCGCCGTCCTTACGGTAATATTAGCCGCGCTTATAACCGTGCTTGTGGAGCGTTCCTTTATCGCAAAGGAGCAGGCGGAAATCGCCCTTATGAAAGCCATAGGCATCAGGAACGCAAAAATATACGGACAGCACACGTTAAGATTTTTCATTGCGGTGACGGCGGCTGTACTTCTTGCGGAGCTTTTGGGTATGCCCATTACAAAGCTTTGCTTCGATCCTATTTTCAGGACGATGGGGCTTGAAATGGGCGTAGAATATATGCAAAACCCTGTGGAGATATACGCAGTATTCCCCGTTATCGTCCTTACCGCCACAGCCGTAAGCGCGTTTTTGACCTCCTTGTACACAAGAAAAATCAAATCCTCCGATACAGCAAGCATTGAATAATGAAAGGAAGAATCTATTATGAATATTCTCGAAGTAAAAGACCTCTGCAAAACGTATATCGTAAACAAGCGGCAGAACAACGTATTGAAAAATGTAAATTTCACGATTGGCGAGGGAGAAATGGTCGCCGTTATGGGTCCGTCAGGTTCTGGAAAATCCACGCTGCTGTACGCAGTTTCGGGCATGGATAATTTTACCGCAGGAGAAGTGAGTTTCTGTGGGAAAAATATCGCAGGGATAGGAGAAAAAGAACTTGCAGCCCTGCGCCTTGACGAAATGGGTTTTATCTTTCAGCAAATGTATATGCTGAAAAACCTCACCATATTGGATAATATCATACTTCCTGCAACGCAATCCAAAAAGCAGCGTGAACCCCGCAGGAAAACGGCGCGGCGCGGCCAAGATTTCATGCGCAGGCTCGGCATTATCGACATTGCCGACAACGACATCAATGAGGTTTCGGGCGGTCAGCTCCAGCGGGCGTGCATTTGCCGCAGTATGATAAACAACCCGAAAATGATCTTTGCCGACGAGCCGACGGGGGCATTGAACCGCACTTCCTCCGACGAGGTAATGGAAGAGCTTGTAAAATTAAATTCTGAGGGAACAACAATCATGCTCGTTACCCACGATGTTAAGGTCGCGGCAAAATGTACAAGGGTCATGTACATTGTTGACGGGAACATAAAGGGAGAGTACGACTTAAGCGAATGTTCCACACAGATAAGAGAAAGGGAGCGCGCATTGAATAACTGGCTTCTGGAATTAGGGTGGTAATATGGATATTCTCATTGTTGAGGACAACAAGGAACTTGCCGATCTGCTGTGTGATTTTCTCCGTGCGGAAAATTACACGGTATCGGCGGTCCAAACAGCCGAAGAAGCCTTGCCGCTGTACGAAAGATACGGCGCAAGGCTTGTCGTGCTTGATATCATGCTGCCCGGCAGGGACGGGTTTTATGTTCTGGAAAAAATCCGTACAGAAAGCAATACGCCCGTACTGATTGTAAGTGCGAAAACGGAAAAAGAGGACAAGCTGAACGGATTGAATCTCGGTGCGGACGACTACATTGAAAAGCCCTATGATATTGATATCATGCTCGCAAAAATAAGCGGGATTTTTAAGCGGCGGTACGCTCTTGATGAAATTACTGACGGCAATATACGCATAAATAGGGCGAGCCGCACCGTTTACAAAAACGGAAAAGAGCTGGAAATGACCACGAAGGAATTTGAACTGCTCCTGCTTTTGATGGAGAATATGGGCAGGGCTTTAAGCAAGGAATACATTTTCGGGCAGGTCTGGGGCAGCGACAGCTTTTCGGAACAGCAGACACTGACAGTACACATAAAATGGCTGCGGCAGAAAATAGAGGACATCCCAAAAAGTCCCAAAAAAATAGTGACTGTATGGGGAGTGGGTTATAAATATGAAAGCGTTTAACAGAATTTTTTCGGCAGTTACAGTTGCTATAATCCTATTTTTTACTGTTGTGAATATGATTCTTGCTGCCGAAAAGACCGATGGGAGCAGGCAGTATCGGGTGGAGATAAGCCGTCTTGTCCATGAAATAGAAACGAATGGGTCTGCCGACATTTCCGAATGTGTGTATGTAACAAATGTTGAGCGATACGGAGAAAAATTTTACAGCACGGACAGCGACTATGTGATCTATGAGATAAACGGAGAACTTTACCGTTTCGATTACAATATAAACGGCTATTCCAACAAGACATATTTTATGGGAATTGTAAATGCCATTCTCGGCGTTATAGCGATTTTATTTATCGCAGTTATGCTTTATATAAAATACGCGATTCTTGCGCCCTTTGAACGCCTGAGCAGTCTCCCTTACGAGTTTTCAAAAGGGAATCTCACCGCACCGGTAACAGAAACGAAAAACCGATTTTTCGGGAAGTTCCTTTGGGGAATCAATGTTCTCCGCGAAAACATCGAACAGCAAAAGCAACGGGAACTGGAAATGCAGAAAGAAAAGAAAATGCTGCTGTTATCGCTCTCTCACGATATTAAAACACCGCTCTCTGCGATAAAGCTGTACTCGGCGGCACTGTCGAAAAATTTGTATCCGGACACGGAAAAGCAGCACAAAATCGCTGAAAGCATCACCGAAAAAGCGGACGAGATCGAGGGCTATGTTTCGCAGATCATAACGGCTTCAAGAGAAGATTTCCTTAGCCTTGAAGTGGATATGGGCGAGTTTTATCTTTCGGAGCTTATTGAAAAAATCACGGGATATTACAGGGAAAAATTGGCGCTTATCAAAGCAGATTTTAACGTCGGGAAATATAAAAATTGTCTGCTTTCAGGGGATTTGAGCAGGAGCGTTGAAGTGCTGCAAAACATTATGGAAAATGCCCTCAAATACGGTGACGGCAGACGTGTGGAATTGATTTTCCCCGAAGATGACGAATGCGTCCAGATTGCGCTCAGGAATGGCGGTTGTACGCTCAGCAGGGACGATTTGCCGCATATTTTCGAGAGCTTTTGGCGCGGCGTTAATGCGGAAAACATTCGCGGCAGCGGGCTGGGACTTTACATTTGCAGACAGCTTATGCGCAAGATGAACGGCGAAATTTTTGCAGAGATCGATAATGACATCATCACTGTCACTACGGTTTTTGCAAGAGCGTGATTGATTTAGAGATGCGCAAATGTCTGTCTGAAACGACCAGTGGATGCAGCGGCCGGAAGCTTAAGGAAGTATGATTATTCTAATGCTTGGGAGCCACCAATTTAAAGCTTGAGAGCCACCCAAAATCCGTCCTGATTTTAATGCTTGGGGGCCATCTATAAGATACAAGATATAGTTGTACTGAAAATATCATGAATTGTCCAGAGTAATTTTGGAATGTTCCTGAATAAAATTAAGAAATAACAAAGCAGACCTTTGGCCAGCTATGTTGATACGAAATTCCTCGAAATCTTATTTTTCCAGCATATTCTCTTTTTGAACGAAAGAAGACAGAACCTTTGATGACCGGCTCTGCCCTCTCTTTGTCTGCTAATCGAAATCACCGAGACAATCTTTTGCATAAAACTTGAACAAAGCTTAAAATAACAGCTTCAAATTAATGGCAAATAAATTTCACCTCATTTTTTCTTTCTTACTTCATTAAAAATCTGAAGCTCGGAAAGTGCCTCCATGATGGCAAGTTCTGATATCCCTTCAACAGTGGTTCCTGTTCCAGGATTAAATAATTCTTGCTGTGCATCAGCTCTGAAATCATAAGATTTTAGTTCGGCTGTATACCATGCCAGGATTTCATCCCTTAAATTGTCTGCCAGATCAAGCAATACTCGTAGATTTCGTATTTTTTGTCGAATATCATTAGGAATGGTCGGTTCGTCTAACTTTATTTTCATTAAAAACCTCCTGATAAAAGGAATAAATGTTGTGGCATCTAAAGAGTTATCAGTGTTTCCTGCTTACGGTTGATTTATCGTCTGCCACATACAAAAATAAATCTGCGTTTTTATGAGTTTAAGGACTCCATAAGTTTTCTGGCTTTTTGAGAATCGTACAGCTTTCTGAGGTTATTTTCGGTAGTCGGTATGGAATAAGAGTTATGTATGATCCGGTCCATAATAGAATCGGCCTGGGTTCCGCCGCCTAACCGTTCATGCCAGTCACAGACCTCGTATTGCCCGACAAAGATCGTCGGATTATTTCCACAACGCTGTTCTACCAACTCATATATGAATTTTGACTCTTTCTCATTGATCTTATAGTTCAGCCATTCATCTATGATCAGCACTTTATAGTTTCCCAGTTTCTTCCGGTATCGTACCTGCTCTCTGAGGTTATCTTTGTGGGCCTGAAAATGTCCCAGCATATCCGGCATTCTGATATAACACGTCCGGAGAGTCTGTTTACATGCTTCTACACCCAGGACACATGCAAGATAGGTTTTCCCGGCACCCGTCGGGCCTGTAATGATCAGGTTTGTTGCAGCACCTACGAATCCCATGGTTGCAAGATTTGCGATTTTCTCCCTACTGATCTCTCGTGCATCACAGTCTAAAGTTTCAAGGCTTGCATTGGGATACTTTAAATCTGCATTCTTTGTCAGCCTGGTGATCAGTCTGTTCTGCCGTTCTGTTATTAGAGCTGAGAGCAGATGTTCCAGTCTCTCATTGTAAGTCAGGTCAACAAAAGATACTTCTTTTTCCTGAGCCTCGATCACAGCCACTAAATCACTGAGTTCTAATACTGATAATTGTTTCTTGATCTCTGTATTCATAAATTTTTACCATCCTCTCTATAATAATCCGCACCTCTTACGATTCCCTGCTTATGATCTTTTACGTTCTTTTTTGTAAGATCATTTTTTCTGTTTTTTGCAGCTCTTTTCACATAAGGCATAAGCGTGTTGTAAGTAATCAGATGAAAGTCCTTAAGTGCAAGGCTGCAAGCTGTTTCAAGGATATCTTTACCATATACACCAGCGATATCCAATACGGTTCTTGCATCTACAAGAGCCTGTTCTTTTACTTTTGCATTGTCATACAACCTGCCTATCACGGTTCTTGTACTGTTGCCAATAGCTTCTGCTTTATTCAGCGTTGATTCCATTGTATCCGGAGTGTATATTGGATATGGAAGATGGGACATCTCTGTTCTTTTCGCATTCCGAATGCCTGTGGGAATACGTTTATGCTCAGCTACTAATTGATGTGAGGCGTAGATACAAACAAGAGAACTGTTATACTGCACATCAACGTATTTATTTATGTAACTGCTTGGAACAGAGTATTGTCCCTTGTGAAACCATATATGGGAATTCGGGCCTACTTTGTGATTATATGACCACTCACAGATCTCAAAGGGAAGCATTGGCAGGGTTCTGAGATATGGTTTTTCCTCCAGCTCATAAATTGTTTTTCTACTGCCGTTTCTCTTTTGGAAGGGTTTGTCATTTAGCCTGTCAAGCACTTTTCTGATTGCCGAATTAAGCCCTTCTATAGAATGAAAAGTTTCATTTCTGAGCATGCCGATGATCTTTCTTGCAATTTTTCCCACCGCGCCTTCGACACTTGCTTTCTGTTTGGGTTTCTTTACCTGTGCCGGCATAATTGCAACCTGGTAGTGTTCTGCAAAAGATAAATAGGAATCATTCAGCACGACCTCTCCATGTTTCGGGTGTTTGATCACGCCTGTTTTTAGGTTGTCACAGACAATCCTTACAGGTGTCCCGCCAAAGAATTCCAGCATGTGGACATTGCACGACAGCCAGTCTGATTGGTTCATAGAAGCGGCAGCCTCTACATAGGTATACTGGCTGTACGGAAAAGCCGCAACAAACAGATATGCCGTTTGCTGTTCCTGTTTGTCAGGATCCATGTAGCTCATCGTAGGACCTGACCAGTCAACCTCCAGAGTTACTCCCGGTTTGTGTTCGATATGACTGGTATAATTTTTATCAGCTATAAAGCGTTTATAGCCATTTGCGAATGTAGCATAACAGCAATGGGAAATCCCTTGTGCATTACACTTTTCACAGTATTCCTCCCATAGCAGCATTTCTGTAACCCCGACCTTTTTCAATTCACTGTGGACATACAAATAGTCCACTGGAGCAAATCTGTTTCTTGGCCTGAAGGTATGGGGATAAAAAAGGTGATAGATCTCGTCATCGTTCATCAGACATATTTCATCCCAGTCTTTGTCACATTTGTCATAAGATTCTTTCACAAATGCAACAGAATTACGAGAGACCTTCAAAGTTTTAGAGATCTCTCTGGCACTTAGATCCTTGTGAAGAAGTTCAAGGATCTGTCTTACTTTTGTTTTCTTAAACATAGAAAACCTCCTTTAAAATGTATTTGAAAAGTACGGGTACTTTTCATAAACACATCTTAAAAGAGGGATCTTATCTTAAGCAATATATTTGGATGACCACAATATATAGTGGTGGCTCCCAAGCTTTAAAATACACTGGATCCAGGTGGCTCTCAAGCTTTAAATAGATGGCTCCCAAGCATTAGAATAATCACTGAATACAAAAACCGGGAAATGGGGAGATGCTTCTCCAGTTAAAGAGATTATCGCACAGATTTCGGGACTTGTAAAAACGCTAGATTATTCATCGCTTACAATGTATGCCCTCTATGCACCAATCCAAGCCACTTATAAGGAGAGCCAGTCACTCAAAGGATTTGCGAAAATGAAATACGATAAGGAGCATAAGGACAGCTTATCGAAGTACCCCGAATTAAAGGAACGTATGCAGAGCCTTTTACAGAACGGCGAGAAGATAACGCCGAAACAGTGGAAAGCCGAGATACAGTCTTTGCAATCCGAATATGACAGTATCAGTAAAGAGCAGACCAAAACAGCCACAGAATTAGCGTATGCGGAAGTTATCAGCTACAACAAAAAGAACCTTGCAAGGGAGCTTCAGAACGAGAACCGACAGCATAACAGGCAACAGAACAAAACGAAACGGAGGGAGGAAGAAATTTAATGAAAATCTAATAGAAATATGAGTGTGATTGTGGTATTCTATTGAAGATACAAATCGGAATTTGGAGGTGGAGATATGACGATAAAAGAGCAAGCAAAGTGTATTTTATATGACCATGGCTTATTAGAGGAATTAGGCAGATATGGAACACCTCATATTGTTGGAAGTTATCGCATGGATATGATGGCATGGAATGATTTGGATATTGACATTGAGAACGAAAATATGTCATTGGATAAACTATATCGCTTATCACAATTTGTTATAGATAAATTTCATCCTATATGGTATGAGGCGAAGGAAGAAATCAATTCCGAACATAAAACAGTTTGGTTTCAAGGATTTGAGGCATTTATAGGAAATGAGCTTTGGAATGTAGATTTGTGGTTTTTTGATAAAGATACAATAAAGTTAGCCGAAGAATATTGCGATAAAATTGTAATGCAAGTAAAAAAGTCGCCTGAATTAAAAGAGCAAATTATTCGTCTGAAAAAAGAACTTATTGCACATAAATTGTATTCCTTTGACCAATATACCAGTATTGATGTATATCATGCAGTTTTAAATCAACATATAACAGATATCAAGAATTTTCTTACAGATTATGTGAGGGCTTAAATTCCAGTTTGTCTAAACAACCATTATTACAATCACAACTGAATAAGTAACACAGCGTCAGAGCGTATAGAACAGTCTATGCGCTCTATTTTATTGTAAAGGAGCAGATTTATGAGCAAAGACAGCAAGGCACAGCATAGAGCCACCCGACAGCACCCACCCACAAAAATTATCGTGGAAAGGCACTATGTAGGCACTGAAAAAATGGAAACGGTATTCAAGCGGATAGCCGAGGAACAGATAACAAAAAGGGTTAAGGAGATAGCGGAAAACAGCGTAAATTAGCACTGGAAACGGAAAAGGGAATATAGTATAATAGGAATTGAGGAAGTCCCTTTTCATTAAGGAGGACGACATGAAAAGGGCAAAACTGAATAACGACAAAATCACTGCTTTATATTGCAGGCTTTCCAAAGATGACGGCACGAACAATGAGAGCATGAGTATCAGCACACAGAAAACCATGCTGAAAGATTATGCAAAGCGCAACGGTTTTCTGAACTGCCAGTTTTACGTTGATGACGGTTACAGCGGTACAAACTACGACCGCCCCGCTTTCCGACAGCTTATCGAGGACATACAGGACGGGGAAGTGTCAACGCTCATCACAAAAGACCTGTCACGTTTGGGGAGGAATTATCTTGAAACGGGTACATATATCGAGGTGTTTTTCCCCAACCACAATGTACGTTACATTGCTATCAATGACGGTGTGGACTCCATAGACAACGCACAAATGGACATTACACCGTTCCGCAACATCATCAAGAACACGAGGTATTTGGGAGGGGTAAACTGCTAATTTCTCTCCAATTCGACAAATCAGTGTGCAACAATCAAATATCGCTGCTGTTACAGAATGTTTCCGTCTGGCTGCTGATGCGGTCAGGCGCTTTTTTGCCCGATCACACCAGACCAACAAAGCGGTAGTAAATTTTAATGTCCTGGTGTCTTTGACCGTCTATGACGGTTCGTTCTCCAACTTCAATGCGGTCAATCAGTTCCTCAATGATTTCCCGGTTCAGTTCCTGCAAGTCCAGATACTGCCGGATGGTTCCGGCCCACTGGTGGATATTGGCGATGTCCTGCTGGGCTTTCCGTTCCCCGGCTAACAGACTGTCCAGGCGTTCCGATTTCTGGATGCGTTCCTGCTCGTTCTTTTGAATCAGAACCGAGAAGGAATCGCCGCTGATTGCCCCGCTTACCTTATCTTCATAAAGTTTTGCAGTGATCTGTTCCAGCTCCTCCAAACGCCGCCGTAAACGGCTGATTTCCTGTCGGCAGTCCTCTTGTTGAGCGGCGCTTGCGGATTGTATGTGCTGTTTCAGCTTATCCAGTACAGCGGCTTCATCGGTTGCCACCGCTTTGCCATGCGCCCGGATTTCACTCAATACCAGGTTTTTCAAGCTGATCTCAAAAATCCGGTGCCAGGAGCAGATGCTGTGTCCGGTAGTGGCAAACCGGGAGCAAAAATAAGAAGTATAGTGCTTGACAGTTCCGTTTTTCCGGTGCTGTGTTTCGCGGGCGGCAACCAGAGGATGCCCGCAGTCCGCGCAAACCAGCTTTCCGGTAAACAGAGATGCTTGGGGCGGCGTATTGTTAGCGGAAATCTGTTTCGCCGTCTGATTGATTTTCTGGACAGCCTCCCACAGCTCCGGCCCGATAATCGCCTCGTGCGCGCCCTCATGGGAAATCCATTCCGATTCCGGTTTCCTTATCATGGTCTTGTCTTTATAGGAACGGGAACCGGTGCAGTTCTGTGTGAGCGTACCGACATAAATATCATCGTTCAGAAGGCTTCGGACGGTTGCGTAAGCCCACAACCGGGAATACTTGCAGCTGCCATTTCCGTAATGGACCGCCCAGTACCAGCGGGGAGGGAGAATCCCTTTCTCATTCAAAGCAGCAGCGATTTTTCCATAGGCCATGCCGGACTGACGCATCTGGAATATCTGCCGCACAACAGCGGCGGATTCCCCGTCAATGACCAGCCTGTGTCTGTCCTCCTCGCTCTTGCGGTATCCGTAAGGAGCGTAGGCGGCAAGATACTGACCGCTTTTCTTCTTTGCATGAAGCACCGACTTGACCTTGCTGGACAGGTCCTTGAGATGGTAGTCATTCATCAGACTGCGGAAGTGCAGCATATCGGTGTTGTCCCCCTCGCTGTCCAGGCAGTCCAGAACCGACACGAACCGGCATCCGAGGGAGGGGAAAATGACATCCGTATAACGGCCTACCTCCACAAAATCCCTGCCCAAGCGGGAAAGGTCCTTTACCAGAATCAGGTTAATCAGGCCATGCCTTGCGTCCTCCAGCATTTCCCAAAATCCGGGCCGCTGGAAGTTGCCCCCGCTGTACCCATCGTCCTGATAGGTCTTGACCTCGATCCAGCCGTTGAGCATGACGAATTTGGAGAGGATTTCATATTGGTTCTTAATGCTCACCGATTCATCGCTGGGAATATAGCCCTTCGCTTTTGCGGAATTGGAAGCGTCATCCACACTCAGGCGGCAGTAGATACCGACTTTATATTGCTTCGCCATAATCCTGCCCCCTTTCCTGTGCCAGCGCCCCGTCCACATTCCCGACATAGCGGTAGTACACCTTGACCTCACAAATCCGCTGCCCGTTGACCTTCTGGGTATCGCCAACCTCAATCCGGTCTACCAGTTCAAAGAGAATGGTTTCGTCCAGTTCCGAGATTTCAGTATAGCGGCGGATAATTTCCAGCCAGCGGTCGGTATCCACCTGGTTTTCCAGGTGCGCCCGGACTTTCCTTTCCAGTTCCGGGACTGCCTCCGCCTTTTCTGCCCGTTCCGCTTCATATTTCTGCATCAGGGTCTGAAATACCGTCTGCGGGATGGAGCCGGTGCATTTGTCCTCGTAGAGATTCTGCATCAGGCGCTCCAAATCGGAAATACGGGCTAAGGAGGATTTTAATTCCTGCTCATAGGAGAAAAGCCGGGTGTGGGATTCCTTCTCCTTCAGCCGGAGAATCTCGCCCATCAGCCGGTCCGGGTCATATTCCGCAAAGCGGGCCTTTTCCCGGATGTCCTCCAATACCAGCTGGGTCAGCACCGTTTCATAGATGGTGTGGATGGTACACGCGCCCCTTCCGCTGCGGGAGTAGTTGCCGCAGATGAAAGAGCTGTACCGTCCCGGCCTGCCATCCTTATAGGTGAATTTTTCGATATGGTTCCGCATTTTGAAACCGCAGTCGGCGCAGTACACAAGTCCGGTGAAGATGCTCTTGCAGCCATCGGACGGGGCGCTTTTCCGCACCTTCTTTTTGCCGATACTGGCTACGGTGTCCCACAGTTCCCGCGAAATAATGGCCTTGTGGGTCCCCTCCACCCGAATCCACTCGTCCTCCGATTTATTGACGAGCTTGCGGGATTTATAGGAGAGTGTGCCGCTTTTGCCCTGTACCATGTTCCCGATGTAGACCTCGTTGCGGACCATGTTTTTAACCGTCTGGTCAGCCCATTTGTGGTTGACCCTGCGGGGGTCGCTCTGGCCCTTTCGCTGGTAGTACAGCACACCGGGCGGCTGAATCCCTTCTTCATTGAGCGCCACCGCGATGGCGTGAAATCCCATGCCTGATGCCCGCATCTCAAAGATACGGCGGACAACCGGCGCGGTTTCCTCGTCAATCACCAGATGGTGCTTATCCAGCGGGTCGCGCCGGTAGCCATAGGCGGGGTAGGTTCCCATGAATTTTCCGTTTTCGGCACAGGCCCTCTTGACCGCCTTGACCTTCTTGCTGGTGTCCCGGCTGTAAAACTCATTAAATAAGTTCAAAAAGCACATGACATCGGTGCTTCCGTTGTCACTCATGGTGTCAATGCCGTTGTTCAGCGCGATGAACCGGCATCCAAGAGAGGGGAACAGGTAATCCGTATATTGCCCAAATTCGATGTAGTTGCGGCCAAAACGGGAAAGGTCCTTCACCAGAATCACATTGATCCGCTTGGCCTTTGCGTCCTCGATTAACCGCCTGACGCCTGGACGGTTGAAGTTCGTGCCGGAGTATCCGTCGTCGATATAGACATCGACCTCATTCCAGCCGCGCTGCCTGACATAGTTTTGAAGCAGCAATTTCTGGTTCTCAATGCTGACCGATTCCCCATCACGTTCATCGTCGTTACTTAACCGGCAGTAGATGCCCACGTTGTATGTTGTATCCATCATCTTTCTTTTACCTCCCGACCATCTCAGAATCCATACCTCGTGCGGCAAAATGGCTCCGCAGGTTTTACCCTGCATGAATATCTTACCGGAGAATCCACCGCCGCGCAAGGATACGGCAGGCCGCGAGGCTTTCTGTTATTTGGAACCGCTGGCAGCTGGAATGGCTTCCGACATGGCGCGTCTGACTGCCAGCTGTTCCAGCGTCTTTCCCAGGTCCTTTTCTCCCGAAAAAAAGCTGGTGACGCGATAAATTGTTTTCCCGATCCGCACCTCTTTGTAGGAGCTTGTCGGGGTTGTCTGTTTGGTCATAAAGACGCACCTCCGTTCAAAAATTGTTTTTGCTCTATGGTTAAAAAGCAGCCGTATCGAAAGATAAGGGCGGCGGTTGCCGCTGGATACCGTCCGGTACGGCTGCTGCAATTCTGTTTGGATGGTTCGTCATATTTGCCACGCCCCCTGACGATAGGGACATAACAGGCCGCTCCCGGCAGAGCTGTCATAACTCCGCAGCGCCGTTTTACTCGTGCGCCGCAGGGTTCCCCCCAAGTCTTTGGCGGGCCGTGAGGAAGTATCTTTAAGCCCCCGCACCATCATCGCGCCCGGAACGCCATCTCCGGGTTTAAGGCTGGACGTAGATCGCTCGGATTGCCTGTCTGTCATCACCTCCTGCAAGCAACCGTCCTGGCGGCGCGCCTTTTCCGCTTCGATACGGGTTATGTACCTGTTATGCCGTATATTCAGTTGTCAAGCTGCAATGAGGGGCAAGAGGACTTGTCCCTTCAATGTGTAGGCATTGGGAAAGGCGATTTGTTAAGCCTTTTTCAAAAAAATCTTGATTTTATTTATTCGCTGTGTGATTGCACTCCGGGAACAGTTCCACAGCCTTGCGACATCGGCCTGCCGGTATCCGTCCACAATGAGCAGGGTCAGCAGTTCCAGATCGTCCTCCGGCAATTTGCAGAGCCGCCGGTACAGCAGTTCATCCTCCAGGGAGGACAGCCAGCCAAACCGCCGGGAATCCACATCGCCGGTGTCCCAGGTGCAGGACAGGGATTCAAACTTTCGGAACAGGCAGGACTGCTCGCTCTCGTCCTCACACTGTTCGCTGGGAAGGGCCTGTACGCGGTTCTGATAGGTCCGCTGGCTGCAAAACCAGGTCCAGTCATATTCCTTCATCGCCGCGATCTGCCTATCGTTCATACCGGCTGCGCGGTATTCCTGTTCCAGCCGGGTCCATTCTGCATCAAACTTCCTTTTCTCATATCCATAGTGAAAGCCCATAGTTTTCCTCCATTTCGATTCGGGCGTGGTTGACGGGTGAATCGAATGGAGGCGGGGACCGGCAGCGGTACACATCGGGAGGTTTCCCTAAAAATCGACAATAAGAAACGCCAGCTTCTCGCAATAAGAAACTGGCGCAACAAAAAAGACTATGATTATGCCGATTTATATGGATTGATAATACTGATAGGTAACTATAATATCCCGGAGGAGGGCCTATGCTTTTTTTAATTGATATATATCATAGCTATTACAAATGAATATTGCAGACATGACGGTATCCTCCTATATACCGCCCCTGCTGATTGCTGAGGGTCATCTGGAGGTCTGCTTTTTAGCAAAAAGAAATGGCGGCCTTGATTACTCAAAACCGCCGAAAAAATCAGCTGTGCAAGAAAGCGTACAAAATCCTCTGCCCGTCAGCGGTTTTTTCTTTTCCCCACTGTGGAGGCAGATGTTTGAATATGTAAGCTCGTTTCATTCCACAAAGAACAGAACCCGCCGGATCAGCTCCGGGATATTGACCGGGGCGGTGATATAGTCGTTCACGCCCTCATGCCGGTATTCATATTCCGTGGCAAGGTCGCTGTTCTCGGTGAGGATAAAGAACGGCAGAAGCCGGACAGGGGGATTCTTCATTTGGAACATCCCCTCCACCCGCCGCAGCGCATGAAACAACTCCATTGCTGTACCGTCCGGCAGTTCCACATCACACAAAATCAGTTCTATTTCCTTATCCTCAAAAATCCGGCGCTTGCCGTCGTGCGGCAGTCGTTTATTTATTTTGTTTCATTTTTGCAACACTAATCATTTTTACTTTCACCGGAAAAAGTTGAAGTAATCGGTTTTTTAGTCCCGGAATGATAATTTCTTTATTCTTTTGTAGGCCGCGAAAAGCAATTTGAGCAACTTTTTCCGCTGACATAGCAGTGTGCGGAGTAATAGTCCCCTCTCTATTAAAGAAATTCGTTTTGGTAGCTCCGGGGCATAAAGTGGAAATTACAACACCCTTGGATTTTGCTTCATATCGGATAGCCCTTGTATAGTTCAAAACAAATGCTTTGCTTGCAAAGTATGTTGAAGTATATGGGCCGGGCTGAAAGGCACCTGTTGAAGCAACATTAAGGATTTTACCTGTCCTTTGTTTATACATATCCGGTAGAAATAACTTGCACAACAAAACAAGGTTCGTTACATTTACAGTTATCATCTGTTCATCTTGTCGAAGATCAATTTCGTCTGTTGCTCCCACTAAACCAAATCCTGCATTGTTAATCAATACAGCAATAGAAATTTTTTCCTTTCTTATCTGGTGATATAATTGTTCCGCTGCATCGATTTTGGTCAAGTCTTGTTCAAAGATATAAATTGGAATGGAATAGCTGGTTTCTAAAGAATTTTTTACATTATCTAAATGGTTTTGGTTAGAAGATACTAAAACAAGCCCATAACCATTCTGTGCAAACAATTTTGCCAGTTCAAATCCGATACCACTTGTTGCGCCGGTGATTAATGCAAATTTCAAGCTGAACACCTCCTTTTGAGAATGATTATACTTCTCCAAAAAGCGGCTGTAATTCACCTATGTTAATTCATATCTGGTTTTTCAACTTTTTTCTAATTCTGCTCATAGAAGCAGCCTTAATACCAATATAGGACGCTATATATTTTAGCTGTAACCGCCTCTGCAAGTTTGGATATTCCCTGCAAAAAAATATATAGCGCTCTTCGGCAGTAAGCAGTAAAAGTTTTCTTGTTCTATCCTCCAACTTTCCGATTTCGTTTAAGTACATACTATGAATGAGTTGATTTACGCGTTGATCTATTGACATGATTTTCTGTATTAGAAAATAGGGAAGTTTAATACATTTACATTCTTCCAAACAATCCACAAAAAAAGTCGAAGTGTCTTTGGTACGATAACATTCCGAACCAAAAAAACCATTTTCATAAACAAAACATTTTGTAACCTCATTTCCATCATCATCAATATAATAGCCTCTGACAAGTCCGTAGATAATAAAATAGAAACAATTTATCATTTCGCCCATTTCAATCGGCATAGTACCTTTTTCAAATATTATAATTGAGGCACCTGTATCAATAATATTTTCAACGCTGTTATCAAAATCAATTTTTAGGCATTTTTTAATATATTCACTTGGACTAATAACCATTATATACCTGTTTATGGATACTACTCTCCTACAAGCACGCCCTGTACCGGCCCTAAGAGCAGGCCGGAAAGCAAGCATATCACATTTCCCATATGTAGGCGCATGTTATCTATGACCGTAGGGATTGGTATTTGCAGAAACGCGGAAGCCACATAGACTGCCGCAGCCATAACGCCAACCATAGCAAAAAATTGCGGTAAAGTTCGTCATGGCCTGCCCCAAATTCAGAGCGGGCATTTCCGCAAAGGAATCCACCTTGGAGGCAGCAGCATACGCAGCCATACAGTCGGTTCCAAAACCATTGATTAGAATTTTTATCTGTCATCATGCGGCAGCTATTACACAGAATGATTTATCTTATCTTTCCACTTGCCGGACAATAGCCGACAGGATAGGCTAATGGTACTCACAACAAAGCTCAACGGCCTGCACAGCAGAACACCGACAAAACCAAAGTAATGCGCCAGCACAAAAGCCGAGAACGTGCGGAAACAGAGTTCCAGCAGCGTATTGAACAGTGGATAGGCAATCTCACCGGCTCCACGCAGGAAGTTTGTCAACAGATAGAGGCTTACGCACAGGGGGAACGTCACGGAAATAATACGCAGATATTGAACCCCTATCGGTATGACTGCCATTTCCTTTCCCACCACCAGAACCATGAGCAGCGGCGAAGCAAACCACAGGATTGCCATAGCAAGTGTGGTAAACACCGCCGCGATCTTGAAGCTGTCTTTTAGGCCCTGTCGGGTGCGGTCATATTCCCCGGCCCCTACATTCTGTCCGATATAGACACTTAACGCCACGCCTAAATTGACGGCGGGGATTGTTAAGATACTTTCAATTTTATAGGCCGATGTATAGGCCGATATTTCATTTACACCAAAGGTATTGATAATGCCCTGTATGAAAAACATGCTGATGGCGGAAGCCCCGTTCTGGACAATCCCCGTGATACTAAGCTGCAAGATCGGGACAATCAGCCCGGCACTTGGGGCTGTCCTTATTACCGGGTGTTCCTGCCGGTATAAGTGCAGGCCAACCAATACAGCCGCCAGAGCTTGTGAAAGAACCGTGGCGGACGCAGCCCCGGCAATCCCCCAGCCAAAACAGGCCACAAATAAGTAGTCCAACAGAATATTGAGGACACAGGACAGGCAGATACACCTAATCGGTGTTCGGGAATCCCCTTTTGCCTTAATCAGCGCAGAATAAAAGTTGTAGATTGCCAAAAACGGAATCCCAGCCGCTACAATCCGAAGATAAAGGGCCGCAGGGCTTGTGATTTCCTCCGGTATCTGCATAGCCTTAAAAATCCACCCGGCAAGAGCAAAGAACAGCACAGCCAGCCCGAAGCCCACGGCTACTATCAACGTCTGCACGGAACCATAACATTTACAAATCTGTCCTTTATCCTTGGAGCCGTATAGCTGCGCCACAAGGATAGATATGCCGGAAGCAATCCCTAAAACAATGCTGTTGATGATAAGCGTCGGCACATAGGAGTTACCCACAGCCGCCAGCGCATATTTACCCAGCACATGCCCCACAATGGCCGTGTCGAAGATGTTATAAAGGTTTTGTATCACGCTCCCCGCCAGCAGCGGCAGGGAGAATTTTAACAACGTGTTCAGGGGCTTCCCCGAAGTCATATCCAGTTCCATAGGCTTACTGCAAATATCTTCTTACGGCAGGCCGCAGGGCGATCCCCAGCGGAACAGCCACGATAATAGATACAACGGCGTTGACGCTGGACACAACGGCTTTCTGTGACAGGGTAATCATAACGACCTCCAACGGCAGGCCCAAAACGAAGCGGTGTTCGATGTAGCTCTTTGAAAGATAAAGAAGCACATAGGCAAATGCGCCCAATGCCGAACCGATAATATACCGCTTGTGTGAGCTTATCCCGGAATTTTTGTGAAATGCGAACATGCCGCAAATCCACGCCATAAGAAACTTAAAAACAAAGGTGAACGGCGCGGACGTGATGTAGGCCGGATTCGTCAGGTCAAAGAACATGGAGCCGATCCCCGCCGCAAGCCCACCCTGTACCGGCCCTAAGAGCAGGCCGGAAAGCAGGCACATAACATTTCCCATGTGCAGGCGGGTGTTGTCTATGGCCGTGGGGATTGGTATTTGCAGAAACGCGGAAGCCACATAGACCGCCGCAGCCATAACGCCAACCATAGCAATTTGTTTCAGTGTGATTTTCTTTTCCATCTTGGAACCTCCTTGTGTGTAAAATTTATGCCTCCTTTAGAGCTGCCTGTTTCCTTGCAATATGCCGGAAATACAGGAAGCGGATCAGCAGACCACCCAGCCAGCCCACGGGTGCGGCAATCCAGATACCGCGATAAGCCAATTCGGTTCCAGACAGCAGGATTGCCGTGGGAACCTGTAAAAGACAGAGGGAACCGATTGACGCAATCATGGGAACCAGTGCTTTCCCATATCCCAGCAGCAGACCGTTCAAAATCTGCATAGCTGCAAAAATCAGATAGAATACCGATACCGTCCGCAGGTAGCCGTTCCCGATCTGGACAACGCCGGGATCACGGTTGAACAGGGAAATAAAGAGGGACGGGAACAGGCATATGACAATGGATATGAGGATTGAGATACCCACCCCCATAGCCAGCGCCGATTTGCCGCCCCTGATTACCCGGTCAATTTTCCCGGCCCCGTAGTTCTGCGCGGTAAAGTTCGTCATGGCCTGCCCCAAATTCAGGGCGGGCATTTCCGCAAAGGAATCCACCTTGGAGGCCGCAGCATACGCAGCCATACAATCGGTTCCAAAGCCATTGATTAGAAACTGTATGGACATAAAACCAACGCTTACAAATACCTGTTGCAGCATGGCGGGCGTTCCGATCACCAGACTTTTCTTCAACTCGTGGCGGTCAAGCTGTAAATCCCAAAGTCGGATAAACAGGTCGGGGTAACGCCGCCGCATGTAAAGCATACAGGTAATGAATGAAAAAGCCTGCGCGGTCACGGTCGCAACCGCAGCCCCGGCCACACCCCATTTCAGGGCGGTAATGAAGAAAATATCCAGCACGATATTGATAAGCGTTGCCGCAATCAGAATATAAGTCGGTGTCTTGGAATCCCCGACGCCTCTAAGGATATTCGTCAGGGAATTGTATGCGAATGTGGGGATCACACCGATAAATATAATCTTCAAGTAAGTATCTGCTATCGTCAGCAGATTTTCAGGCACCCGGAACAGCACTAAAATCTGATAGGAAAAGCAGGCACCGGCTGCCGCTATGACAAGGGAAAGAACCGCTGAAAACAGAAAGCCGGTATCAACCACCTTTTTCACCTGCCGCATATCTCTGGCTCCAAAGTAACGGGAGGTCAGGACGCTTGCGCCCAGAGAAATCCCCGTGGACAGCGCAATCAGCAGGAAATTGATCTGATAGCTGAATCCCACCGCCGCAAGGCTTTCTTTCCCCAAAAAGTTTCCGACAATCACGCTGTCGGCCACGTTATAAAGCTGCTGAAATAAGTTTCCTACCAGAATCGGTAGGGAAAAGTAAAAGATCGTTTTCAGCTCGCTTCCCTGTGTTAAATCTTTCATTGACATTCTCCTGTGTTTCCGTGCAAGTCACCATGTTGTTGTAATATCTCTTTTAGCTTTATCAGCAGACAGTCCATTTCCTGATCCGTTCCCACCGCAATACGGAGGTAATCGGAAATGCGCTCCGGCTTGGAAAAATGGCGCACATAAATCCCAGCGGCCCGCAGGCTTTCGTAAATCACACCGGCCTTTACAGACGGGTGCGTAACGAACAGAAAATTGCTTTTGGAATCCTGAAAGGAAAAGCCTAACTGCTTCAATTCCCGCTTTATACGCTCTCTGGTTGCGATAATCAGGGCGTTTGTTCGCTCAAAGTATTCCCTGTCCCGGACTGCCGCCGCGCCCAGTGTTTGCGTCAGGCGGTTCATGGTATAAGAGTTAAAGGAGTTCCTGACATCGTTTAAGTAGCTGATAAGCTGCGGGCTTCCAAACGCATAGCCGACACGCAGGCCGGCAAGGGCGCGGGATTTTGAAACGGTCTGGATAATCAGCAGGTTATCGTATTTATCCAGCAGCGGGAACGCGGATATGCCGCCGAAATCAATATAAGCCTCGTCCACGATCACCACCACGTCCTGATTGTGGCTGATAATATCCTCTATCTCCGGTAAGCCCATCAATATCCCTGTGGGGGCGTTGGGGTTAGGAAAGACTACGCCTCCGTTCTCCCGGAAATAATCACTTTTCCTGATCTGAAATTCACCGTCTAAGGGAATCTGCTCAAACGGTATCTGAAACAGCCGCGCCCACACGTCATAAAAGGAATAGGTAATATCCGGGAACAGCACAGGTTTCCCGGAATTAAAAAAGGTCAGAAATGATACGGCCAGCACATCGTCAGAGCCGACACCTACAAATATCCGGCTACGGTCAATCTGGTAGAAATCCGCAAGGGCCTCCACCAGAATATTAGAATCCGGGTCGGGATATAGCCGGAGTTCCCCTGTCTGGAATTGTTCCAGTGTTTCGGCCACACGGGGAGAGGGCGGGTAGGGATTCTCATTCGTATTCAGTTTGATGATGTCCGCCTGTTTGGGCTGTTCGCCCGGTATGTAGGGAAGCACTTGGCGGATATTCTTTTCCCACGTTTTCATAAGCAGCCCCTTTCTAAGTCCGGTACCGGGACAGGAACCGGAAAATCCGGTTGACGGCTTCTTTCAGGTTTTGCAGGGAAGCCGCATAGGAAATCCGTACAAAGCCCTCCCCACACTCACCAAAGGAATCGCCGGGGACAACCGCCACCTTTTCCTCTTTCAGCAGCTTCAACGCAAATTCGCCGCTGGATAAACCAAACTCCCGGATATTGGGGAACATATAAAATGCTCCCTGCGGTTCAAAACAGGGCAGGCCCAGCCTTTGCAGCTCATGGTAGAGGAATTTTCTTCTCTGGTCGTAGGATTCACGCATGGCTTCTATATCCCCGTCCCCCTGTTCCATCGCTTCGATGGCCGCATACTGGCTGATGGTAGGTGCACACATTACCGCAAACTGATGGATTTTTACCATCTGTTCGATAATCTCATGGTTTCCCAGCGCGTACCCCAGCCGCCAGCCGGTCATGGCAAAGCTCTTGGAAAAACCGTTGATAATTATGGTTCGTTGTTCCATGCCGGGCAATCCGGCGATACTACAATGCTTCACGCCATAGGTAAGCTCCCCGTATATTTCATCGGATATAACAATCAAATCGTGTTTCTGAATGACAGGTAACAGGGCTTCCAAATCCTCCTTTTCCATCACGGCCCCGGTCGGATTGTTGGGGTATGACAGGATCAGCACCTTGCTTTTGGGTGTAACCGCCGCCTCCAACTGCTCCGGCTTCAGACGGAACCGGTTTTCCTCTGTCAAGCGGATTGGGACGGGAACGCCGTCAGCCAGCTTAATACAGGGGTAATAGGAAACAAAGCCCGGTTCCAGATAGATCACTTCGTCCCCTGCATTAAGCAGCGCCCGCAGCGCAAGGTCAATGGCCTCGCTGCCGCCAACCGTGACAATGATCTGGTTTTCAGGATTGTAAGTAAGCCCGGTTTTCCGTTTGGTGTAGCTGCTGATTGCAGCCCGAAGTTCTTGCAGCCCCGCATTGGACGTATAAAAGGTTTTGCCGGACTGCAACGCCTGTATGCCTGCCTCCCGGATATGCCACGGGGTATCAAAATCCGGTTCCCCGACGCCGAGGGAAATCACGTCGGGAATTTCGTTCGCCATATCAAAAAAGGCCCGTATGCCGGAAGATTTTAGGTTCAATACTTTTTGTGACAGCTTTTCCCTCATGGCGTCACCACCATTCTTTCGTCCGCCTGCTTTGCCTCAAAGCTCACGCCCAGCTCCTTATATTTTGTCAGCGTGAAATGGGTAGTGGTACTCTGGACTTCCTCAATGGAGGCCAGCTTTCCCGACACGAAAAGGGATATTTCTTTCAGTGTTTTCCCCTTTACCATGACAAGAAAATCGTAAGCCCCGGACATTAAGTACAGCGTCACTACCTGCGGATAGGCATTGATTTTCTCTGCCAGCTTTTGATAGCCCTCGCCGCCCTGCGGCGTAACACGCAGCTCTACCAAAGCGGTCACATCATCATCATTGACTTTGTTCCAGTCAATCAATGTATGGTAGCCACAGATCACATGCGCTTTTTCCAGACCGGCTATTTCCCTTTGGACTTCTTCTTCCGAAATCCCCAGCATAATTGCAATTTCATGTTCTGTCAGTTTACTATTGTTCTCCAACATGTGAAGAAGCTGCTCCCTGATTACTTGTTCCATGTTCTTACCTCCTTGCGCTGCATATAATCATAACAATTATAACAATAGCATTGACTTTGTACGGTTTCAACAGTAGAATTGTATGCAAGACAATGTTTTTAAGGAGGTGCGCTATGCCTGTAAACTCGTTTGAAGATTATCCGCTTACATGGAAGCCGAGCAAGGCCCTGTTAAAATTCCCGATGTATATATCCCTTTCAGAGCTTTTGGAACAGGACATTTTAAGCGGGAGGCTTCCGCCCAAAACAAAGCTGCCGCCGCAGCGGGAATTAGCGGACTTTCTGGACGTGAATTTAAGTACCATCACCCGCGCCTTTAAGCTGTGCGAAACAAAAGGCTTAATCTATGCGGCGGTGGGAAGCGGGACGTATGTTTCCCCCAATGCGGCCCTGCCGAATCCAGACACGCAGGAGGAAGCGGAGTACATAGACCTTGGCCCCATCAAGCCCTACTATCAGTTCAATTCCATTGTGGCCGATACCGCACGGGCAATCCTGCAAGGCCCGAAGTCGGAAAAGCTATTTGAGTTCAGCTTTACCTTGGGGACAGCCCACCATAAACAGGTCGCGCAGAAATGGCTTGCCGAGTTCCAGATCAACGCCGCTATGGAGGATATTATTTTAACGTCCGGTACACAAAACGCGCTGGCGATTGCGCTTCTTTCCCTGTTTCGGGCCGGAGATAAGATTGCCACTGATACCTATACTTATTCCAATTTCATCACTCTTGCAAAGCAGCTTAATATCCAGTTGATACCGATAGAGGCCGACGGACAGGGTATGCTGCCGGACGCGCTGGAAAAGCAGAGGACGCTGCATGAAATAAAGGGGATTTATTTAATGCCCTCCTGCACAAATCCCACGGGGATCACCATGCCGTCAGAGCGCCGGAAAGCAATCAGCCAGATTATCAGCAGTCAGGACATGGTTCTGATTGAAGATGATACCTACGGCTTTATCGCGGACGATAAAATCCCGCCGATGGCAACCATGATCCCCGCGCACACCATTTACCTGCACGGAATTTCAAAATCCCTGTCTGCCGGGCTGCGGATCGCTTATCTGGTGTTTCCGCACCGCTTCCAGAAAACCTTTTTGAATACGGCCAATAACATTAACCTGAAAATCCCGCTGCTCAACGCGGAGATTGCAAGTGAGCTGATTGCAGGCGGGGCCGCGCGGGAGATCATCGACAAGAAGTGTATGCTGTCAGAGGAACGGGGCCGCCTGTATACCAGATACTTTCCAGAACAGCCGCCAACGAATCCGTACAGCTTCTTTAGGTGGCTTCCGCTCCCCGCAGGCTGCAACGGCTACAACTTTGAAGTGCAGGCAAAAAATCACGGCGTAAAGGTATTGTGTTCAGACCGTTTTGCGGTGGGGAATACCGCCCAATTCGCCGCGATCCGGCTGGCTACCTGCTCCCCCCGGACAATGGCCGATCTGGAAAACGGTTTGCAGATTATTCAAACGCTTATAAAGGAAAATCAGACGGTGATCCAGCGGGAGGAATTTATCATTTGAGTTGACACGACAACAGGAATTATAAACTGTAATAAAAGTGCATATTACGTCATTCCCCGCGCATAGTATGAACTATACAATGTAAAGGGGTGAAATGATATGGCGAAAGGAACAGAATATCCCGGTTTTGAAACGCTTGGAGCGGACATCAAAGAAGCGCGGAAAGCATTGGGATTGTCCCGCAGGGCATTGGCTGAACAAGTCAGTATTGATCCCCGGTATCTTGCAAATATAGAAAACAGCGGCGATCTTCCCAGCGTCCCGGTACTTTATGAGCTGGCGAGGATATGCAAGCTCCCCATAGAACGCTACTTCCACCCGGAAGCAGAGCCAGAGGGCAGCGAACAGCGCCAGAGGGTCGGCCACAAATTAAAGCTGTGTCCCGAACCGTATTTGCCGATTATCGAGGGAGCCATTGACGGAGTTATCAAAATCAAAGAGTAGAGGACGTGAAAAGCGTTCTCTATTTTTTGTGCTTTTATCGCTTCCAGCCCGCATTTGGCGGGCATTTTTTTGTGGCGGAAACGCCTTATAGACGTAGAAACGGTAACGTAGTTATCCCGACTTTTTGATTATCCCGACCATTTCCGGAAAAGCAGATAACTATGGGCTTTTGCTCAAAAAAGGTCAGGATAACTTTTTCATAAAAGGCAGATATTTGACCGCCCGAATGCAGATGTTTTGACGCAAAAACTTATATCTTCTGTTGGCACAACGTAATAATCTATATCCATATCTTTTGAAAGGATTTTGGCTTGTTCAATTTGATTTCCCGAAATATCGGTAGCCCTCCACTTCGCCCCATACTGGTACATATTTCTGGGAAGAACCCCTGTCCCTGTTCCAACATCAAGGATAGATTGTCCGTCTATTGATAATTATATTTTTCGTTTTATATCCTTTTTGCTGCATTTCAGAATTGAATTTTTCAAAGTCACTTTTACGTTTTAATTCTTTTTCTGTTAATTTTCTTTTATCGTTATCCATAGATAATTCCTCCAAATTTTATACGCTTATTCCATAGCCCGCATTTGTTCAATCAGGGATTGCTTTTTCTGTCTGCGAATGGTCCATACAGACAAGATTATCTCCATTCCGAACAACACCAGAATGAACAGGCCCATTTCCAAAACCGGGAATTGATATGGCACTACTTTTCCGGCAAAAATGGCAATGCTCATTTTTCTGCAAGCAAAGATGGAAGCCGGAAGCCCAACGATCAGCGTCGCCAATGTTGCAAAGAGCGCATAGCACAAGCCCTCGCAGATGTTCATTTTACATAGCTGTTTTTGTGTTAGACCGATGGAACGCAAAACACTGTTTTCCTGCTTTCTGGACATCTGGTTAGAGAGTGTCGTATTGATAAGGTTGATAACACCAAAAAGGAATACCAGCCATGAAAGCACCTCCATACTCCCGAATGCTGCCCTATCTTCCGCCTTTTTAACTTCAATCAGCGTACTCACTTCGTCTAAAGCAAGGTTGCTATGGCTGGCTACAATATTTTTTAATTCACTTTCCACATAGTCCGCTTTCTTCGGATCACTTACAATACTCCATGAATAGTCAAAAGAGGTAATTTCAGGGTGTAGTTCACGGAACAAATCATGTGGTGCAAATGCAACAGCCCCATCAATAAGTAATTTACCATGCCCGGTATATGTGCCTGCTCCAAATAGTCCTGATATAGTAACAGGAACGGATGACTGCCCCTCTCTGAAAGATATTTCGACCGTTGAACCAACTCCCATATCTTCATAAGAATCTACAATCGAGCGTGAAATTACGATACTATGAGAATCTGTCGGCATCGTTCCCTCCGTCAATGCAGCCTCAACCTTAGCATAATTCTGGTCGGTCAGCATATCACAGTTTCCAGAGGTCTGATTGATGTCCGTCTTAAAAGTTGTATTAACTGCTTGTCTTTTTACAATTACATCTGTGATGCCATCAATAGCCAGTATTTCCTGCTTTAATTCCTCATTCAGTGGATTTCCTGCTGCCATAATTTTTTCTTTTGACACCTCGCCGGAATCCAAATAAATTTTATAGTCTCCATCTGGAAAATAAGACCTTGCCTGCGCTTCCGGGGAGCGCGTTAATACAATGGAAGATACCACAAGCAGAATAATTCCGCCCAAACTCAATGAGGTTACAATAGCAACGGTCTTTTTTCGGTCACGCTTAAAATTCGCAATTCCCATTGAAACAGGATTGAGCTTGATATTCTTTTTCCGGCTGCGGATGTCCTTTTGCACCGGGGTAAAACGGACGGCTTCAATAGGGGAAATTCCTGCCGCAATCTTTACTGGCTTACGGATGGAAATAGACACCATAAACCAGCAGCTTATGAGTGTCAGGGAAATCATAATCACATAGGAAACAGCGTTAAATCCCTTGGAAAACAGGAGAAAACCAGCGCATACGCCCAGCACTGTACCAATCAAAATTCCGATACTGCCGAGTTTGCGTCCCTCCCGCTTTACAATCCGCTTGATTTGCTTTGGCGTTGCACCAATCGTCCGAAGCTGCCCGTAGCTCCTGATTTTGTCATTGATGGAGATACGGAAGATACTCTGGATCACAATATAGCCGCCGATCAGAACAATGGCAATCACGCCAGCCATTAGTGCAAAATCAAAGGATTTAGAAGCATAGACAAAATACTTGCTGTTCATTTTGGGCATAGGAAGCTGATATTCCTCCGCAATCTCCCTGCAATAAGAGGTCATCAGTTCTTCGCCCAACTGCTCGCTGTTTTTGAAATGGACATAGGCACGATATCCAGCCGGGTCAAACCCTTTCCATTCTGTCAGGGCAGCTTTGGAAAGAATGATAGCGCAGGTATTCGCTTCTTTCTCATTTACGCTGTCCATAATGCCGGTAACGACATAATCACCATGAAAGCTCTCGGTATCTAAGGTCACAGTGTCCCCGATCTTGGCATTGTTTCCATAGGTGGAAAGAAAGTATTCGCTTACGACAACTTCATTTGCTTTTTCAGGAACCCGGCCCTCTAACAACTTCATCTGTGCCTTGGTAATCTCCATCATTTGCGCGTCGCAATACACATAGGACGCATGATAGCCCTGTTCCGAAAGTTCCTCACCGAGCATATAGTAGCCGCCTACGCGCTCAAACTCCGGCACTCCTTTTAGGGTTTCAATGTCGTTTTCCTCTACGCCCAGCCAAACCGCCTCATAAGTATCGACAACCTGATTGCGCTGCATTTGTGTCAGGGAGGTAGATACAATTCCCGTAAAGCAGATCAGAAATGCCGCCAGCGCAACGGCGATCACTACCATCAGATTCCGGCGCTTCTCGCTTTGCAAACTTTTCTTTGCCAGCTTCTTTGTAATGGCGCTGGTATCATTTTCAAAAGGCCATGTCATAGCCTGCCACCTCCTTATTCCACAATCCTGCCATCCTCAATGCGGACAATCCGATCTGCAAGGCGGGCAATGTCATTGTTGTGGGTAATCATCACGACAGTTTGCCGGAACTCCGCGCTGGTGCGTTTGATAAGCCCCAGCACCTCGGCGCTGGTCTTGCTGTCAAGGTTGCCGGTCGGCTCGTCGGCCAGCACGATAGCCGGTTTGGTAATCAGGGCGCGGGCAATCGCCACACGTTGCTGCTGGCCGCCGGAGAGATTGTTTGGCATATTTTTCAGTTTATCTTCCAGCCCCAGCAGGTGAACGATCTCGTCCAAAAACTTCTGATCCACCGTGTCCCCGTCCAGCTCCACCGGCAGGACAATGTTCTCATACACATTCAGGATGGGAACAAGGTTATAGTTCTAGAAGATAAAACCGATGTTACGGCGGCGGAAGATGGTGAGCTGTTCGTCGTTCATTTTCGACAGCTCTTTGTCCCGGACAATCACATTGCCGGAAGTAGGGGTGTCCAGCCCGCCCATCATGTGAAGCAGGGTGGATTTGCCGCTGCCGGAGGTTCCCACAACGGCCACAAATTCACCGTCATTTACGGAGAAGTTCACACCGTCAAGGGCGCGGGTAATGTTCGGCTCTGCGCAATAATGCTTTTTCAGGTCAATCGTCTGTAAAACGCTCATATTCAAAGCTCCTTTCAAGGCTTTCTGCCTGTTGATAAGGGTATTGTAAAACCAAAATGTCCGCGAAATGTTACAGCGGCCAAAAAATTTCATTGAAAACCGGGGTGAAATGTTACAACGCTCGGACATTTCAGCCGAAAACCTGCCACTGGCAGCTTTATCGGCACACTACTGCGAAAATTTTTATGACAATTCCCGTATTTGATCTACCAGAGATTGTTTTTTTATCTGCCGGATTGCCAAATACGAGAAAAGCATTTGGACAGCAAGCATCAGTATAAAATAACTGAACATTTCAACTGTCGGAAAATGATAGCTTACTTTTCCAAAAATACTCATTGCACTAAAGACGGTGCAGAGAAGATATCCGATAAGAGTTCCGCATGATATGGAAAGAAGCAGCACCCCTAATGTATAGAACAAGCCCTCTGTCAATAACATTTTTGAAAACTGCTTACTGCTCAAACCAACCGCTTGCAAAACACCCAGTTCTCGCTTCCGTGTCAAGATGTTTGTTATCAGTGTGTTTAGCAGATTGATAATGCCAAAAACCCCGATAAACATAACAAAAATGTAAACTGGCATACGATAATTCAATAGTTTTTCGTTGTATGCCTCTGCCCAATCATTCAAGGTACTGACATAGAGGCTGGAAGTCGGTGGAATTATCTTTTGGATTTCATCTTTTGCAGCTGCCCATTTACTGTCATCTGTATCTACAATAAATTGATAATTGAGGTTTTCAACAGGAACGATCTTTGACAGCATTTCTAAAGGAATAAATAGCGTATCATATCCGCCATACGGGATATCAGCGTCCACAATTCCCATTACTTTTACTTCCAATGTTTGTCCGCCAACTTCAATCAGAAGTTCGTCCCCAATCGCTGCATCCCACCCAAAAGTTTCTTTCCACTGTGGGCCATTTTCAATAATAATGCCATTATTATTGAGTAGTTCCTGCAAATCTGCTGTACCATCAATCAAATATTCTTCAAGCAATTTTTGAGAGCTTGGCATATATGCGTCTGAAACAACCGGTTCAATATCTCCCGTTGGCATACGAACATTCAAAACGGTGCCCTGGTATTCTTTTATTTCTTCCACACCATCTATGTCCAAAATGGATTCTCTAAAATCTTCTGTGAGCAGATTTGATTTTTGGAGTTCTGAATATTGTTCGCTGTTATGTGCCTGCGGCCCGTAATCGCCTAATTCAAGGCGAATTTCTCCGTAAGGAAAACTCCTGCGCGCCATCGCTAAAGGATCAATGGAATTAAAATATGCAGAGCTTGCCATCAGCAAAATTCCACATACCCCTAACGACAGGATCGTTAAAGCGGTTTTCTTTCTGTTCCTTGCAAAATTAAGGAAAGCTAAATTTTTCGCGGATAGAGAACGATGCAACACTTTTGTACTGTTGGACATTACATCATTATTGCCCGCCATATAACGGACTGCTTCAATAGGCGTAACATGAGCAGCAGTTTTGGCTGGCTTAATTACAGCAATCATAACGCATAGATACACAAACAGAGCTGTGACAGCGGCAATTACAAATACCATTAAAGTGTTCCAGCCTTGTGGGACAAGGACATACCCCGCTATTGCACCGGCTAATATTCCAATCGGAATACCAATTCTGGAAAGATGGAATCCCTCTCTAAAAACGATTTTTTTCATCTGTTTTCCAGTTGCCCCTATTGTCCGCAGTTTCCCATATTCTTTTGTTTTTCTGGCTATGGACACATAGAACAGACTGTAAATAACAAGGGTACAAGCCAAAGCGATAATAAAACTGATAAATGCTATTACAGCGATATATTGGCTGCTTCTCTGTTCAATGAGAGAAAAATAATATGTTGAAAACTGCATTTGCTCCGGCTGTATTTCCAATTCTCTGCACAATGTTGATAATTCAGCTTGTATAGCGGCCTTAGACCAACCATCAGATTCATTCAAACGGATATAAGCGGAGTATGCCGGTTCGCTGATCTTGTTTTCAATATAGGACTGCGACACGAATACGGAATAATTTGAATTTTCGACAGGCAAAATACCACATAAGGTATAATCTTTTTCTCCATCTCCCAGATTTAACAATATAGTATCGCCTATGGATTTGGACAATCCAGCTCTATCAAGAAACGCCTTTGTGATAGCAATTTCATTTGTAGATTTGGGCAATTCTCCCTCTAAATCAGGATATTTTGCTAATTTCATCAGCGTTTCGTCCATTGAACGAACGGTTAATTTGTAGTCCCCATAAGATACTAAACCCAACAAATGACTTACACCCACTTGAATCCTATCGTCATTTACTAATTTCGTAATGGTATCATTATCGACTTCATTGATAATTGCCTGATAACGCCCAGCCGCATCATTTAATGATTTTCGCTGCGAAGCAAAAAAATACAAGGCCGTTGTCATTATCAAACAGGTAGCTAAGGCAATCGTAATGATAATGAGGATGTTTCTACTTTTATCTGCTTTTAAGTTTCGTTTTGCCAACTTTTTTGTAATGGCGCTTGTATCATTTTCAAAAGGCCATGTCATAGGCGTATCACCTCCATATTTGATAAGGCTATTGTAAAACCCAAATGTCCGCGAAATGTTACAGCGGCCAAAAAATTTCATTGAAAACCGGGGTGAAATGTTACAACGCTCGGACATTTCAGCCGAAAACCTGCCACTGGCAGCTTTATCGGCACACTACTGCGAAAAAATTTACGGCGGGCAGCCGGGAATGGCCGTCCGCCGCGTTCTATTTTGTCGGCAGCATAATGGAAAATTCCGAACCCCTGCCCGGCTCCGAAACTACTCTGATATAGCCGCCCTGCCGCGTTATGATCTTGCGGGCCAGATACAGGCCAATGCCCACGCCCTGTTGTTCGTGTACTTCTTCCTCACGATAGAAGCGCCGGAAAATGGCGGCCTGATTGCTTTCGGAAATGCCCTTGCCGGTGTCGGCCACTTTGATCTCCACATACATTTCCCACAGTACCACCGACACAGCGATTTTCCCGCCTGCCGGGGTGTACTTCACCGCATTGTCCAACAGGTTAAAAAGGGCTTCGGATGTCCATTTGCTGTAAGCGATGAATAATCTAGCGTTTTTACAAGTCCCGAAATCTGTGCGATAATCTCTTTAACTGGAGAAGCATCTCCCCATTTCCCGGTTTTTGTATTCAGGGCATGTTGACTATCAAATCATTCGATTGCTCTATGCACGCTTACTCCAAATAGATTAGGAAGAGGTGAGCTTTCATGGCTCAGAAACGTATCAAACGTACAGATCAAGAATGGTTTGATCTGATCAAGGATTGTAAGACTAGCAGCTTGAAAGTCAAAATCTGGTGTGAACAGCATGAAAATACCCTTCTTGCGCTGCGCAGCCTGTGTTAGGCGATATTTCCGGAGTATCAAAGCTCTGCCTTATAACAGGGCGTACAGATATGAGGCTTTCCATCAATGGCCTCCTGGCGATAATCCGGGATATTTACCAGATGGACCCTTACGCAAACACACTGTATCTTTTCTGCGGCAGGAAGACAGACCGGCTCAAAGCACTGTATCATGATAAAAACGGTTTTGTTCTGCTTTATATGAGGCTGGATTCCGGGCGTTTTCAATGGCCGCGCTGCGCATCCGAAGCAAAGATGCTTACCAGACAGGAATACCGTTGGCTCATGGAAGGGCTCTCGATCGACCAGCCCAGGGCCTTGCGTCCATCAGGAAAACGGGATTTCTAAGCCGCATTTGTGAAAAAGAGAGAATTTAAAAATCTTTTCCAGGCCCTTCAGAGCCGGAAAAAGAAGCGCTGTCCACAGGACCGCAGATTTTCCGGAAACTTATCAACAAACAGTCGCCTGCTGGAGGTTTTCTGTGGATAACGATCCTGGCAGATGGTGGATAAGTCTGCATTTTGGGAAGTTATCCACACATCAGGAGTTCGTCAAAATGCCGACAGACGTATGCGGGCCTGTTTGCGGATTGCCATGTTTTCCTCTATAATAAAAGGAACGAGAACAGAGAGGCGGAATAGGCTGTGGCGGAATATAAAGACGATTTGATCGAACTCCTGCATAAAACAATTGAAGAAAAGGACGCACAGATCCAGGAACTCCAAAAAACCATTCAGGAACTGAACGCTACGGTTGCGAACCTGAATGAAACTCTTGAGGAATTCCGCAGGAAATTTTTCGGTACTTCCAGAGAACGGGCCGCTGGCAGGGTCCCGGAGGAGGCGGAGAATGAAGAGGAGGCGGGGAAATCCACTGTCCGCAGCCATGCCCGCCGTAAACCGAAAGCCAAACGGGAAGAACTCTATAAAAATCTGCCGGTCAGGGAAGTGCGCTGCGGGAAGACCAGAGGCTTTGTCCGGATTGTGATACTGTGATGGAGACGATCGCGTGGCAGTTTGTGCGAGAAGAACTACGGATCACCCCCGCAAAGGTAGAACGGATCCAATACATGTGTGAAGTCCTTGCATGTCCGGTCTGCCGTGAGGAAGATACAGGCACGATCGTCAAAGCGCCGGTACCGACTGCTTTGCTGGCGTACAGCCCGGCTTCACCATCTATGGCTGCTTTTGTAATGTATCAGAAGTTCCTGAATTCGGTTCCCTTCTACCGCCAGGAAATGGACTGGCTCCAAATGGGAGCCCCGCTTGCCAGGGAAACGACTTCTAACTGGTGTATCAAATGCGCGCTGACATATTTTGAGCCTGTTTATGACCGGCTCCATGAATATCTTGTCAAGCGTGACCTCCTCCATGCGGATGAAACTGTCTGTCAGGTTCTCCATGAGGAGGGGCGGACGGCGACTTCTACCTCATATATGTGGATCTATCTCACAGGAAATGATGGCCTCCCGCCCATCATCCTTTATGATTATCAGCCCGGGAGAGCAGGGAATTATGCGAAAAACTTTCTGGAAGGGTTCTGCGGACTGCTGGAATGCGATGGCTATACCGGATACAACAGTGTAGAGAATGTGATCCTGGTATGCTGTCTTGCGCATTGCCGGAGGTATTTTTTCGAAGCAGTTCCGGCAGCCCGCCGAAAAAAAATAAAACTGCTGGACATCAACTCACCGGAAGAAATCCCGGAAGATGCGGCTGACCCGGAAAAGGCAAAGGAGGACAAGAGGATTCCGGCAGAGATCGGACTTTGCTATTGCAACAAACTTTTTCGTATAGAACGGACACTAAAAGCCATGTTTCCGGAAGAACGTAAGAACAAACGCCTGGAATTGGAAGTCCCTGTCTGGGACAGTTTCTGGTCCTGGCTTGCAACGGTAGAGCCGCTGGGCGGAAGCCTGTTGGAAAAAGCGGTAAACTATGCGGCTAACCATAAGGAGCTTCTGGGCAACTACCTGCTGGATGGGAGATGTGAGATCTCTAATAACCGGGCGGAACGATGCGCAAAATCCTATGCGACCGGGAGAAAGAACTTCCTTTTCCACGATACCGTGAATGGAGCGAGATCGAGCGCCATCATCTACAGCCTGGTAGAAACGGCAAAAGCGAACAACCTAAACGTGTTCCAATACCTTTACACACTGTTGCTTTACATGCCGGACTATAGACAGGAGCCCGCAGGTGTGGAAGCAATGATGCCGTGGAACGACTTTATAAAGGAACGATGTTCCAAGGTGATGGACACGGAAACAGAAACACCGGAGAACCGGGGGCAGATACCGTTCTGATAGCTGCCCCTTATTTGTGATGAAAAAATAATCACTGATAAAAAGCTATATTCGTTTATAGTTCCAGGATTCTATGGAGCCTTTCCAGTTTTGAACTTATAATTCTTATATACTTCGGTTCATTAAGAACTTGATTATAAACAAATCTTGAATCACATCATTCACTTGTCAGTCAAAAAGATTATCCCACAGATTTTAGAATATGTAAAACCGGTAGGTTATTCATCGCTTACGGAGTAAATTACATTTCGCCACTTGCAGAAGTTTTAACGGTTCACAAGACCATTACCGCTGTGCAAAGTACAAGAGCAATACGGGAAGCTGTACGGCTCATTTTATCCGCGAGGAAGTGTTGAAGCAAATCGTATGGAGCAGGATATTTGACGTGACTGCCCTTTTCTTTGATGACATCATGGCTTTCCATGAAATGATGTACGCACAACGCTCTGCCGAAATGGAAAAGGAAATGAAGCGCAGGAAACGTGAAGTCGGACAGGCAAGGAAGCGTATAGCGGAACTTGACCGTATCTTCAAGCGGATTTATGAGGACGACATAAGCGGCGCAATCAGCCATGGCAGATTTTTGAAGCTGTCCGCAGAGTATGAAGCGGAACAGCGGGAACTGGAAGAAAAGGTCAAGGCAGACCAACAGGAAATCGATACCTACGAACAGAACAAAAGTGATTTTGACAGCTTCGCTGCGATTATCCGCAAGTATGTGGGGATAAAGGAACTCACCCCCGCAATCGTCAATGAATTTATCAAGAAAATCATAGTCCATGCGCCGGAAAAAGTGGACGGGAAACGGGTACAGAAAGTGGATATTGTTTTCAACTTTGTAGGGGAAATCAATTTCCTTTCTGCCACGCAACCGAAACGGCAAGGCGCATAGGAAATCAAAAAGACGGTGCAGCCCTTGTAATTGGGGCTATACCGCCTAATCTAAAATTACTTCCCTATCACCACAAACCTTGATATTTACAGGACTTTTCAAACTCCCCGAGTTGGGCTCGGACCAACAACCCCACGGTTAACAGCCGTGTGCTCTACCAACGGGGGCGTTCGCACACCGAAGAAATATGAATTTTTACGCCCCTTTTTCTATGCGACTTCTCGGCGGATTAACACGCCTGAATTTCAGAGCCCTCTCTGGAGTTGTCTCTGGACAATCTTCATCAAAAACAACTGGTCTCTTTCTTGCCTCCGCAAGAGAAGCCTTTTCATCCTCCGAAAAAGCAAGAGATTCAATCATTTCCTTCGTCATTCCATTAGTATTTACCATAATACAGCCCCCTTTCAAAATTTGTTGCAAATCTGGCAGATATTAATCTCGTAACATCTGTTTTTTCTTCATCCCCATCAATTTGCACTCTCTCTGTATAAACAACAAATATAATATCATTTATTTCTCCCATAAATGAACCTATATTTCCGATTACAGTTCCTCCTGAAGAAATATTCGCGTATCCCACCGATAAATCCCCTATTGTATCATAACGATCTTCAACTTCACTATTCTCTTCATCATACAGTTCAATCCTATCATAATCAAAAAACACTCGGGCAGCCTGTTTAAAAGATATACCATGATGCTCAATATTATACTCATTCTTTCGTTCATCATATTCAAATATCATATCTCCCAGTGTAAATGTAACAGTTCTTGATTCCTCTTGATTAATCACTCTCACCTCACTTATAAACTCAATCAAAGCAATATTTTATTTTCTTTACAAATATATTATCATATCCTCTAAATTCTCTCAATCTATTTTTCTCTATCTCTATTCTGATTCACAGTATTATGCCTGTTTTAAGTTCTGTTTCTCACTCTCTATAACGTAAAAATCTGCAAACATTGATGTCTACTGGCTCTCCCTAACTCCTTGAGTTAGACTTGAACCAACATTACCACGATTAATAGCAGCCTGCCTACCAACGAGCGCGTTCGCATACTCAATTTTAAACGCACCTTTTAACCTCTTTCTAATTCCTTTCAAGAATTTTATGATAATATATATGTCATATTTTTTGCTCTTACAAGAACATCCTCTTCTGTCCAAGATGTATGTTCATCAATAAAATTCTTAACCCAATCATAATTAGATTCCAAATAATACTTTTGTCTCTTATCTGCGTAAGTGGCTTGACCTGCATTATTATTCAATTTAATTTCTAACAAAATTAAATTTCCGATGTTTAATGCCCTTTCTCCAGAACTTTCAAGAAGTATATGTTCAATGCTACCATTATCTGGAAAGATTTCTTCTTTTCCATTCGTAAAATATCAATACATCTTATTAATAATGTATTTGACTTTCATATTATCTGGTGTACCTTGTTTCGAATACTTAAGTTGAATAAATTTATTTTTAAAATCAATATATGAGGGATATTGTTTATCTAATTTATCCTTTAATTCTTCTATACATCTATCCACCTGCTCTTTTTCGTCTGACATTTTCTTAATTTTCGAGCAGAACTTGCGTAAGGAGAATCTACCACATTAGCTCTTCTTGAAAGTACGGCATTATAAATAAAATGAAATCCTTCTAAATTGTTGAACGGCGAATTGTAATCGGAACTAACAGCGAATTATTTTAACATGTTCTGAATATTTGACTGCGCAGTACCGTATTTAACCGCACGCTGCCAGTAAACAAACAACACACTTCTATCGGCAGTTTTAAAATCGAGTAGGAGGTAGGTGGTTAATTCACCTACCGACCTCTCACACCACCGTGCGTACCGTCCGGTACACGGCGGTTCCTCAGTTTACGCTGTAACAGATTTGTAGTAAGAAAAGAAATATTGAAATCCGTCCTTCTCCAATCGCTCGTTAGAAAGTGCGGTATTTAGAATTGGGCTTCCGGCTATTCGCCAGTAGCCTTTTCTTGAATTTGCCAGTATCCCTGCGTTTGAATGGCTGATTCCCAGCTTTTCCAGATTATGATATCTTGTCTTCACCCTTTTCCAGCGTTTCCAAAATACCATGCGGATTCGTCTCCGCATCCACTCGTCAATCTGTTTGAGCCATTTTCCCATATTTGCCAGACAGGCTAAAAAACGGATTGTAGAACTTGACCGTATTTTCAAGCGGATTTATGAGGACGACATAAGCGGCGCAATCAGCCATGACAGGTTTTTGAAGCTGTCCGCAGAGTATGAAGCAGAACAGCGGGAACTGGAAGAAAAGGTCAAGGCAAACAGCAGGAAGTCTATACCTACGAACAGAGCAAGAGCGATTTTGACAGCTTCGCCGCGATTATCCGCAAGTATGTGGGGATAAAGGAACTCACCCCCGCAATCGTCAATGAATTTATCAAAAAAATCATAGTCCATGCGCCAGACAAGGTAGACGGGAAACGGGTACAGAAAGTAGATATTGTTTTCAATTTTGTAGGTGAAATCAATTTCCTTTCTGCCACGCAACCGAAACGGCAAGGTGCATAGGAAATCGCAAGGACGGTACAGCCCTTATAATCGGGGCTATACCGCCTAATCTAAAATTACTTCCTTATCACCGTAAACCTTGATGTTTACGGGCTTTTTCAAACTCCCCGAGTTGGGCTCGAACCAACAACCCCACGGTTAACAGCCGTGTGCTATACCTTCGACACGGTCGCACACCGAAGGATTATTTTTCCATGAGTTACTGCTTTTTGCAGATTTACTGCATATCAGGCGATAAACCTATCCACCCTTTCACAACATCCACAGCATAACCTACACCTTTCGCTATAGTCTCTATATCAACTCCTAAGTTGTAAAAGTTTCTGGCATCTTCCTGTGCTTTTTTTAATTCTCCATTGAGTTCCCCTTGTCTCTCTGATTCTTCTCTCATTTTCTGTATCGCTTCACACACGTCAATCTTCATCTCACTTTCTTCATATTTTAATCCAGTATTTGTGATTACCTCAATCACATCTACTGCTCTGCGTTCCATTTCCCTAAACCGCTGTTCGTTATCTTTAAGTATCCAGTTTAAATTCTCCGGATTTTTGGAGTGTTTAATAAACAAAAGAACCTCCCGAAGACTAGACCTAAATTTCATGATCTCTTCATCTGACATCTGAGCCGGTGCAATCAGCCTTAGATGATAGTTGTCCATGCATGCCAGTATTCTCGGGTCTTTCACTTCCATCATATCAAATAAACTTCTCGGTCCCGTCCATTCATCCGACCCGAAATAAATTGTTACGGTCACTGAAGGTATCAGCCTGTCATCATCCCAAAAACCGCTCAGGAATTCATCAGAAGTCAGGCTTTTCTTCTCTTCATTAGAAATTTCTTCTCCAATCTTTCCTCTTTTTCTTTCTTCAACTCCTTACGATGGGATTTTGCAGCTTCCGTAACCTGTCCGGCATATTCCAGTGCGTCGTATAGATTGTTTCTGACCGTCATCGCATTGTGAATTTTTGCCTGAGCCTCTGTGCCAAAAATGACATATTCCAGTTTCCCATCTGTCATAACTGTACACAACTTCTGCGCATCACGGAATTTCTGAACCGGAACACTGCCCCATCCGCACCATATGGAAGTGCAATCTCTGTAGGGTCCCGTTCCTCCAACTGCTCCGGTGAAATTACCTGCTCTCCACCATAAATGTAATAGTTAAATACATCTGCGAACACATTTGTGTCCGATATATAATCTTTTGTAATCGTATCTGCCTTCAATGGGCGCTCACCACCTTTCTTGCCCGTACAGAATATCTCCTGCAAAATATCTGCTCTCTAAAAACATTTCTCAGCCGGTTCTTTCTGACTGTTTTTATTATACTAAACTCCTAACCGAACTTCAACAAAACATAAGGTAAGCGATGAATAACCTACCGGTTTTACATATTCTAAAATCTGTGGGATAATCTTTTTGACTGACAAGTGAATGATGTGATTCAAGATTTGTTTATAATCAAGTTCTTAATGAACCGAAGTATATAAGAATTATAAGTTCAAAACTGGAAAGGCTCCATAGAATCCTGGAACTATAAACGAATATAGCTTTTTATCAGTGATTATTTTTTCATCACAAATAAGGGGCAGCTATCAGAACGGTATCTGCCCCCGGTTCTCCGGTGTTTCTGTTTCCGTGTCCATCACCTTGGAACATCGTTCCTTTATAAAGTCGTTCCACGGCATCATTGCTTCCACACCTGCGGGCTCCTGTCTATAGTCCGGCATGTAAAGCAACAGTGTGTAAAGGTATTGGAACACGTTTAGGTTGTTCGCTTTTGCCGTTTCTACCAGGCTGTAGATGATGGCGCTCGATCTCGCCAAAAAATCACTTCCCTCCATGCCGTCCTTTTTCTATATCTGCGAATACCTGGGCGTGACGCCGCAGGAATTTTTTGACGAAGTGAACGCCAACCCGGAAGCCTTAAAGGAATTTATCGCACAGGCAAGGCAGTTGGATTCCCGGTCATTTGAATACATCCTCGGCATTATGAAGGAATTGAATACCAAAAGGTAAAGCGGTCACACGGCCGCTCTTTTTTATTCTATCCGTCAATCTCCCGGATATACCCAATCCATATACCGGCGAAAAACCAAGAATTGTACTTGCCTGGCAGTGTTCTCATTCCCCAGCACTTTTTAATCCGAAATTCCTAACCGCATTTTATTTGTAAACGTTTCTGCCCTCTTGCATATTCCCGGCAAAGTGGATATACTAAAAGTAAGAAAGTTGGAATTTCTCACTTTAAAACCATACACCAATACCCATATGCCCCAAGACTACGGGCACAGGAAAGGAGCTGATATTATGCTTGCGGAACTCCGCCAAAAGGCACAGATCACAATCCCAAAGGAAATCATTGTAAAACTCGGCCTGTCAGAAGGCGACAAACTGGATGTCTTTGAAAAGGACGGCTCCATCTGCCTCATGCCAGTTGCCGTCTATCCGAAAAAATACCTGAATGAGCTGAAAGAGGAAATCAGCGGTGTAAAAGCGAAACTGGCCTCCGGGGAACAGCCCGTCTTTGACAGCGTGGACGCCCTGTTTGATAAATTGGAGGCAGACTGATGGCATACGAATTTACCTTCACGCCACGGTTCCAGAAGCATTTCAAGGGGCTCACCGCCCAGGAAAAGAAACAGCTAAAAAACAAACTGGAACTCCTGGCGCAGAACCCCTCCCACCCGTCGCTGCGCACCAAACGGATCCAGGGCACCACGGACCTTTTCGAGTGCAGCGTCAACATGGACATCCGCATTATCTGGTACTATGAGGGCGACAAAATGATTATCCTGGTGGACGTGGGCCATCACGACATTTTAAAACAGTTCTGATTGCAGAAGCGGCGCCTCCCGAAAGGGTTGTGCCGCTTTCCATCCTTTTTCTGTACTTTCCCTTATCACTCCCCGGTGCTCCCAAACCCTCCCGTGCCGCTTTCCTCCCCAAGCCCGGAAACAAAGTAAGCGATGAATAACCTACCGGTTTTACATATTCTAAAATCTGTGGGATAATCTTTTTGACTGACAAGTGAATGATGTGATTCAAGATTTGTTTATAATCAAGTTCTTAATGAACCGAAGTATATAAGAATTATAAGTTCAAAACTGGAAAGGCTCCATAGAATCCTGGAACTATAAACGAATATAGCTTTTTATCAGTGATTATTTTTTCATCACAAATAAGGGGCAGCTATCAGAACGGTATCTGCCCCCGGTTCTCCGGTGTTTCTGTTTCCGTGTCCATCACCTTGGAACATCGTTCCTTTATAAAGTCGTTCCACGGCATCATTGCTTCCACACCTGCGGGCTCCTGTCTATAGTCCGGCATGTAAAGCAACAGTGTGTAAAGGTATTGGAACACGTTTAGGTTGTTCGCTTTTGCCGTTTCTACCAGGCTGTAGATGATGGCGCTCGATCTCGCTCCATTCACGGTATCGTGGAAAAGGAAGTTCTTTCTCCCGGTCGCATGACCCGCGCTTCCATACGGACACCTGCGTCCAGGGAATGGCTGGAGGAATGTTTCCTGAACCGCATTACAAGGAAAGTGAATAAGGATTCTACCGTCTCCATCGACAAGGTATCCTATGA